>OMWI01000001.1 GCA_900314715.1 uncultured Prevotellaceae bacterium | reverse complement strand
TGGAGCACGGAGAGAGTCTGTTAATTAATCGAGTATGTAAGCCTGGCCCATATAGACCTTCTTCACCATCTCAGTGGAAAGTTTGTTCAGTTCCTTGTTGAGCAATTTCTGTTCGCTCTTTTCAAGACAACCATACTCACCGCCATGTTCCTTCAGGAAATCCTCGAGTACATCCTTAGAGAACAGACCCATAATCTTTCCGAAGTCTTTAGGCACATGTACTTCACCGATGTGGCTCACCACATTTGCCAAACGCTGCTCGGTAACGTATGCCTCCACCTCAGGGATGAGTGCCTTCAAGGCTTCGCTGTAAGGAACAGGTTCGGCAAAGAGCTTGTTGCGTTTCTTCACGCTCTTCTTTTCGGCAAAACGCTCGTTCTTGCTCTTGATGAGCACCCTGCTTCCATTTCTCAGGTACATGGGAAAAACAGGTCGTATCACGATACCCTCGCAGATATTGTCCTCGATGGCAGGGAAGCCAAGCCATTCGGCAATCTTGCTCTGGAAAGCATTAGGGTATTTGAGGCATTCGCCGAGAGTACCCTTAAACAGAGTCCTGGCATAGAAGAATTCGTGCTTAACGAAAAGCTTGTTGACTTCATCTACTGGCAGATAGGAGTGTAACATACACCCTTCTGGATGAGAGACAACTTGCGGTTTGGCTGCACATCCTTGTGAGGATAGGTTCCACCGAACATCTCACCGAAGACATTAACGCTCCTCACGTTTTTATATCTGCTGAAGACATCCTTGGTAAGGGCCATAACTTTATCCTTGTACCGCTCAAGCAGTTCGGGATAGTCGTAGAACATCTCCTCAGCTTCCAGCATGGAGGTACGCTTTGCAAACCTTACGTTCTCTCCATCACAGAGAAAACTGGCATTGGCACCATGTACCTTTTCCTGTACCACATATTCCAAATCTGTAGGCATCTCTGCCACGATGGTTCCTTCTTGTTTTTGCGCATCGCTGCGCGGTTAATAATTGATTGACTACATATTGTGCCGTAGGCCAGGCCGATGAGGAGAAGTCTTGTCGGTGGTAAGTCGACAGTGTTCATGGTTGTGATAGGCACAAATTCGCGATTAAGCGAGGGCCATGAAAGCGGGCTTTCAAATGGCCGAGCGTGAGCGAATTATCCAAACGAAAAATGGTTGGAAAGTCAGCAATGCTTTCCAACCACTTCGTTAATCTCGTGTTTGCACATACAATCTATGTCGGGAGTAATCCACTCCCTCCTGGTGCAATATGGAAAGTTGCGAATAAGCGAGACCAAAACAAACTTGTTTGAGCTTTGGTGAGCGTTAGCAAGTTATTTAAAGTCTTCCTATCTGAATAGCGTGGTGCAGCAATGCTTGACGTATGCATATAGGAATAGCATTCAAGGCACCATGTGCTCTGAATGTTCAATCCGCCTAATGTGTTAAATATCTGTCTCTGCATTACTGCTATTTTTATGGATTTTCGTACAATTGGCTGCAAAGGTACACTTTTTCGTATAACTGACCAAAATTTCGGAGAACTATTTTAATAGGTCTTTTTGCTTATACACTTGTGTATAAACATCATCCCCCAGCTCCATTGGGGCTAAGAGAAAAACACAGAAATAATATCTATGCCTTGATACTCCGTGACTATCTATGACGCAAAAGCGGAGACTAAAATAGTTTGTTTACGCATTGTTTACGCAGACATGAAAAAAGCACTTGCGAGAAACTCGTAAGTGCTTGATTTTCAGCGTGGACCAGCCAGGGCTTGAACCTGGGACCTCCAGATTATGAGTCTGTTGAAATAAAATTTTTCAGGGTTTCATAAAATTTTTCTCACCTTTATAAGTTATTGTCTCACAATTATTTTGTAACTTTGCAGCGCAAAAATGAATTTTTATAAAATCTCAAAAAATGTGCTTTGGTGTTCGCATGGTGTTCGCATGGTGTTCGCAAACTTAGCAACAGACCTCAAGAAAGGAGTAACAGATTATGGCAACGAAAAGCGTAAAAACATCCATCAATTGCAATCCTGTAGATAACTGCTGGATAACCCTCGTTTTGGACAAACGCACAAATAAGCAGACTGACGAATACCCTATGGCTGTTTGTTTTACGATAGAAAGAAAACGATATTACCATAAACTTCCTGGTATGGCTTACCAGAAAGAGAAGTATTTTAATGAAGTTTGTAGTGTGACAAGTTCACGCAGTGCACTCATGGTTGTTTACAAGGAATGGCAGAAGATTCTTGAAGTTTACCAAGAGAAAATGGTGAAATTGAATAAGACACAGTCTCTCACAATAGACGTGATTCGAACCTACCTTACAGGCGAACAACTGAATGGAGAGGTTAGCATGTCATTTGTGGGGGTATGGGAGAGCATTATCCAGCGGATGAAGGCCGAAGGACGTGTTGGCACAGCGGAAAACTACCAGTGGGCCCTTAATTCATTCAACAAGATATTAGGAAAAGTGACTGGTTTCAAAGTCGATAAGAATGTCATTGCAAAGTGGAACGATGGGATGAAGAACGGTGTGAAGATAGATGGTGTGTTGACTGGAAAAATTGCCGATGCCACTCGTGGCATGTACCTTCGAACATGTCGTGTGGTATGGAATGAGTGCATCCGTCAAGGTTATCTGACAGAGGACAAATACCCCTTCTCCAACAAGGACAACACGCTCATCTCAATTCCACGAGGTAAACGTCGCCAGCAATCATACCTTAGCATTGATGAAATGACGGAACTATATAAAGTCTTCGTTGAGAAACGCTACCCCGAAGGATGGGATCCTGCTTATAAGAAACGTGCCCATGATTCTTTGGGTCTATTCCTGGCACAATATCTGTGCAATGGATTCAATCTTGCCGATGCAGGGCGTTTGACCTACAACCGTACTTACTTCGCAGAAGGTGGTCGTGCTTTTGAGTTTATGCGAAAGAAAACATCGGCACGAAGTAACAACATGTCGGTGGTTATCGTTCCTATCATAGAACCACTCAAAGTAATCCTTGATGAAATCGGTGCAAAACCAGAGAGAGATGCATACGTGTTCCCACAGATTTTTAATGGAGCCACAGATGAGACCTTGCGAAGGAAACTGACGGTACAAGAAAACTCCAACATCAAAGACCGCATGAACCGTATATGCAAAGAAGTACTTGCGTGGGATAAGGTGGTGTCTGGAACATGGGCGCGTCATTCCTTTGCCACAAATTTGAAGTTGGCGGGCGTAGAGGAACTATACATTTCTGAAAGTATGGGGCACTCGCAAGGTAACGATGTCACCAGCGGCTATCAGGACATGTATCCTCTTGAAATCCGATTCCGAAACAACAATAAACTACTCAATATCGAAAAAGAGGAAGACCCCATCGACATCGATAGTCTATCACCAGAACAGATGAAGGAGTTGCTAAAGAGAATAATGGGAAAATAGCTTTTATTGCTGAAAATGATTGAAGATAATGCAAAAAACGGAACTAATAATTCAAATGGGTAAGATAATCCTTGCGAACGCAGAGGATTTACTTCCTAAGTATTTTGCAATTTATAATTATTTGGAAAATGAGGAGTGTTCTTTAGAGCAACCTCAAAAAGAATTTTGCATGCAAACAGTATGCATACAAATGTTTGTAAACTATTTCTACTCTGTTTATTTGGTTTCTATGTCGGGTGCATTAAAGGCTACAGATAGAAGGGAACAGCAGGCTCATCTCAAATATGTAAATTCCTACATAATAGAAGGCTATAAAGCCCTTTGGGGCTATAACAAGCCAGGAAGGAGTATGTGGGGTAAATTTATTAAGAAGTATTGGTTAGTTAAAGAAGATAATGTTTTCGACAGTGATATTGAAGCCATTACAAATAGACTTAAAGAGTATGAAAGAAGTGCTCTCACCGATAAGGATGAGAGGGATTTGGCAATGCATTATCAAGTTGATAAGGGTAGTAATCCGCGAGAATTATTGAAACTTGAAGATATTACTATTGAGAAAGAACTTGAGCGATATGAACAGTTCGGGATTATCTTTAGAATGATGGGGAATTGCATTACAGAGATACTGGATCATTACTTGGTTCAAAAGAAAAGGGACGAGTTGATGAAACTACATCCCATACTTCCGCCTCTGTTTCCTTTTGATCAATATGTATGGGAAAGTAAATTAGCAGAAATGAATGTGGTAATGACAAGGAATATTGCTTGTCAATCTAAAACCTTTGGCGATTGTAAAGAACAATTATTGAAATGGCCAAAAATTTTCAAGAAAATCCAGGCAGAATATAAGATAGATTTATCTGATTGTTATGATATATTACCTACTTCAGAAGCCATGCTTGCTATTACGTATATGTCGTTAGATTTATGTAGTACACTTAAACTGTATTTCAACTCTTCACTTCCACTTGAGCGAGCTATTGCATTGTCAAGAATGAATATTATTTGCTATTCCATTATCGATAGAGTATACGGCTATACTTCAAGGGTTGGCTCTTATTGGGAGAGATACCTAACAAAGCCATATGGAGAGGATAATCTTCCAAATGTTTTATTAGAGATAGGGCATGTTATGGAAACCTGTATAAATACCAATCTTTACTCCAACGAAAAGCGATTGGTCTTTGTTCATTTGAAGAAAGAAAACTTTATACCTGCTATTAAGATGTTATATACACAAAATCCTTTAAAAGAGATTGAAAATAGTATAGCAATAGTTAAGGTGTTGCCTAAAATTCAAAGAGCAATAAAAGAAAGTTTGGCTCAGATTGATAAGAATATTAAAAACCGTAACGCAAAGAAGTATCAATGGGTAGATGGGTACATAGAGAAGTTTGCACCTTACAAAGACAGGTCCGGAATGAACACTATTTATCTATCTCTTCTCGAATTGAAGAAAGGAAATGTATTAGAAGCCCTAGATATTGTTAAGAATTCAGAAATCGGTAAATAACAATTGATACATTTGAAACAATTTGTGTAAACTATATTGAGATATTATTTGGCCTTGTTTTTTTATTGTAATTCTACTACAATCAACCCTACTTTCAATGCTGTTTTTCAAAGTTCTGCACACAAAAGCCCGAATGGTTACTTACAACAAGAGATTCATTCGGGCTTTTGTGTCGTTTTGAGATTATCTTCCTACACTTTGAGCCTTCTTTCGAGATGAAGGCTTTACCATTGCGGCAGCTGTAGCGATACAACGTACCCACCATTGCTCATCCTCTTCGTCTTTATTTCTTCCCCATCCAGACAAGTTAGACACACCACCGCCACCACATGACTCTGCGTAAGAGGTGGCCAGCTTGACATAGTTGACAGCCAGCAACATAGCGCACTGGATAGCATGTTGCGCGTTTTCGGTAAGGTCATAAAAACCATTCTCTCGTAAGATGTCTCGTTGCTTATCGTTTAGGGTTGGGATGATTTCCTGCATAGTCTTAGCCAGCATCATATTGTAGGTACTGGTGATTCCCATACGGACGCGTGTCGCCTCCCTGTCAATATCATCTCCTTCTCTGTCCAAGGCTCTTTGGTGCTCTCGTTTCATATCAAATAGTTCTTCTCGAATATTCTTAAGGCTGGCACTCGTTTCTTCTAGCATCTTGGAGCGTTCAGCAATCTTGCTGTCAATGTCTTCCATCTCTTGGCGAAGGCTCTTAATACGGGCTGTCAGAAGAATGTTGTCCATACCTTCCTCACCTAAGCTACGGGCGATTTCGTCTATCTCTCGCTGGATAGCCGCACGACGCTCCCGAAGATTGGCTATCATTGTTGTCAGACTTTTCAGTTTGCGTTCCTCTTGTTTGATGTCAGCAGCCAAACTAACCTTTCGGCTTTCAAGCTGGTTCACGTCATTAACAAGTTCCCGCTTGTATTCATAGGTAGAGCGGTGACGGGCACCAGTTTCTCTGATACTGTCGCCACGTTCCAATCCCCACTTCATGCCGACCTCTTTTGAGAACTCGTCATGCAGTTGAGAGAATAGCTGCCCCATCTCATGCCTGTTTTGGCCAAATATAGAACGCCAAGAAATGCGGTTCTTCTCCTGGTCTAATGGAATAAGTGTACAATGTGCGTGAACATTGGTCTCGTCAAGATGGACGTAGAAGCTAACGATGTTCTCTTCGCCGAAGCGGTGGGCAACAAAGGCATACACATCTTTTGCCCATTCCTCGATGTCATTGTTCCTTGTCAAGTGGGAGTTATCGGCACCCTTGTCAAGGCTCAATGTCTGGTTTCCGAAAGCGAGTTCGTTCATACGTTCTCGGCTCCCACCAAAAATAAATTGGGCCAGCGTGTTCTGCCGACGGCGGACATTCTCTCGGGCATTAGGGTCTTTTATTCCACGTGCTGCAAGATTGTCTGCCATCTTCTGCATGATGGACTTCGACTTGTCGATTGGTTGGACGATGCCACTACGAGCCACCTCAAAATTCAGGTGTGTTCGTGTCGGGTCATAGTTCGCCATCGGGTCATTGGATTTCTTCCGGAGGAAGTCTTCACTCCAGTTTCGCTGTTGTTCGTTACTCTCTGCCTGGCTAATACCATCAGAGTTTGGACGTATGTCCATTACCTGTTTTTTGTTCATAATGTTTTCCTTTAAATTGTTTGTTATTGGTATTATTATCTGAGCTTGCTCCCCGAATGGGATAACAATTATGTTCTCACCTACTCGCGTTAATGGAAGTTAACGCATATTAGGCTATGCGATTCGTAGAATCACTCTCTTCCCTCTATTCGATTTTGGCTCCTTTGATGAACAAGTTCATCTGCCACAATCGCCCTTACCATATTCGACATATTGATGGAGTTCATCACAATATGTCCCATTGATTACCTCATGGGAACGAGAGCATTTGTGGCATTCTGGATTCCTGCCGTGCCATCGTTTTTCCTGTGCCATCAGGAATGATTTCATGGCTTCGTCATCCTCTATTTGTGGAGGTGGTTCTGATTTTACCTCAGATTTGGATATTGGTTTCATCGCATCTTCGTCAATGGAAGAAACACCTACCACCTCCAGATTAAGTGCCTTGACGAGCAATGCGATGTTGGGATTGGCATCCTCCATTCTCATCAATGCTGCTTCCTCTTCGGTTGGGCGTAGGGGTTGCTGGCTGAGAACCATCTGGGCAATGGTGTGGCAATCGCCTTGTACATTCTCCATCACATCTGAGAGATGAAACTGGAGATTGGGAACTGCTTGCAGCGTTTCTTGCCATTTGTTATACTCACCTTTGTTGGGGAATACTACCACAGTTTTTCCGACAAGAGGGAACAAATCGGTAGGAGTCGTTTGTTCTTTTCCAGTTGCAAGCCAAACGTATGGCGTTGGGAAACAACTCATAATGGCAGCAGTCAGTTCATCCGTCACCAGTGCAACCGTCTGGCTGGGGAAGGCACCAAGTAAGTGCTCACCAAACATGCAAGTCGGTCGCCCATCTTGATAGTACCAACTGTCATCATAGACCTTGCCTGTTTCGCTATCCATTGTGATGATGTGACCATTAGTAATCTTGTTCTCTGCATTGATGTGCCAGAATATTGATTCGCCTTGCTCTGTAGCACCAATTGGATAGCGTTTCATCAGAGCCTCTAACTTATCTTGGTCAAACCAGACGAAACCGCAGAGGTATTCAAAGAATGAACTGCTGAAACTCGTAATCTCCGTTTTCATAGGCTATCCTCCTTCCTGTTGATTCCATACTGCGAACAGATATGGAAGAACGTACCGATCTTGATATTGCTGACATTGCGCAGAAGATTGTCGAACTTTTTGTCTGTCTCAGATGCTTTGTACTTCGCATTTTGCGAACTGACCATATGGAACAGACTACGTCCACATTCACCAAGTGATGCCAAGGCTGCACCCATATGGAACCATTCATCGTAGGTGGCGGTAATGTCGATGCTACGGTCTTCAATTATATGGCAGCACTTCTCGACCTGTTCCATGTTGTCACCACTATATGCACTGGAACTGTGGTATGCCGGTTTGGGTTCCACCCACACCTTAGTATATAATGTAGCATCTTCATTTATATACGGCTCTGGGTCGTAGGAGATGAAGCGCATCCTGTTCACGTTCTTGCATGCTTTGTCAATGATTAGTCCGCTGTTGGCGAAGTCACGTTTCAGGGCTTCGAACTGATCCTCGTGCTTATCAGGATAGGCAATGCGGAAGATGGCAAACCAGCCTTTGCCACGGATGCTGCGACCCGCATAGAGTATTTGGGGGATGTTATGCCACTCATGCTTCAGGTCATCGAACCAGTCAACGTCCATGTTGTCTTTCTTGTCGATGTCGATACAGAGAAGGTTCGAGTGGGCCACGAGGTTTTCCGCCTTACATGTAGGGGCAAATGTGCCTGAGATGGTTGCCACGGGCAGTTGCAACTTCAAGCGCTTTTGTTTATCTTCATCCGATATGGAACGGATATACTCAATCTGTTCCTTGTGTTGGTCGTTGAAGAGGAAGTCGCGCAGGGAAATTTCCGAGCCGACATTGTCTTCCACGTTTCTATAATAGCTAATCTTCGTATCAAATAAACTTTTCATCGTTATTCAAAATTTAAGTTTGTTGTTGTAGTTGTAGCTTGGCTTAAAGTCTTGTAAATATGGGGCTTAATGCTACAACAAGGGTACAACCATATAGATGAGATTCCATGATGGAGATAAGAGCACCTTGGTTGTAGGGTAGTTGTTGGCTTGCGCCCTTTATCCATAGGCTATTACTGACATCTACAACTACAACCATCATTGTTCCTTTAGTATTTTATTGACATACTGCTGTGACACACCGAGGACTTCGGCAAGAGAGTTCTGCGACTTGATTTTGAACTGCCGACTGACAGCCCGAAGCAGGTCGCCGTTGGTCATCGGACGCTGTGTGGCTGCCGAGCCTCGCAACAAAGGATGTATGCGTTCAACATGAATCTGGGTAAAGTAATCGGCAATGCGAATGGCATATTCCATGCATTCACCTGTGACAACAGGTTCGTTCCAATGCTCAGACAGCAGATGTGCCATGATAGCTAGACGTAGCACATGGATGTTCATCTTTTGCCTCACACCACCGATGTAGTCATCCTCCTCCGCATCAGCCTTCATGTCGTTTACATCGGCATAATCAGAGTAGAGTCTCTCAGCCTCATGGGACAGCAAGAGCGTTAAAGGTTCCATACTAAACAGCCTTCCTATGATGTTACTCCAGTTGTCACGCATTTCCTGTGTCATCCGTCTGCGATCCTGTCTTTTGATAAACTCTGCTTTGTCAGGATAGACGAAAAGGAAACGCTGGGTGAAGCCCGAATCCATCAAGGCATCAGTGCCAAAAGTCTTTCCGAGTGGTCCTGGTTGAATACCACCAATGATACTCATGGCAGGGTCATCGACAAGCTTGGTATCTTCAGACTTTCGGTTGATGGTAAAACTGACATTAGACCAAGTTGACAGCAGTTGAGACACTTCAGTTCCTGAACCGTTACCACCTTTGGAATATCGCCCGAAAGAATCAATGAAGGACTTCAGCTCATCGGCAACAATGATTATCATGTCTCCTTGCGCCAGCAATGCGTTACGAGACTCTGGGGAACTATCGCCAGCCACTCGTTGGTGGAATATCGCTTGTTCACCGCTAAAGTTCTTATCCTCTCGTTTGCTTTGGTCATAAACAGTCTTCGCCTCGGAATACTTGGCAAAGTTAGCTTTGTCATGGTCCCGTAGGGGACTGGTGACTTCCTTCAACGGTCCTGTCTTGTTACGACTCGGCTTACCAACCATACAGATGAAGTCACAAGGGTAGTTAGTATAGGGGTTGGTAGCAAGCTGCACTTTCTTACCTGCCGCAATGCCAGCCGTTGTCAAACAGATTGCTACGACAAAGTCCTGTGGGCATCCGTACGATTCTGCAACAGTACGAATATAGTCCTGAACTGATTGTGACAGCCAGTCAATAGGTAAGGTTGGTTCTGTGAAATTCGAGGCTTTTAGGTGCTGTACCTCTTTTGGCCTTTCGGTAGGAGTGGGCAATGACTCATGAGGCACAAGGGATGGTGGTTGTTCTTCCTGAGAAGTAGGCGAAGCCTTGATAACAGGCTCCACCTTCTCCACCTCGGCATTGACGAGGGAAAGGAAGTCGGGCTGCCCTCCCACAAATGGCATGGCTTGTTCATTCATCTTTGGACTTGTTTATTACACCATTTAGCAATGCCAGGACATCGCTATATTTGTACATCACCCGACGGCCACCAATCTTTCTGGAATGGAGATGCCCCTGCTTATCCCATCGCCAGAGAGTCGTGAAGTTCACATGCAATATGTGAGCCGCCTCTTCACGAGTGATGAAACGTTCACCTTCCGGGACATTCATCCATGTCTCCAAGTCATTCTGTGCATTTTTTGTTTGAGCTGCCACGATGTTCTGGGCCATCTCGTTTACCAAAGCGTTAAGGTCTTCCCTCGACATTACAACCAGTTGGTTGCCTAAGATCCTATTTTCAGATTGCATAATCACGTTTTTTGAAGTGAAAGTTTTGTTTGTTATCTCTCATTCGCTCGGTGTCTTATGCACGGATCCTTTTGCATTTCAGATTTAATGAAGTGTCGCGTCCGACAATCCTGTAATCTGAGGCACCGCCACGAAATCGAATGCAAAATTAGAGTGCTGCAAGCTCCAAGAAGAAAAACGCATCAAAAACCAGCCATTTTTGCCCTCACATTTCAAAATTGGTTCTAATGAGGAGGGCAATTAGAACCAACATTTTGTTTTTGGGCGATTTGAGAGTTACAAAAACATGTGTTTTCATCTTGAATGGTTCATATACGAGTCAAAATTGATAAAATCGCAATTAAAAAGGTGAAATAATTGAAAAACAAGGTACAAATTTCATTGATTTTGCAGACAATTTACTACCTTTGCGAACAGAATATAACTTTAAGAATAATGGAAAGTAGACGATTAAACAGAATCAAAGTTGTTCTAGTTGATAAACAAAAAAGCAATAAGTGGCTAGCTGAGCAGGTTGGCAAAGACCCTGCCACCATATCTAAGTGGGTTACGAATACAACACAGCCCAATTTGGAAATGTTGTTATTGATCTCTAAAGTGCTTGAGGTCAATGTTAATGATTTAGTTAGACCTTTGGAGTAAATCCACTACCCCCAAAAAATAGTTGTAATAAACTCATTAAGTTTATGGAAAAATATAATGCCAAAGATGTGACCTTTGAAAATAGCAAGACCATCCCATTCCAGAGATGGTACCCATATATTCAAGGTTATTCCCCCGAATTTGTAAAAGGGATTATAGCTAACAGTACTAGAAACAAAGGGCTTATATATGAACCTTTTGCAGGAACAGGGACTACTTTATTTGCATCAGATGAGATGGGGTTTGACACTATTTACTCAGAAGTAAATCCAGTGTTGCGATTTCTTATTGATGCTAAAATGAAAGTTCTTACTTTGACCAAATCTTCTAGAAATGAATTGGGGAATATGTTACTTATAGAGGCATCAAATATTGTTAGTAATAGTTCAAAATGTCACATAAACAAGCAACTAGATAAAACGTATAATATAGTCTTTGGCAAGAGCGTGTATTTCCCATCAAAAACATATACATCTATTTTAAAGCTAAGAACTTATTTAGATAACTTTGAAGATGATAAACATTCAGAACTAATGACCGTATTGCTTACGGTTGCTGTTTTTTCCATTCTATTAGACGTTTCATATTTGAAAAAACAAGGTGATGTTAGGTTTAAAACAGAAAAGGAACGTGAAACTGAAATGAAATCAATTTCAGATGTGTTACCACAAAAAATAAGACAAATTGCAGAGGACGTCATAAACACTAATACAAGCATTACTTATTCACATCAACTTATCACTGAGAATGCAAAAGAAATAAGTAGAGTCAGATTAGACAATAAAATATCAATGGTTATAACCTCTCCTCCATATCTAAATGGAACTAATTATTTTAGAAATACCAAGTTAGAACTCTGGTTTTTACGCGAATTACACGATAAGCAAGATTTAAGGAAGTTCCGAAATGAAGCCTTAACAAGTGCCATTTGCGATGTCAAACGTGGCGACAGAAATTCTGAAATCAGTTTTAGCAGTAATACCCTAGTGAAAGTTATGAAAGAATTAAAGGCCTCTGCATATGATAAAAGAATTCCAATAATGGTAAAATCTTATTTTGAAGATATGTACACCCTATTTAAAGGACTTAGTGGACACTTAGACAATGGTGCCGAATTGTATATTGATTTAGGTGATTCCATTTTTAATGGAACACATGTTCCAACCGATGGCATATTATCAGAAGTTATCTTATCTTTAGGTTATATCTTAAATGAAAGAATTATCCTAAGACAACGTAGGTCGAGAAGTCAAGCATTTTTGTCCCAGGTCTTATTAAAATACACATACAATCATCATGTCTAAATATATAGATAGGAAATGGAGTAGGGTAATGAGAGAATTACCTTATAGACAAGAACCATATTCTAAAAAGAATTGGGGTAATGGCTTACACTCTCTTTGCTCGTATCAGGGTAAATTAAAACCTGCCATTGCTCATTTTCTTGTGAATACCTTTGTACCTCAAAAAGGGAAAGTACTTGATCCCTTTTCTGGTGTGGGTACAATCCCGTTTGAGGCTGCACTCAATGGGAAAAAATCATGGGGCATTGACATTAGTCCCTTAGCATATTATGTGTCATCAGCGAAGCTGCACATAACTACAAAGAAAGATTGTGATGCCATTATAGATAGATTAGAGACATTTATAAATAGTTTTAGAGTAGATCAAAAAACCATTTCTTCAAATGCGTCGTTTGGTTTTAATAAATCTTTGGGAGATTATTACGAACCTCAAACATTTAGAGAAATCCTTTCTGCTAGGCAATTTTTTCGAAACAACAAACCAAAAACTGCAGCGGAATTCCTTATAATCTCATCACTACTACATGTCCTTCATGGCAACAGGCCTTATGCATTAAGCAGAAGATCTCATCCAATTGTACCTTACGCTCCAACAGGAGAATTTGTATATAAAAATCTTGTGGAGAAAGTCAAAGAAAAAGTATATAAGTCTTTAGATATAAACTTAACTCCGAAGTTCCAAGAAGGAACAATGTACCTTGGAGATTCGACAGAATCGTGGCCAGAAGAAATAAACGATTTAGATGCAGTTATTACCTCTCCGCCATTTTTTGATAGTACACGTTTTTATATGGCAAATTGGATTAGATTATGGTTTACAGGATGGGATGACACTTCCTTTATCACCGAACCATTAAAATATGTAGACGAGAAACAAAAAATCAGTTTTGATATATACAACAACGTCTTTGCTAATGCCCGCGAGAGATTGAAAGATGGTGGGTATTTTGTTATGCATCTTGGTAAGAGTGACAAATGTAACATGGGCGACATTCTAAAAAAACGTTGTTTACGCTGGTTTACTCATGCTAAGTTGTATATAGAGAATGTTTCAGATTGTGAAACATTTGGAATTAAGGATATTGGAACGGTGTCAGAACACCAATATTTAATTATGTATTGATATGGCAAGAAGAACTATTAAAAACAAAACGGGTTTTGGAAACAAGGAAGGAGTCAATCATAAAGATGCGTGGGTATGCTTTCCTTGTTTGCAGTGTGGAGAAACCGTCCAGATTAGAATTGGACAAGATATATTGACTCCTGAAAGTGCATTTGAAGATGCTATTTGGATTTGTCCAAAATGTGGATATGAACATTCTTGCATATCAGATTTGCCACAATCTTTGTCAAATTTTCCCGAAGAATGGCATTCTTGTGAAGATCCTCATTGCCAGAGTTTTTGGAGAGCTTTCTTTAGAATGGCTACTAAAGATGTTTTTTCATATTGGAAACAATGTTCAAAATGTGGAAGAATCCTTCCTGTTACTTGTTTTGATGCCCATAGTGGTGATGGATGGAAGCCCTTAAACAGACAGGCAGAATGCAAAGCATGTAAAGGTGCCATAAATGCAAATCTTAATAAACTTAGAACAAAGGAACAATTATGGGAAGGGACAATTGGCCGACGAATCGGGGATTTGCTTTCAAGAACTAATGAAAAGGCAAATCCAAAAGAAGTCTTCGATCGATTTAACGGTAAGTGCTTTAAATGTGGAGAACACAGTAAACCACTCAATTACAAGGATGGTAAAAGTTATCACATTGATCATATAATGCCATCAAAGTACTTTTGGCCATTAACGACAGAGAATGCAGCATTACTATGTCGTGATCATAATGAAGCCAAAAGTGGCAAATGGCCAAGTGAATTCTATACAGATAAAGAACTTGTGAAGCTAGCAAAAATTACAGGAGCTAATTTAGAGCTCATCAGTTCAAAAGAGCCTCTGTACAATATGGATATTGACCCCAACCAGGCTGTCTCTCGACTTTTTGATAATGTAAGAGAAGAATCTCATTTACCAAAATTGATACAAGGGTTAAAAAAGGTAATTCTTGAGCATAAATTAGGCTTTGGTTTAACAGAACAAAACAAGAAGCTACTTGGAATAACAGAGGCTGAATTATATAGTGAAATTATTGCCGAAATTGACACAACTTTTGAAAAGCAAATTCCATCATCTTTAGAGTCAGTTTCTATTGGAAAATCCTATGAACCAATTGGTTTTGAACCGATGATGGCAGCTGAAGACATATATATTTATGGCAGCATACCTGTTGATCTTCCAAATACAAAAAGAAGCGATTTGGTCGATAACAAACTGGATCTACTTCTTATGTATGCCATAGGACCTGCCGCAAGACAGAAAACAGAATCTGCTGGCAAGATAGCATTGGGAATTAAGGAAACTATGCTAAATGACGAACAGGTGTCTGCATATAAATCTGTAAAACATTTATTGTTCCACTATTGGAATAATCCAAAATCATTTTACCTGACAAAGCAGCCGACGTTAGTAGATAAAGAAGCTATACCATCTGATTACTTAATACGTCAGGATAAAAATGCCGTAAAGTATTTGCTTTTAGAGTATAATCCTACAGCACCTGAGGATTTGGATAATATAAATATATTGAAGACTCAGCGAAGAGGTGAAATCAGGTATCTTCCATTTGTAACAACAATAGATAGTATTATTGAAATTGACGATTGAGTGTATTAAGACATTCTATTAAATAATAGCCCCAAATTGTATATATGACAGATATTAATTCTTTATTTGCTGTATGTAACTTAGAAGGTAAAACTATCAATGGTTGGCAGATTAAATCTAAGTTACCCGCCCCAGACCGTACAAAGAACGAAACTGGTGGGAATTTCTCAATATGTTATATTGTTGAAAAAGACAACATTGAATATTTTATGAAGGTATTGGACATGCGCAAATGTAACGTAGGAAGTCTACCTTCTGGAATGAACCGCCCCGAATACATTGAAAAATGTACTAGAGAGTTTAATTACGAAAAGGCGTTATCCTCATATTGTGATAACAAGAGAATTAAAAGCGTTATTAGTTATATTGATAGTGGTGATGTTTCATTTAGCGAATACCCATTTGGTGATGTCTCATATATTATTTATGAAAAAGCAGAGGGAGATATTCGTAAGATACTTAACCTTTCGAAGAAAGTGGTTTTCACAGAGCAACTGAAAAGTATCTCACAAAAGTTAAAGTCTTTACACGAAATAACCGTAGGCATTCAGCAACTTCATAAAAATGAAATATCACATCAAGACATGAAGCCTTCCAATGTGCTTTCTGTTCATAATCAATCAAAGATTGGAGATTTGGGCAGATCGATCTGCTTATCTCCAGATGTTAGGTGTCCATATCCTTTTGATTTTAATGGTGACCCCAATTATGCACCACCAGAAGCCTTTTTCTTTTATGGAAAACAGAAAGAAAAAAGAGAACTATATCAAATGGATAACTACATGCTTGGTTCGCTAATAGTCTTTTATATCAGTGGCATTTCTTTTAATACAATGATGAGTCATTATTTGCCTATGACTATAAGAGAAATGGTTGTTTCTGGTAAGAGCTATGGAGAAGCTATGCCAGACCTATCCAATGCATTTCATGAAGCTCTACTCGAGTTTGAAAAGGACATTCCTTTAGATGATATCAAAGTAGAACTTACTCAAATAGTTGAGTATTTATGTAATCCTGATGTTGAAAAAAGAGGACATCCCAAAAATTTGGATATAAAGAATCGTACCTACGAGTATGATTTAATACGGACTTTTACTGAATTGGACAGATTGTGTAAGAAAGCAGAACTTGGTTTGTTAAAGAAATAAATATGTCATCACTAACGATTAACTCTGTAAGAAATGTTGTTCCAAATTGGAGAAACTACAAGAAAACAGCAGAAATGGGCGAACTAAATGGTAATAATGCTACTCCCATAAGAATTCCTTTGTTCCCAATTGATGATTATATAGATGCATGGAAAGAGAATCAAACCATTCCATTCGCGGGTGATTTGATTAGTGCAGCTATTATGGGAGAGCAAAAAAACAATCATTTTGTTTATGAGGCGGCTAACTTCATTATTGAAAGAAAAGACGATGTTCCAGATTCTTTATACAGAACCGCATTGTCTATAATTCCACCTACGGAGCTAGTTGTTAATGAGAGAACAACAACAATTTCTGATCGTCTAGATGCGATTCTTAATCAAGATAACATAAACAAAGAGAGAATCCGTTTTCTTCGTAAGTTAATTCATCGTTATCCATATAATCCAATTTGGTATAACGAAATGGCATTAACTTATACAAAACTAGGATTAACAAAAAAAGCTGTTGAATGTATGAATATTGCCATTCATTTAGCACCTGTTTCGAGATATATTTCTAGATCTGCAGCTAGGCTCTTTTTGCATGTTGGAGATTTTGATAGAGCACATGATGTCTTGATAAAGAATCCTCTCATATCCAAGGATCCATGGCTTGTTGCATCAGAAATTGGAGTAAACACCCTAAGGGGACGTTATTCTCGATTTGTCAAATCAGGTATTTCTATGGTTAATTCTGGTAGTTATTCCCCGTTTAGTTTGACCGAACTTTCCAGTGCAATAGGTTCATTAGAATATCATAATTCTAAGAAAAAATGTAAATTCTTTTTAGATAAGGCTCTAATATCTCCCAATGACAATAGCCTATCACAAGCAGAATGGCTTTTGTCATTAGACAAATCAATGAACTTTGTTTTTTCTGATTATAGCTCGCTGAAAAATAAATTTGAAGCTGATGCACGAAGATCGTTTTTGAACAATGATTTTTTGCAAGCTTTATTTACTTCTATCGAATGGATAGAAGAAATGCCATTTGCCAAAACTCCAATTGAATTTGCTGCGAATATGGCGTTTACTTTCCAAAAACGATATGACGATGCTGTTAAAATTCTTAAAATTGGATTAAAATCTAATCCCAATGAGCTTTCATTTTGGAACAATTTGGCATATTCTTATGCTATAAGCGGGAATACTAATGAGGCTGACAAAATATTAAATGACTCATTATTGAAATCCTCCTATGTCAACGATAATGTCCGGATATGTGTTATCGCTACAAAAGGACTTAATGAATTTAGGAAAAAAAATGTTGATAATGGTCGATATTTTTACATGAAAGCAATGTCGTTAGCAAAAGATAAAAATGATTTAAACCTGCTGCATAAAGCCATTTTGAATTATATGAGAGAAGAACTCCTTGCTACGGGACAATGTGAGGATGAACTTCTTAACAAGTTAGATTATTTATATACAGGTAATGAAAAAGAAAGTGCTATTATGCAACAAGATATAAGAGATTTGCTAAAACACAGGTAAAATATGGCTACATAACTGTTTTAATCTAATGTTTAAAATTAACAAGCAAAAGATAAAATCCAACCGTAATAATATGCACGAATAAAACGTTATATGGTTATGCGCAGATATACAATTGAAGAACTACAGCAAATGCGTGAGTCGGAAGATCACGTGGAGTTCAAGAAAGGCGAACATGGTAACGTCTCTTATAATGGAGCAGACAAACAGAAACCTAAGGACCGCCGCAAGTGCATATTAGGATATGTTACTGCCCTTTGCAATGAAAAGGGTGGTCGTATGGTCATTGGCATGCACGATGATTATCCCCATATAGTAGTTGGCACCAAACAAAATGAGAACGCCCTTGGCGATCTGGAGAGTAACATTTATAGGGATACTGGCATCCGGCCTGATGTGTATGAGCTGTATGAAGATGACCAGAACAAAAAAGGGCGTGTGGTGGTTATAGAGGTGCCATCCAGACCTGTTGGAAAGGTGTATAAATTTGAGGATGTGCCACTTATGCGGATTGGTGAGGACCTATTGCCTATGGATGATAAGGTTCTCCTATCTATCCTTCAAGAACAAGAGCCTGATTTCTCAGAGCAATTTTGTGATGGAGCAACTCTTGATGACCTCGACGATGAAGCTATCAGGATAATGAAAGAGAAGTATGCCAAAAAGCAGAATAACCCGTCATTCACGTCACTTAACGATAGACAGGCACTAAGTGACTTACATTTGATCTGGGGTGATAAAGTGACAAATGCAGCCGTTTTGCTTGTTGGGAAAGAATCCTTCATTAATCAAAAGTTCCCTCAAGCGAAGGTAATGCTGGAATATCGAAATACAGAACCCCAGATACACTTTGACAACAGACTCCAGTTCGGACAACCTTTCTTTGTCTTGATAGATAAGCTATGGGAAGCTATTAATTTGCGAAATGGTTCTATTCCAGTTAGAGAGAATTCATTTATATTTGACATTCCTTTTTTTAATGAAGACGTCATCAGAGAATTGCTGAATAATGCATTTGCGCATCGCGATTATCGGAAGAATAGTGAAATTGTCGTGAAGCAATATCCGGCAAGACTTGAAGTGATAAATGCTGGCGGATTCCCCAATGGAGTTACTATTGATACATTGCTGACCGCGCCAAGTACACCAAGAAATAGACTCTTAGCTGATGTATTGTCTAAAACAGGTGTCGTGGAACGCTCAGGACAAGGAATTGACAAGATATTCCTGCTCACATTGTCAGAAGGCAAGCCAGATCCTGATTACACAAAAAGTGATGACTTCAAGGTTGTTGCCATTTTGCTGGCCAGAGTAAAAGATAAGGCCTTTGCCATGTATGTGCAGGGTATACAAGACGGTCTTCCAGAGGATAAGAAACTCTCGGTTTTTGAAGTGATGGCACTCTGTGAAATTAGAGATGGCATGAAACGTCCAAGCAATAAGGAAATTACCAAGAAGCTGGAACAGATGGGGATTATAGAGAAGCATGGCAAGACCAATGCCATTTACTACATTTTGCCTCGTCGCTATTATGAGCTGACGGGTGATATTGCTGCATATTCTTTGGCCACGGATTGGGACATCAATCAAGTTTGGGCTGTAATCTTACCATTCTTACAGAAGTATGGTAAAGCAAAACGTTCAGATTTTGCGAAAATTGTGGGAGATCATCTTTCTGAGAAGCAGTTAAGAAGATTCTTAGACTTATTTAAGTCTAATGGCTTCTTGAGGACAGAGGGACAAAATCGAAATACCATCTATCTACTAGGTGACTCATATACAGCGAATAACACTCTTATCAATAAGGCACTTGCAATTGGGTTAAAAGAACTAAAAGAAAAAGGTGAATTATAATATCAGTAGAAAGGGCAGATAAAAGGGCAGATAAATAAACAAATCAATAAATTAACAAAGGCCAGATTTGATTATAATTCATTGAATATCAGTATATTTGAAAGGGCAGATAAAAGGGCAGATAAGTAAGAAAGAAACTATAGAGAGCCGATTCTTTTGGACACTCGCAAAAACATAAATAATTGCGAGCGAGTACGAGGATTATTATGGGCAAATATGAAAAGACAAGCTGGGAAAGCCAATCTTAGCTTCTTCGCCTAAATGGATTGTTCCAGAATGTGAAATCTTGGGGTATGTCAGAACATGAGATAAACGATGTCCTATGTTGTTTGATGTCTGATTCTGGATAGATTAGGTATTGCTTATCTTTTTCTGTCAGCAATTCATCATCGTATTCAATGAAAGGATCAAGCCATTTAATTTTACTCTTAAGCCAATGTAGTTTTTCTTTGTCTTCATCATTTATGGTTTCTTTCTTATTAATAAAAGATTCATATTTTTCCACATAGGCTCTTAAGATATTGGCCCACGAATAGCATTCCGCAGAAATAAAGGCAGCTTTCAATAGTTTCCTTTCTTTTTCTCGTTTTTCTTCTATTTCTCTTTTCTTCTGCTCTTCAAGTTCTCTTCTTTTTCGTTCATCATCCTGTTGCCTTCTCAAACTTTCCAGCTTTTCTCTATCTTCTTTGATGGAAATGGCCTCGATTTCTATTTTGGCAATAATATTGATTATTCTCTCTTCCATCTTTATAGAAGGGGTGTCTTCTATATATATTGGAGTATCATGGAACAGTCTTTTTCGTGGTATTACGAATTTAAGCCTTCCAGAGGGAACTGTTAAATATTTTGAATAATTGGTTTCTGTATTCGGAATTTGCTTGGTTTTCTCATATAATTGTATAGGTATTTCTTCTTCATTAACAATGACAAATGTATTGTTAATATCTTTTGCTACAATTTGGTGTCCACGTAGTTCCAATACTCGTATTATCGTTGAAAAGATTCTTAATGCACGATCTAAGTTTTCTGGTTCTACATGGATATTTAGAGGTGATTGTATCTTGCTCTTATATGGATTCCTATATAAATACTTTGCTTTAGAATCATCTCTATAGTATTCTTTTGTATCAATAATAAGCGGGTTTTTCGCGTATAATACCTCAGGAACGACAAATACCACCTGATCCATCTTTTTCAATTCATATTGAATCTTTTCACGTGGGTCTTGCGGTTCCTCCATGATACAGACCGCTTCTTGTTTTGGCTCATCAGAATTAGAGGGTGTTCCCGCAGATTCTTCATATGGGGGTATTTCTTTCTCCTTAGCTAATTCCTTCTGGGCTTTTTTTATTACTTTTTTCTTCTTGGGCTTCTGAAAAGAATCCAAAGTGGGAACCTCTTTATCTTCAAACGCCGGGAGAGACGGTATCTCTACTGGTTTGCCAAACTGAAGTTTTGACCAATAACCACTTGATGGCGTTGGAATATTCAATCGATGACAATACTTCCTTAGAATTGGAGCGGGAACACCCATCTTCTCTGCAACTTTAGTTACGGGTTCTTTCCAAATCAATTTGTATAATTCTTCTCTTGTTGTTTCCATCTTTCCAAAATCAGTAAAGTCGTTTGTTCTTTTTGTATTCCTCACTCCAGGTTTTCACTCTTGATTCCTCGACCCATTTCACGAGTTCATCTTCAAAGAAGTATACTTTCCTACCTTTGTCATAATAAGGGATTTCTCTGGCACGAACCATTTTCTTGATTACATTTCTTGTTTGTCCCAGTATTTCTGCAGCTCTATCTTCATCTATCGGTCGGTGTTTGTCAACTCCGAGACCTAGCTGAGATTCAATATGTTCTAAAACGGATCTCATCTCCGCAATCTCATTGATTAGATAATTAACTGCTTTAGGAACATTCTGAAGAGTCAGTTCCTCTTTTTCTGTGCTTTCTTCCTTCTTCTTTTCCATATCAAATAGAGATATAATTAGTAATACAAACAGATATCCTTTATTAAGGCATCTTTATATCTATAGGAGTGTATTCTGCAAACGAGTTTAACAGAAAGAACTTGAATTCAGAATGTTTCCAATGACAATAGCGATTATAATTTGCGTCACCCCATTTATTAAATGAGGTGGCGCTTAACTATATTGTTGCCTATACATTAATAAGATTCCCTTTGCTTGTTAGCAGGAATGCCCTGCGACAATCCAAGCAAGCATATTGCCCTGTGATGACTGGTTCCGATTCCTGTTGGGTATGCCCAAAAACTTGATAGACATTGGGTAATCGTTCTCTCATGTAGTGGTGGTCCGTTTCATCTGTCCATACAGGTGAGGGATATCGTGCATAGCCCCAGCGTGAAGCGGAAACATCCATCAGGCCATTGAAAAAAAAATTGTAAAGACTCTCTTCTGTTATCAATTTGTCATTGAGAGATTTGCAGATGTCATGCACATCATTCGGGTTGACTTCTGGCATTCTGTGCCTTAGCCAACCTATATCTACACCTGCATGAGTGAAGAGGAAATCTTTCCCTGCGGTCCTTACCGTCATCGCCAGCTTGAACAAGGATAGATTCTCACTGAAGATTAGATGAATCTCCTCATAGCGTCCTTTGTCTTTACGACTGCTATTCATGTCCTTGTCAAAGTAATGGATGTCGTGATTGCCCAAAAGTAGGGTTACCCTGTCCATGTTGGCTTTCTTGAAATCAAGGATTTCCTTGAAATTCGCAAGAGCCTCACTTGGCAGGATTTCCTCATAATATGTATATGGGTCCAAATAGTCTCCAAGAAAAATCACTGGCAAGTCAGGATACTTCCTTGTGGCTGATATCCAGAACAAACGCCCATGTATGTCTGGTATAATCAATAATATTGGTATGTCTGTTTCCTGTTTCATAGTCATTACTTATTTATCTTCTTCAAAATCCTTATCTTCGTTCAGCAGGTATTCCCATTTGGTGCCCTTGAGGCTTTCTGGGGCATATTCTTTTCTATATTCCATAATGTAGAAGGCAATGGATTCAGGAAATTTTTGCCAATATGCGCGACAGACTTGCTTATATAGCCCAAGCATACGGTCATCTCCTGCATATTGAAGGAGCCAATCTAAGAGCCATTCAACTTCATTTTGAGAAGCGTCTTTATGGCAAATGTCATCAACCTGTGGCTTATATGCATAATACGCTTGCTCATACAGGCCTTTCATTTGTTCGGCTATTTTTTTTATGCCTTCCAAGAGTTCTTTGTATTCTTTTGAATTTTCCATAAGGCTAATCTAATGAAATAAACTTACTGGCGTCAAAACCGTTTGAAAGATGCTCATCATGAAAGACATATCCCAATTGGTTGCTGACAATTCTTGTCTTGCCAATGGTAGCATCTATATTGGTATGGGAATGACCATATATCCATACATCGATACGGCTGTTAGCTATGAAATCGCCCAGTTCCGTAGCGAAGGCACTATTGATGATTGAATCAAGATGCTGTGGTGCCACCACCTGCCGCGTAGGCAAGTGATGGGTAACCACAACAATCTTTTCTGCTGTACTCTCTGCCACACTTTTTCTGATAAAGTCTAAGCAGAACTGATGCAGTTGGTTATACTCATTCACCTGAATGAGCTTTCCTTTGTATTTGGTCTGGCGGAAATCATTCAGCCCTTTCCACACGAAATACTCATTCTGCGCAGGAATGTTTGACCACAACGTGCTCAGGATAAAGTCGGTGCCGTCAATCCGAACCACCTGATTCTGATAGATGCCCACATTGTCTTTGAACATCCATCTCCATTGTAAGCCACGCTCCATCACGTCACAAAACTGGTAATACTCATGGTTGCCTGGGACTATCAGAACCTGACGGTAGTTGGCTGATGCCCATTTCCAGAATTTACTGAGCGGGGCAACCGTATTGTTCAGGTAGAAAGTATCACCTGCCAACACGAGCGCGTCTCCTGTAACAGAAAACTCATTATGTTTGATGTACCTGCTGTTCTCTGCTAATTCCATATGCAGGTCACTCATGTATTGTATCTTCATTTTTCTGTAGTTTTTAATCAACCATAAAAGAATACCACGCGTATCATGTCTGAACTATAGAAACTGTATATTTCATGGATGATGAAATAAATCTTATTCAACTCTGACACAACGCTTAGGTAGTCTTCTAAATAATCATCATATGCTGCCCTTGGAGTCTGACAGAAACCGCCTTCTTCGGTTTCTTCATCACCAATGTTCTCTTTCCTCATTGAGACCAGCATCTTCACAATCAACTGCATATTACGATCATGAAAGGCATCTGCGAGATTAGAATATAATTGTTCTCCGCACTTATCGACAAATGCTTCTAATTCTGATAGTGAGAAACAATACCAATAAACAGGAAGATTAAATCCTGCTACATATGCTCTTGCGTCATCACTCAACTCACCAGGTGAGATTGAATGACTTATGTCATCCTTTGAGAAAAGCGAAACTGATGAGTAAAAGCCGGACGATGCTCTTTGGAGAAAACATAACTGCTTCTTCAATTTTAATTCTCCGGTGATAATGTCTGGCTTACCATATGTTTCCTCTTCGTGTTTATTCCATATAGGTAATGCCTTCCATTTGTTGTCCTTGTCAAGAACCTCTATAAATCTATGTGCATATACTCCCATATCATTCTCTTTTTATAGGTTTAACTTTTTGTTCAGGTTCCCACTCTATAGTGGCAATCATTTCATTTACTTGTTTCTCCGAAATATCTTCACTCACACTTGGAAGAGATATCTCATTGCCAATCTCGTCATCGTGCGTGTATTTGTTCGGAATAGGAGAGATACTGACCCAATCTGTCTCAGATGCGATCTTATACAAACGCTTGGCAGAATGGCTACGCACGCCAATTCCCGCATCGGTTAGGGCCTCGAAGATGTTGATGACATCTTGCGAATAGCCATATACACTGAAATTCAGTTCGAAATACCACATACCTTCAGGTACAGGAATCTTCCGTTCTAATATATAGCCCTCGTTTTTACGGGGAATTAGGTGTATTCGTGCATAGGCTACATCATTGCAATGGTAAGGACTGTTTTCTTTGTCCCAGGCAAAATAGCCTTCTTCTGTATCGAGGTCATAGTTCTCGATCTCGCGTCCCTTGCTGTTATGGTTTTTGAATACCTCTTCGTCTGTTCGTCCATAATAGACGGATGGCTTATCGGGTTCAAATGTGTCTCCACTACGATACGCTTCGTAAGCGATTCGCCAGATGTGCATATAGGTTCTGAGTGTCATCTCCTCTGCCGTCCAAAGAGGAATACGCTTCATTCTTCTCAAAATTGACACTACATGCTTAGGACTTTCAAAGGTTCTGTATGTAGGACAGATCCTATTCAAATCTGCTCGTCGGATGCGACCGTGACGTTTGCGATATGGGAGGTATTTCTCGACATAGGCATTATAACTATCAGCATCCTCACATATCCAATCAACCATCGCAGTTACATATTTCTCAAGCAACAAGAGCGGCTTTTCTACATTGCCATAGACAGGATTTGGTTTACGTTCTGCGCCGATGTGATCTGCACTTTGTAGGCCAATCCACCCCCAGCTACGATTTCGGAGAACCATATAATGGAAGTCCTTATAATGAGCTGTGCTAAGCTCATACCAATAGTTGCCGTTCTGGTCTGCGTCTTCTGTACGATAACGCTTGCCTGGTGCCTTAATCTCTATCCATATCCAGCGGATGTTATCGTCGCCCATAGGATGAAGCCGCTGCATGGTCTGCTCTATTCTGAGCATGACGGAAAGAGAGGCGTCATCTATGATTATCCCATCAAAGGGGTCACTACTGTCAAGTGCCATGAGATACTTGAGGTCATTGTATTTTAGTATAGGAATATTCTTCTTCATTGGTCCGTACTTTTATTTTGTTCAACTTGCTTGTTGATGATTTTATTTACTTGCTCAAACGAGACAGGAGTAAAGCCGTTGTTGTCCACCCCCACATCATATTGGGTTGGGTATAGATAATGGAGTCTTTCTGAATCATTTCCTGTATTATTCTTTCGGGTATGGACATGACCGAATAGCTGCCACACTTCCTTATATCCACCTTCAAAACAAAGGAATGGATAGTGACACAGATAGATCTTCTGCTTTCCAATCTCGATGTGCATCTGCATTGAGACATGCTCAAACCTCTGAATGAATCCCTGACGGATATTCTTCAAATCATGGTTCCCCATAATAAGATATATCTTTCCATTTAGGCGGTTGAGCACTTGTGTCCATTCGGCAGCTCCGCCAAGACAAAAGTCGCCGAGATGGAACACAGTATCATCTTCACCAACAATATTGTTCCAATTTGCTATCAATGTCTCATTCATCTGCGCCACGTCTTTGAAAGGACGATTGCAAAATTGGATAATGTTCGCATGATTGAAATGCGTATCTGACGTAAAGAACGTATGCTCTGCATTAAACTTATAATTCATTTTTTCTTAATCTAATTCTTTTACTATATACTCTTCGGGTATGTAAACCCCGTAAGGCCGATGCCTATACCCATCTAACGGGCGTTTTACTTTCATAAATGGGAATCCGTCGGCAGAATGAGTCTGATACTGCCATGAGTCAAAGCACTCTACCACTTCCTCCTTACCTTCATTGCGGAGCAACACCCGTTTGTGGAACTTCGGATCAAAGAATGATGCGAGGTCGGCCCATCCAAAGTAATCACTGTATTCAAATCCGAATGGGAGAATGTATGGCTTCTCGGCATTTTCTGGTCTTTTCCTCACATGGTAAGAGTATGTTCCCTTATCCTCCGTGATGACCGTTATCTCCTCGTACTCTGCCAATTCCTCAGATATCTTTATATCGTTATCTCGTAGGAAACTAAGGAATGCGTCTATCGGGTCTATCGTACGCTCTCCATCTACTGGCATCCGAAATGGAGTGCTCCAGCTAAGATATGTGGACAATTCTCTTCTAATGTCAAAGGCAAGAAACTCCTGTCTCTCAGGAGAGAGAACATCTGAGCCATATTGAATGATATCATGGCAGTGGCTGGCTGCGTAACTATGCCGCCCTATTCCTTAGTGAGCTGAATACCAAATGAGGTCAGACTCCAACATCTTCTGCCTTAAGTCCATCACATCTTTTATCTTTTTGCGTTTTAGAAATTGGACGAACTCTGTGGCCAAAGCGTGAAACTCGGGAGTGTCAAACTCAATGGCTTGGAAAATCTTTAACTGCTCAATGGCTCGTTTCCCATTGCTGTTGGACTCAGTCAGTCCGATGGCGTATCGGTATCCCATCCATATTAACGCATCTTGATAGTACTTTTCTTTTTTCTTTATGTCAATCTTCATAGCTTCTTTCTTTTACTCTTCAAATATTATCTACTTGCATAAAGCTCGTATTCTTCTTTTGTGTAATCGATAGACATGATGGCATCGATAAGTGAAGTGCAGAATCCTACCAATAGGTCATAGGATCCCCAACGTGTTCCAGTCTCAGGATCGATGGGCGGTTCAAATGGCAGGAGTTCTTCTTTGTGCTCCTTCATATACATTAGTCCGTTGAAAACGGCTGTAGCATATTCTCGGGTAATATGGGTAATCTCTATCTCATCGGGACGCCAGAGATAATCGTACAACGTATGCTTTCCTATGGGAATCTGGTCCGCCATCTTGTTCATGTTGTGTGTGATGTTTTCATGCCAAACTACGTCTGTCTCGTATTCAAAGACCTTTATCCGAGACAGGTCTGCATCTGGGAAGCGTTCTTTCACCTCTGCCATGGTTTTCAACTCCTTAGTCTTACCATCTTCTCTTACATATACGCCTGTACCACGCTTTATGACAGGCGTACTTGTCTTGATATATAAATCCAAACTCATGATAAATACTTTTTGATTGATTATACTTATGGCAATACGCCATTATGCCTCACCTTTTCTGCCGAAAAGATAAGGAAAGGATAATAGAGCGACTAACTCGAGTCACTATACAAGCGTAAAAGTCACTGAGAGTGCGCTCTTACTGTTCTAATGTTTTAATTGGGTGCATAAAATCTTGCCAATCCAGTAAACGGGAATGGGAGAAGACAGGTGGTAAGTCTGTTTTTTCATTCCTGGACATCGCCCCTACACTGACGGCGCTACTTGCATCGCAAAACTTCTGCTTTCGTGCCTCTCAGGGTTTTGTCTCTAACATAGAAGCCCAAAGGCTACTATCAGATGGACGCTCTCAACCTACGAGGTTACAGTTCGCTCGCCTCGCCCTTATGAGAGACTTTTTATTAAATTTCGGCTGCAAAGTTACACCTTTTTATTGGATTGACAAATACTGTTGGGGACTTTAACATAAGTGAATCTGCTTAAAAATCATGTATACACTACGTGTATATAATTTATGTCGATTTAATGTACAGATATAGGTTCTTTTGATAATATGTTTCTCAGTAAGTCTTTTTAGTGAAAGAAAAAGATGGTAGAACGATAATTGAGAAATAATACTTTGCGAACACCAAAATTCCATTTTGCGAACACCAAAAACGTGTTCGCAAAGAAAGATAATCAATATATAATGTTTGACTAAGTATTCGGTGTTCGCATGGTGTTCGCAAATAAAAGAAAAAGCACTTACAAAAAATTCGTAAGTGCTTGATTTTCAGTGTGGACCAGCCAGGGCTTGAACCTGGGACCTCCAGATTATGAGTCTGTTGCTCTAACCAACTGAGCTACAAGTCCAATATTTGAGAATGCAAAAGTACATTAAATAAATGAGAAATCCAAACTTTTTTGCAAAAATCCTCTTATTTGCAAAAAATGTTTGGGGAATGGAATGGAGAATTGGGGGTAATGGGATTGCAGATATGGTGGTTGTTTGGCTTATTTCCTTTTGCCTTGTTAGCGTATCATTAGATTATCATAGCGAGGGATAAACATATCATTTCACCATGATAAACATGGTGTTTATTGGTGATAAAGATATGGTTTGTGTGTTTAGTGTTTAGAGTTTAGCGTTTAGAGTTTAGTGTTTAGTGTTTAATGTTTAGTGTTTAGTGTTTAGCGTTTAGCGTTTAGTGTGAATTATGTCATTTTTAACAAGACCTCCCGTTTTTTTAGCTAAACATATTATTATCAATGGGTTAAGTTTTTCAAGACCTCATGTAACACCTCATGTAACACCTCACCTAAGACCTCACGTAGACCTCATGTAAGACCTCACATAGATGTTTAGGTAAGTTGGCAAAAAAGGGGGTGGTGAAGTAGTCGTATTATGCTCTTGAAATGAGCGATTGAGAGAATAATCAACCGAAAAACATGGTAGCAAGACGGGAGGTCTTAGGTGAGGTCTTAGGTGAGGTGTTACATGAGGTCTTACATGAGGTCTTGAAAATGTTAAATCGTTGACATAGAATGAATTAAGGTAAAAAACGGGAGGTCTTTGAGAAAACGACAAAATTCATGGAAAAATGGGAAAATGACTGAATGGAAAAGGGGGTTTGAAAGTTAGAAGCAAGAGAATGGCTTTGCATGTAGAAAGAGGTGAAGGGTGAGAAACAAGAGGTAACATAAGATTATAGAGATGTCTATGTTAACATTCCATGAACGTATGAAGGAGGAATGAGCGCGAAAAAAAGGCTGACACAAATGTGCCAGCCTTAATTATTCATTGAGAAACGTGATTATTTCACGATTACTTTCTTCACTTCGGTCTTACCGTCCTTCGTTGTGGTCTTGATGATGTTCAAGCCCTTAACGAGCGTATTCACGCGACGACCATCAGCGGTGAAGATAGCCTTACCAGTAATTTCGCTAATAGCTTTCTCAGAAATACCTGTGGTACTTTCATGCTCGCTTTCCGTGCCGAGATACTCAAGTCTCCAGTTAGAGAATGGTACCCAGTCCAAAGCCTTACCAGTCTTGTTGCAACAACCGATTCTCAATACACCCGTAGCGTCTACGTATGTATAGAACTCATTTTCATACCATCCAAAGTCGCAACGGTTAGCAAGAGCCTTACGATTTTGTGGATAATAGTATGGCACAGGAGCATCGGGATCAGTGATGTTGTCCTCATATTCAATCCACAAACCTTCGTCAGAGAGACCAGATTGCAGGATAGCCTTTTCGTCCTCGTCTTGAGGCATGAAGATCCAGCGTTTGAAATCAATGGTATCACCATTAGCGTAAATCTTAGCGCGTGGGTCAAACTCAGGAACGTTTTCTTTCTCAGCATCCGTGAGCAAATCCAACTTGTTGTTTTCAGCTGCATATCCATACTTCCAAATCTTTGCGTCAACATCACCGCCTTCTTGACGATAGAGACCTTGAACCTTTACGCGATAAGTTCCCTCTGGCAAGCGGTTGATTTCCTGATAGATATCAAATGCCTTGTTCCATCCCTCAGCGAAACCAATATTAGTACCTTGAGAAGTAGTTTCTTGCTCAACACCTACGTTACCTGCAAATTCGGGAGCCTCTGTCCAACCAGAAGTACCACTGGTGTACATTGGGTTAACGATAAGAGCGGTGAAGTCTTGTGGGTATTCTTCACCTGCAGGAATCTTGAGGTCGAATGAAACTTCCTTGATTTCAGCAATCTTCTCTTCGATTTGTGCATCGGTGTATTGACCAGCATCAAGACCTTGCTCAATCTCAGCGTTCAATGCGTTAGCAGCTTCAAGAGCCTCTGGCTTAGCAGTATCCATATACTTCAAGATGTCGTTTGCCAATTCCTCATTAGCAGTCTTCAGTCTGTTATAGGTATTGATACTTGCGTTAGCAGCGTCCATCAGACCACCAAGAGCCACGTATGCATCAATCATCGTGTTACCGTCGGTAGCATTCTTAACGGCATTGATACCATTAACCAAGTTAGCACGAGCGTCAGAAGCCATTGGCTTTTCGAGCAGAGCCTCAGCATCAGCAACAGTAGCATCAGCGATAGGCTGCATCACGTCGGTATCTCTACCCAAGAATGTCAATTGGAAGTCATCCCAAATAGTCCAAGCATAACCAACTACAGTACCCTTGATACCAATCTTCACAGGCTCACCTGTTGCGATGAAGTCAACGTACATGTCATAGTCGTGAACCTCTGGGTTGTTGAAGAGTTCGTTAGCACCTGTACAGTTGTTGGGGCAATAGTAAGTTTCACCGTCGTCACCAGTGAAGTGATATTCATTACCTTGTGGGAAGAAGATTTCCTTCTCCTCAGCGGTGTATTGTTTCTTGTAGATGTCGGGGAATGGGAACTGAGAAGCGCTACCATAGAGGTAAGACTTCACTGCCTGATAGTCAGGATTGTTCTTATAGTCATTGTAGTTAGTTGTACTACGATACCATCCCTTTGTAGAGAGGCGGAATGCACCCTTTGGCAAGTTTACATACTGGTAAACGTCAATCATACTTGTAGCGGAAGTACCGTTCCACTGCTCAACTACTTCGATAGAACCAGCATTGTTCTGGAGAGCCTTGTCGCTATCCACAGTCCACTTGTTGAAACCAGAATTGGTACCTGCTGCATCGCGGAATGTTGGGTTGGTAATGAAACGTGTAGCGTCATCGCCATCCTTCAACATATTCTTCAATACTTCCTCTGCCACTCTGTTCACCTCTTCGAGTTTAGCGATAGCCTCTTCAGTAGTCAAGGCATCAGTCTCGATTAATTCGGCAATACTTGGCATATCTGCTGTTCCTTCGATGAGGTCAACCAAGTCATCTTCTCCTCCGTACTCATTCCAGAGAACCTCTTCGATTTCGTTAGCACGGTTCAACAAGTTGCCGTAAGCCTCAGCATTTGCGCGCAAGCTATTGATAGCTTCAGAAACCACACCGTAAGCAGCGATAGCCTCTTCTCTTGTAGTTGCAGCGCTTGCACCGCTCAAAGCTTCAGTTACTGCATCGTAATAAGTTTGGTTGTATTCCTTGTCGATGAATTCCTCTTCCCATCCCTCGCTGATATTTTGAGACAAGAACTTGTAAGAGTCAATACCAGAGCCAAGACTTTCGAGCTTCCAACTTCTCCAAGCCAGCCAGTGGTCACCATTGCTATCATCGGCAGTCAGAGAAATCTCCATTGGACCATCTTCTGTGGTAGCGAAGAGCATCTCGTTAACGAAGTCACCATTGTTGAAGCGACCATCTGCGTCACCCAGTGAGTTCACCTCACTTGAAGGTACTGTAGCGATGTTCATCTTATCGTTACCTGCAGCGAGTGTAGCAATCATACCAGAACGTGTGTAAGCTTGTACGGTGAGTTTATAAACGCCAGCAGGGAGAGTGATTACCTGAGAAATCTTACCACCAGAGCGATTCCAGATTTCACCACAGTTGCTTCCATACTTAGGAGCAGGCTCAGAACCTGTATCGGTCAAGGTTACTGTCCATCCTGTAGGAGCGTTACCGTTAGTTCCATTCGTAGGAGTAGCGTTTACGATGTACTTGTCAGTTACGTCAACTGGTTCTTCAGGAGTAGCCGCGTTTTGCAAATCGTCTTTCAATGCGTTATTGGCGGCATTGAGTTCCTCCAATGTAGCGTTAGGATTGTCAAACACTGCCTTTGCGGCACTTACGTCAACACCTTTCTCTGAAGCCTTCTCTGCAGTTTCCATCAAGTATATTCTGGCTGCGTAAACTTCAGCCTCTGCTTTTTTTACGAACTCCCATTGGCAGTTGGCAGGATTATCGTTATATACTACATCATAATATATACCGTAAGTTACGCCCTCTGCATTAGTGGCAGCCCAAGAAGAGCTGTGGTCTGGCTGGACACCTAAGAATTCGCCATCTACGTATGCAACATCTTCAGCAAATCCATGGTCAACCGTCATTTGAGAAGGGATTTGGATGGTGTACACATTGTTGCCAACAGAAGCGATGTTCCAATAACGTGCGGGAGCACCACCGTTGTCAACGAAGCAACCCTTGTTACCAGCGCCGAGGTTAACATCAGCAGGCTGACGCCAGATGAAGTGAGTGCCCCATCCCTTGCTGTTGTCTTGCAACTCAATAACCGTGAAGCTGGTTTCAGAACCATCTTCTTCTGTTACGGTTGCTGTAGCCTCTTGAGGTCGAACCAACAAGAAATATTTACCTTTGGGAACAGAAACGTCAACGACACCTTGTGTACCCCACGCTTCGCCCATGTAAATGAATGCATTCTGCCCTACGTTACGAATGGCGAATGTATCCTCCACTACCAACGGTGATGCTTTAGGTTGTGTGGGTAGAACCCAATCCAAAGCGAATACCGAGGTATGAAACAATGTTGCGAAAAGCAACATGGTCAAAAAACGGAAAATTTGTTTCATAAGCTTAAAATTGTTTGTTAGACATTATTGAATTAGTTAAAAAAATCGCTTTAAATGCGGTTGTTAGCTGTCAGATTTATCTTGTTCGGCAGACTATCATACTGCATAATCGTTGCAAACATACAAAAAATTTATTATTTAACCATCAATTCAGTAAAAAAAGTGTAATTTTTAACTAAAAATGCCATTATTGACATACAAGATGTTACATAAAATGAAATTTTCTTATCTAAAAATTGCACATTTTAAAATATATAACTATCTTTGCCAACGATGAAACCCATCAACTCATGAACATTACTTTACATTTTATCTAACAAACTTTCAATATTTAATCTAAAACCTTAAAAAATGAAGAAGATTCTACTCTTAGTAATGGGTGCAATGTTGGCATTTCCTTCATTTGCCCAAGAAGGCGAAGACGTAACACATCTCATCGCCAATCCAGGTTTTGATGAAGACCTCACGTTCCAAGTAGATGGTTCGATGAAGGAAATCGTCTCAACCAACAGTTCGCTCAGTGACCGTAGCTGGGCATACATTGCCGTAGACAGCAGTGTATATGCCAAGCCAAAGACCACCAGTGGCCAAAGTCGTCCCGACGGAAGAAAACTGGAAGCTACAAACGGATTCATCGGCCGCATCAATGGTTGGACGATTGAAACCAACCAAACATTCCCCAAATGTGAATGGGTTTACTTTGGTTCCATTCCTTACGACCTGAAAGCACAAGCAATCCCCATCGCTGATGATGGTACCACGTATCTGGAAGTACCTCAGCGTCCAGGAGCCGTAGAAGGCGAGAATGTTGGATTTGCCTACCTTCGTGCTGGTTGGGGTGGTAAAGCCACTTACAAACAAGTGGTAAATCTGCCATGTGCCAAGTACATCCTTACGTATTGGGCTATCAACTTGAACAAGAGTGCTACCAATGGTACTAACCTCTCTAAGGTAACATGCCGCAAAGACGTGTTTAAGGATGAGACTGGTTTCAATGACACCGAATGGACAATGCACACCATTGAGTTCACCCCGACCACCGACTTCACGATGGAGTTTGGTTTCGAGTCAGCAGGTGGCTCTGGTTCCAACCCATTCCTTTGCATCGACGGTATCAAGTTGTTCAAGGTGGGTGAAGCCGACGTTGAAGAGTTGATGAAATCCGACATCTTCGACTATACGCGCGAAGTTCAAGACTCAGCTTTCACTTTAACGGGCGAAGTTGCTACTTATTTCTTGGATGCAGCGTTGGAATTGGAAGACATGTGTGACGGTGCAAGTCCAGAGGAATTGCAACAATTGTTGGTTGATGCCAAGAACCTGAAAGAAAAGTTGTTGCAAGCACAGAAGGACATGGCATCTTTGATGGGATTGATTGACGAGGCCAACAAGATTATCGAAACCACCAATTATCCTGGTCTTTACGAATTCAGAGAGGCTATCAACAAGTACACCATGTTGTTGGAAGAAGGTGGTCCAGATGAAATCGCACAAGCCTTGGTTGATTTCCAGAAAGACATCACCAATTATTACATGAGCCAAGAGGCAACTATCGACAATCCCGCTAACTTCACTCACTTGGTACAAAATCCTTGGTTCGTAAACAAGGAAGCTGAGCCAACGGTATCTGAAGACGGTAGCGTATTCTACCCATTGGCAGAGGAGCACAGCTATGTTAACGGTAGCAACCCATCTGACGCAAACTCTACTGGTTGGACTATCGGCAACAGCGGTGGTGACCAACGTACCAACTTCGTACAGCAACTTTCTTGCTGGAACGCATGGCAGAATTCTGGTATCGACTTGAGCATTAGCCAAGAAATCACAGACCTTCCCAATGGTTTCTACAAAGTATCTGCACAGATGATTACCCAACCTGGTTGTGTTACTGACCAGCACGTATTCGCAAAGAGTTCTTTGCAATCAGCTAAGTCGAACACATTGGCAGAAGGCCTTTGGATTGACAGCGACCCATACAACGGAACATGGGAAACACTGACAACCACCGATGCAGTTATCGTAGTTGACGGTAAGTTGACGATTGGTGCAGCAGGTAGTGGCGACAAGGAACTCACTCCTATGGACTTTGGCGGTAGCCTGACCGACTTACGTCGTGGATGGTTCTGCGTTACCGACTTCAAGTTGCTCTATTGCGGTCCTGCAAACGAGGAACAAATTGCCGCAGCACTCGCTGGTCGCGTAGCTGAAGCCAACGAGATGATTAACGGAATGCACTTCGCAGCCGATAAGGCAAGTGCCCAAGAAATCATGGCTAAATACAGTGAAGATGCAAATATCGAGACTCTGAGCGAAGCTATCGCATTGGCAGAGACTTCTGAGGGTAAGTACAACGAAATCATGGAAGCTGGCAAGACCATTCCTACCGTTACCGATTCTTTGGCAACTTCTCCAGAAGCATACGGAGCAGCTCGCAACATCGTGGAATACGCTCTTAACTTCGCTAACACTTGGATTGCATCAAGCGAAGCTAACTATACCGACGTAGACGGAATCATCAACCAGATTAAGAACTACATCAACACGTATGCTCCCGTTTACAACCAAGCCAGCGAATTGGCAGCTACTTCTGGCGAAGACGTGAAGAGCTACCTGAACAACTTGTTGGTACCACAAGCAAGCACATTGACTTCTGCTATGCAAGAAGGAGCTGTCATCGATGAATACGTGGAAGCTCTGAACCAAGCTATCATGGAGGCTGAGAAGCAAAACGCTTATGCCCAGAACCCAGATGCTACCGATTATACTGGCTTTATCAGAAATCCAAAGGCTGAAGCTGAAGCTGGTTGGAAATTGGAAAGAGGTACTGGTGACAAGAACTCTACAAGCGGACAATATTACAACACGAACGAAAGCGGTCATCGCTACTTCGACTCTTACAACAGCACACCTGGCGCATTGAACTACTATGGCGAGCAAGTTGTAGTTGGTATTCCTAACGGTACATATACCATCGGCGTAGATGTTCGTACCGCTGGTCATGGAGCATTCATCTTCGGTGCAAACGGTGGCGCAGAGAAGAAAGACACGACATTCTTGGAAATTCCTCTGCAAACCTATAGCTATATTGACGATGCTACTGGCAACGACACAACCGTTTACGCTACAGACCACTATGGTACTATTTGGCAAGAAGCATGCGACAAGTTCGCTAACATGCCTGACAGCGACCCAACATACTTCGATACCCAAGCTATCGTTAACGCTAATGGCGGTAACGGATTCGGATGGGAGCACATCGATCTTCCAGGAATCGTTGTAGACAATCACGTTATCGTGATAGGTATGACAACCGACAGCTTGCGTACTGGTGTTCCATTTACAGGAACATGGTTCTCTGCAACCAACTGGACATTGACATTGACCCAGAAGGGTGACAACTCAGGTTGGGATGGTCCATTGTCTACAGGCATTAAGGAAACTGTCATCGAGGCTCAAAAGCCTAACGACGGTATCTACACCATCAACGGCGTGAAAGTAAATGCCATCAACGACAAGGGTATGTACATCATCATCCGCAACGGCAGTGCCAAGAAGATTTTGATGAAGTAAATGATTGCATTATTCTAAATGGAGGGGGGCCTCGAAAAGCCCTCCTCTAATTTTTTAAAGACTTTAAGGACATTAAGGACTTTAGAGACCTTAAAGATTTTAAAGACCTTAACCCCAAAAACCAAACAATAATGAATAAAAGACAATTACTAACCCTCACACTGCTCTTCCTATCCACTTGGATAATAGCACAAGACAACAAAATAACTAACGAAGGCGCTTGGTGCTGGTTTGCAGACCCAAGAGCAACACATTACGAAAACCAAACAGGTACCATCAACACCAGCTACATTGGCTATATCGACATTCACGGAAACATCAAGGCTACGCAAGTAGACTTTATACACAACAAGAAAGAAGAAGTATTGGTGCGCAGTTGCTTCCAACCCGACGACCACAACAACCCAACATTCTTGGTGTTGCCCGACGAGCGCGTCATGATATTCTATACCCGCCATACCGACGAACCGAAAATATGGTATAGAATCTCTACGAAGCCAGGAGACATCACGCAATTAGGCGAGGAAAAACACATCGCCGTTGCCAATAACACCACATACCCATCGCCATTTATCATGGCAGACGACCCACACCATATTTATATATGTTGGAGAGGCATCAACTGGCACCCCACCATTGCCCGTATCACCATGCCCGATGACAACGACAACGTAAAGGTAGACTTTGGCCCCAAGCAAATCGTTCAAAGTACGGGTGCTCGTCCATACGCGAAATACCAAAGCAATGGCAAAGACAAGATATACGTGAGCTATACCACTGGCCACCCCGACAATGAAATGCCAAACTGGCTATACTTTAATGTAATAGACATTAATAACGGAAACGGTCCCATTCTCAAGGACGTAAAAGGAAACACGCTGAAAGATATTGCAAGTGGCGTGTTTAATGTATCAAAAACAGACTCATATAAAAACAATTATCCATATACAATAGTAGACAATAGTGCCAGCATACGCAATTGGGTTTGGCAGATAACCGTTGACAAGGAAGACCATCCCGTAATTGCCTATACACACATTGATGACGCAAAAACTTTACACGTATATTGGTATGGCAGATGGACAGGAACGGAATGGAGACGCACATGGGTGCAATATGCCGGACACGCTTTTCACCAGAACTGGAATTCAACCGAACGTTGCTATTCTGGCGGTGCTGCCGTAGACCCCGAAAACATCAACGACCTATATCTGAGCATTCCCACTACCAACGGACAATATAATCGCGATGGAATCTACGAAATTTGGAAGTTCGTGATAGATGATGACGGAAAGGTGGCTGGCTCTGAACAACTCACAAAAAACTCACAAAAGAACAATGCCCGTCCTTATATTTTGCCCAATTCATCGACATCTCCACTTAGATTGACATGGATGAACGGTGACTACTATTATTGGATGGTCAACAAGAACTATCCCAAAGGCTATCCTACTGGTATCATGAGCGACTACAACTTACCAAAGGCAAGCATCAACTTGCAACAAGGCTTGATTGGAGAGGCTAAAGACAACAAGACACTGAACATTGAAGCGAAGGATTACCAACAATTCTCCATCCTCATATCAGCTTCGCTCAACCCCAATTGTTATCAAGGATGCTCGTTCTTAAACGGAGTAGACAAAGAGACACGTGCCACCATTCAACTGACTCTTGATGCAGAAGGATTCTTGTGTCTGAAAGTAGGCGACAAGACCTATCGTAGCACGTGTAAGTTCTATAACTCCGACAATTGGGCAACCAATTCAACTGGAACATCGGGTGATTCATGGCCTACGAAATACAATGAGATAAACCTCGCCTTGACATACGACGGACAACAGATGACCGTGTACAGAAATGGCGTTATAGAGATTAGGGCAGACGTTCCCAACCAAATTCTCAACAAACTATCCATCGGTGGATGGGATGGCAAGATGAAACTGGGACGATTCTACGACCGCGCCTTGCCTCAAGACGAAATCAAGGCGAATGGCGATGCCATGGCCTTGAGCAGCATCAACATTCCTGAGAAAGTATATACAGACATCGTACTCCCTGCCGAAGCTAACGGCAAAAGCATAACATGGACATCTAACCAAACCCGTATCATCAGCAATACGGGTTTGGTAAACAATCCAGATGCTCCCACCGCCGTTACGCTCACCGCCACGACAGAAAGTGGAAGCGTAAACTTTGACGTGACCGTCTATCCCCGACAAATACAAAACAACTTGTTATTGCAATACGAATTTGAGAACGATGACCTATATACTTCTTCCAATGGAAAGAAATACGTGAAAGACTTGAGCGGCAACGAGCGAGACATGCAAGTGATGGGCTCAGCCAAAATAGACGGAACGCTGAACCTCATGGGCAATGCTCCTACAAGTTTTTCCACCAATGGTTACGGATTGGCACCTGCAGGTATCTTGAAAAACTTGCGAAGCTATACCTTTACATTCGATGCTTTGGCACACAATCGCACCAAGTTACCTCGTTTCTATGATTTCGGTTCAGGCAATGGCAATAGCGTATTCCTTAGATTGACTAACAACTATATGTATTCGGCTGGCTCTAAATACAATGGCGGTTCCACCTTGATGGTTGAGGCAAAACAACAAATGCCACAAGACAAGATGCAACACATAGCCGTAACGTTTGACGTAGCGTCGAAGAAAACCACCATCTACGTGAATGGTACAGCCATCATCAACGGAACCAACGTGACATACGAACCTTATCAATTGGCAAATGGTGACAATGACGCTCGCAACTACATAGGCAGAACACAATGGTGGGACAACAACACCGACAATGGCGACTTAGTGGGGCAAATAGACCATTTCCGCCTTTACGATATCGCACTGACACAAGAGGAAATTCAGGCTTTAAACGACATCATTGATGGCATACAGACCATTAGGAATCATTCTACCGTATCTGCATATTATAACTTAACTGGACAACGAATTTCGCAACCTCAAAAGGGCTTTTACATCAAGGACAACAAAAAATACTATCAAAAATAAGCTTTTGCCTATCGTGAGTAAAAATCATATCTACTCATGAATTTATCACGAGAAAATACAAAAAGAAACAAATTCATTTTGTTCTGCTCCCAATTTGCATTATCTTTGCAGATGCAAACAACAATTAACGCGAATGGCAGAAGATTTTAATATCAGGGAAGAACGCCTTAGCAAAGCCGAGAAAGACTTTGAGAATGCCTTGCGACCACTTCGTTTCGATGACTTCAGCGGTCAGAAGAAGGTGGTGGAGAATCTCGAAGTGTTCGTGGAAGCAGCCAAATACCGAGGCGAACCACTTGACCACACCTTGTTGCATGGTCCACCAGGATTGGGAAAGACCACGTTGAGCAATATCATTGCCAACGAATTGGGCGTGGGATTCAAGATTACCAGCGGTCCTGTATTGGACAAGCCTGGCGATTTGGCTGGTATATTGACCTCATTAGAGACCAACGACGTACTCTTTATCGACGAGATTCATCGATTGTCGCCCGTAGTAGAGGAATATTTATATTCCGCCATGGAAGACTATCGCATTGACATTATGATAGACAAAGGTCCTTCGGCACGTTCCATCCAAATAGACCTTAACCCATTCACGTTGGTAGGTGCTACGACACGTAGCGGTTTGCTCACCGCTCCCCTTCGTGCTCGCTTTGGAATCAACCTCCACTTGGAGTATTATGAACCCCAAACGCTAATGCGCATTGTCAAGCGTAGTGCAAGTATCTTAAACGTTCCCATCAGCGATGATGCAGCAACAGAAATAGCAGGTCGCTCACGCGGAACGCCTCGTATCGCTAATGCATTATTGAGAAGAGTACGCGACTTCGCACAAGTGAAAGGTAGCGGAAGCATAGACCACGAGATTGCCAAATATGCGTTGAAATCGCTGAATATTGACCAATACGGCTTGGATGAGATAGACAACAAGATATTAACTACCATCATCGACAAATTTAAGGGTGGTCCTGTGGGCTTGTCAACGATAGCCACAGCCATCGGTGAAGATACGGGCACCGTGGAGGAAGTTTATGAACCATTCTTAATCATGGAAGGATTTATCAAGCGTACTCCTCGTGGTCGTATGGCAACCCAATTGGCTTACGAGCATTTGGGCAGAAATCCCTATCAAAGTAATATCATGGAGCCTGAATTATTCTGAAAACTCAGAATACTCAGAACATTCAGAGAATAATTAAAACAATGAGAACAGCTATCTTCGTTGGGAGCTTCGATCCCTATACCATCGGCCATCATTCAGTGGTAAAACGCATACTACCATTGTTTGACAAACTGGTGATTGGCGTAGGAATCAACGACAAGAAGCAATATACTTGCAGCGGTGAAGAGCGAGTGAAAAGAATCGCAGCCATCTATGCCCAAGAACAGCACATCGAAGTAAGGGCTTATCACGACCTTACCATCGACTTCGCCAAACGCGAAGGTGCCCAATTCATCATCAAGGGTGTGCGCAACGTTGCGGATTTCGAATACGAACGAACACAAGCCGACATCAATAGGAAATTGTCGAGTATTGAAACTATCTTATTGCCAGCAGAACCAGGATTGGATATCATATCATCCTCAATGGTAAGAGAACTGGCACGATTTGGGAAAGACACTTCAGAATTTACCACGATAATATGATAACATACAATACAGATGGCGTAAAAATGCCAAACATCAGAAAGCGCGATACCAATGCCTGGATTAAAGCCGTGGCAGCCACTTATGGAAAGAAAGTGGGTGAAATTGGGTACCTTTTCGTAAACGACGAGAAGATACTGGAGGTAAATCGCGAGTATTTAGGGCATGATTATTACACAGACATCATCACCTTTGATTATGACGAAGGAGACATCATCAATGGCGACTTGGTGATTTCACTCGATACCGTGCGTACCAATGCAGAACTATTCGGAAAGGAATACGACGAGGAATTGCATCGGGTCATCATTCACGGCATCCTACACCTTTGCGGCTTGAACGACAAAGGTCCTGGTGAACGGGAAATCATGGAAGAAGCAGAAAATAAGGCTCTTGCCATGATTTAACTCTAAGGATCTTAAGGTTTTTAAAGGCCTTAAGGTCCTTAGAGTCTTTAATTACTATTCTTTTTCTATTATTTCCAAAGCCTTATTTACGATATCACTACCCTCATTGATAATGGCGAAATATTCGCTCATATCCCATAAGTCACGGGCAATGAGTGCTTTCAGTTGTAACTTCAATCGAGGGATGGTCAATTGTAATTCTTCATCATCCTTGGGCTTAACTTTCTCTTTTTCTGCCTCAGCGACAATATCGTCAACTAATTTTTGTGGAACAACAAAACCATTTCTGAATGACTCAAACGTAGGATATTGTTTACGTAATTGCTTGCGATGATTGTCCACATATCGCAAATTAGCGTTGATAATGACACTCTTTGCAGCCAATTGACGATGGAACTTGGTATATTGAGTTGTATCGAGCGGAACGAAATAATCAGGCATGATACCTCCACCGCCATATACCGTCCTATGCTTACGTAATGTATAGCATTTCAAGGAGTCTTCAAAATGAATACTATCTGCACTATATAGTTCACCATGCTTAAATCTCTTCTCAATGTCTTCAGCATATTCCTTGCCCTCACCCTTTACGTATGGCTTCTGAATGCATCGACCAGAAGGCGTATAATAATGCGCGATTGTCAGACGAATCATACTACCATCGGGAAAATCAATAGGACGCTGAACGAGTCCTTTACCGAACGTTCTTCTACCTACAACCGTACCTCTATCTTGGTCTTGAAGAGCACCCGTAACGATTTCGGAAGCAGAAGCAGAATACTCGTTTACCAAGGCGTAAATCTTACCATCCAACAAACGACCATTTCCTTGCGCCCTAAATTCCTGACGCGGAGTGCGCCTTCCTTCGGTATAGACAATCAAGTCGTTTCTCTCCAAAAACTCATTAGCTATCATGATGGCAGCTTGCATCAATCCACCGCCATTTTCTTGCAAATCGATGATGAGGTCTTTCATTCCTGCTTTCTTCAGGGAATCCACACCCGTCATAAACTCATCGTAAGTAGTGGCACCAAAGCTACCGATACGGATATAACCAACTGTTGGGCGAATCATATATACGGCATCTATGGTCTTCACGGGAATCTTATCACGCGTAACGACAAACTTCAACTTACCTGAAATGCCACGACGGACAATCCCCAAATTCACTTTCGTGCCTTTCTTTCCACGCAATCGGCGCATGATTTCCTCTTTCGACATCTTCACGCCAGCAATGGCTGTATCATTTACGGTTATGATGCGGTCGCCAGCGATGATTCCAACCTTTTCTGATGGTCCATTCGTAACGGGCTGGATAACCAACAACGTATCTTCCACCATATTAAATTGTACGCCAATACCCTCAAAAGAACCTTGCAACGATTCCGTCATCTCCTTGGTTTGCTTTGCCGTAGAATAGGCAGAGTGCGGATCCAGTTTCTCCAACATTCCTCGAATACCATCTTCCACGAGTTTTTGCTCATCCACGGAGTCTACATACAAACTCTTAATCGCCATTTCGGCAATATGCAGTTTCCTGATAGCACTATCGTCATTGGGTTTTAGGATTTGCGCAAACACCATGGTAGGCAATAACGCAAGGCATATAATATGAATGATTTTTTTCATAAAGAAATATGTGTTTGTTTACTCTTATAAAAAGATTAGGAATGATAAACTATACTTATTCTATAACTTGTGATTCTTCTGGTATATCCTCTTCAATGACAAGGTTGTCGATGATAAAGTTCTGACGCTCCATCGTATTCTTGCCCATATAGTATTCCAAAAGCTTTGCCACTTGGTCGGTCTTGTGCAACGTGACTTGTTCCAATCGCATGTCAGGACCGATGAAATGAACGAATTCATCGGGTGAAATCTCACCTAATCCCTTGAATCGGGTGATTTCTGGATCAGGTCCCAACTCTTTGATAGCACGTAAACGCTCTTCGTCACTATAACAATAATGCGTGATGAAATCAGTCTTACGTTCCTTACGGTCTAACTTCGCATCAGCAGCCTCTATCACTTTCTTGTTCTTGATGCGAGTACGTTTGTTTCGAACGCGGAACAATGGTGTTTGCAATACGTAAACGTGTCCTTTCTTAATCAATTCTGGGAAGAATTGCAAGAAGAACGTAATAATAAGCAAGCGAATATGCATACCATCCACATCGGCATCAGTTGCAACAATTACCTTATTGTATCGTAAAGTATCCAATCCATCTTCTATATCAAGGGCAGCTTGCAACAAGTTGAACTCCTCATTCTCATACACGACCTTCTTAGTCAGTCCATACGAATTCAAGGGTTTGCCACGCAACGAGAATACGGCTTGCGTATTTACGTCGCGACTCTTCGTGATGCTTCCGCTGGCAGAATCTCCCTCGGTAATGAAGATACTACTTTCTTCCTTGCGCTCATTCTTTACGTCACTATAATGAATGCGACAATCACGCAATTTCCTGTTATGGAGATTGGCTTTTTTGGCACGTTCTCTCGCCAACTTCGTTACACCTGCAATGGCCTTACGCTCGCGCTCGCTTTCGATAATCTTGTTTTGAATCACTTCCGCCACGTCAGGATGCATGTGCAAGTAGTTGTCTACTTGTTGTTTGATGAAATCCCCAACATATTTATTTACCGAATCACCATTAGGCGACATGGTCGTAGAGCCCAACTTAATTTTCGTCTGGCTTTCAAATACGGGTTCTTCTACGTTGATGGCAATAGCAGCAACCAATCCATTACGGATGTCGCCATATTCATAGTTCTTTCCAAAGAAATCCTTAATCGTCTTCGCAATATGTTCCTTGAAAGCACTTTGATGCGTTCCACCTTGCGTAGTATGTTGTCCGTTGACAAAAGAATGGTATTCCTCGCCATATTGGTTAGCATGCGTAAAGGCAATCTCAATGTCTTCACCCTTCATGTGAATGATGGGATAGAGTCCGTCATTGGTCATATTGTCGTTCAATAAGTCTTTCAAACCGTTACGACTTAAGATACGACGACCATTATACATAATCGTAAGACCCGAATTCAGATACGTGTAGTTGCGAAGCATCGTTTCCACGATGTCATCATGAAAATGATAGTTGAGGAACAAGGTCGCATCGGGTTCAAAATAGATATATGTACCGTTTTCATCGGTAGTATCTTTCGTTTCATCTGTTTGAAGCAATCCACGTTCAAACGTCAAGTGGCGCACCACTCCATCACGATACGAACCTACTTCGAACTTCGAACTTAATGCGTTAACGGCCTTCACGCCCACTCCATTCAATCCTACGCTTTTCTTGAAAGCCTTGGAATCATATTTACCACCTGTATTCAACACACTAACAGCTTCCACGAGCTTACCTTGTGGAATACCACGACCATAGTCGCGTATGCTGACGCGAAGATTATCCTCTACATCAATCTCTATGCGTTTTCCCGCATTCATCTTAAACTCGTCAATGGAGTTGTCGATGACTTCTTTCAAGAGCACATAAATACCATCTTCTGGCAAAGAACCATCGCCTAATCGCCCGATATACATACCAGGACGAGTGCGCACGTGTTCCATATCAGAAAGATGGCGTATATTATCGTCAGTATACTCCACTTGCGGTTGGAGTTCTTGTTCGTTGATATTATCGTTTGACATGCAATCCTAATCTATTATCCTTATATTTTCTTGACATAACATCTACGGCGCTTGTGTAATTCGTAATCGAAATACTGCCATTGACTTTGTACGTTTTCGTTGGTTTCCATTTCTACTTGACTTTCACCCCACTCTATTCCATACTTATTGTACCACGGTATCAAATCATAGAACATGAGTGCATTGACACCTTTGGTACGATATTCGGGCAATACGCCTATCATCATCAAGTCTACGATTTTTGTCTTATGGAATTTCAACGCACGAATCACATGCCACCATCCGAATGGAAGCAACCGTCCACGACGACATTTCTGCAATGCCTTGGAAAGTGAGGGAATGGTAATGCCTACGCCAACCAACTTGTGCTCATCCGTACTCCAATCCTCTATGATAGGAATCAAGTTCAAGTCTACCATCGGGAAATACATGTTCACGTATTGGTCGATTTGCTTATCTGATAATTCAGAGTAGCCATACAAATCCTTGAACGTCTCATTGATTAAATAAAACAACTTATGTCCGAGTCCTTCCTCAAAAACTTCCTTCTTGGTAGGTTTCCTCACATGCAAGTTATAACGCTTCATAATCAACTCGGAAATCTTCACCATCTTATCGGGTACTTTATCAGGTACGTGAATCTTAAACTCGACGTAGTCGTTATCCTTCTCATAACCACCCCATTTCTCCACATGTTCGGGATAATATGGATAGTTGTATATCGTAGCCATTGTTCCCAATTGGTCAAAACCAAAAGTGAGCATTCCTTCTGGATCGAAATCCGTAAAGCCCAACGGTCCGACCACTTCCGTCATTCCTTTGCTTTTTCCGTATTCTTCTACGGCCTTCATCAAGGCAGAACTAACCTCCAAGTCGTCAATAAAGTCTATCCATCCAAAGCGAACACTCTGGCGATTCCACTTCTTATTGGCACGATGGTTGATAATGGCGGCAACCCTACCGACAACACGTCCATCCTTACGAGCGATGAAACATTCTGCTTCACAAAATTCAAACGCGGCATTCTTATCCTTGCTCAACGTACTCATATCATCACTGAAGAGATTGGGTACGTCGTATTCGTTGCCTTTATATAAATCGTAATGGAAGTTGATGAAATTTTTCAAATCATTCTTCGACTCCACTTTTGTGACTACAACTGATGACATTCTTAATCAATTACTAATTAACGTGCAAATATACGCATTTTTATTAAAAAACACCCCATATCATGCCATTTTATGAACTAAAAACCACTTTCTGAAAGTATTTTTATCAAAAAAAGACAAATTTAATTGGATTTATGATTTATTTTGCTTTTCTTTGCAAAATAAAACAATAACACGTATAAGAAAAATGATATTTATGAAAACCAAAAGACTACTAACGGCCATTGTCATGATGATGATGGTTAGTGCCGTTTCGGCCCAAGAGATCTTGAAGTCCTACTCTTTTATTGAAGCGCAAGGCGGTAATCAACTCACTTCTACAAATGCGCCAATGGACAAACTCATTACACCAACAGCTGCCCTTTCATTCGGTCACTACTTCTTTCCGGCCGTAGGATTACGTCTTCACGTGAACGCTTGGCAATCTAAGAGTGGTTTTAAAGACCTCGGTCAGTATTACAAATGGAAATACGTGACAACAGATGCAGATTTATTGGTGAATTTGACTAACTTGTTCAGCAAGAATCACAATTATTCTCATCCGCTGAACGTTATCTTGCTTGGTGGTTTCGGTTTAACCAACGCATGGGACAACGACGAACTAAAGGCTTTACTGGCTGCCAATAAAAACTTAAACATGCCTTTGGTATGGAACAAGAATCGTCTTAGCCACAATATCCGCGCTGGTTTGAGATTGGAAACCAATGTTACAAAGCCATTAGGTATTTCTCTCGAAGTAAACGCTAATAGCTTAACAGACCGTTTCAATTCGAAACTCAACAATAGCGACGACTGGATGTTTACCGCTATGTTTGGTGTGAGCTTCCGCTTCGGTCATAAGTATAAGACATGTTGCAAGAAACCAGAACCTGTAGTAGCTCCAGAACCAGTGGTAGAGCCTGCTCCTGTGGTTGTAGAAGAACCAAAACCAGAGCCAAAACCAGAGCCAAAGCCTGTTACGGTTAATGAATCATTGCATGAGGAAATCTTCTACGTGATTTGCAAGCACGACCCAGTAGGAACAGAAGCACAACTCCAGCGCATCAAGAAGTTTATGGAGCGCAATCCCGACGCTAAGTTGCAAGTTATCGGTTATGCAGACAAGGGTACAGGTAATCCTAAGATTAACATGATGTACTCACAACGTCGTGCAGACAATTGCAAGAAGACGCTCGTAGAGAAATGTGGCATTGACGAATCACGCATCTCTGCAACCGCTATGGGTGATACCGTTCAGCCATTCGACGAGAACGACAAGAACCGTTGCGTAATTATCGACGGTAAGGGTTCTCACCAAGAAATGAAATAAAACCTGAAGTTTTTATATCTACAATATAATAACTCTCCTGTTTTTGAATCCCCTTTTCTAATCAGTTAGGAAAGGGGATTTTATCATATCAGAAGGAGGAATTACGAAGGAAGAATTATGAAGTATTCGCCTATCGGCGAGTAAGAAGGATAAAAGGAAGAAGTACGGCTAATATCAAACTTCTTAACAAATTTATGTTTGGATTTTCTTGCAATCTAGAGTTAGAGAGGCGGGGAAATAGGTTGAAATGGATGAAATAATACGTTTTTTCGAAAAATATAATGAGTTTTCAATGATAAAGTAATGCTTTATCACACGTAAATATATGCTTTACGAGTGATAAAACTATTCTTTACGAATGCCAAAATAATGCTTTTTTCGGTGAAACAGATGGTTTTCACTGGCTATTTTACAAGTCGCAAAAACACAAACAATTGATAATCAACTAAATAACATAACCGCGCTATTTTTAAATATTTCCAACCACATCTAAAAAGTTTTGAAAAAACGGCTGGAATTTGAGCCTAAATTGCGAATTTGCATGACAAACGATGAGCGTTTATGATTGACAAATCAGCAAACGATGGTCGGTATTGCCGATAGTTGTCGCAAATATATAGGTATTACCACCATCCCGAAGTTTCAGTCTTTTTCTCAAATCTTGCACAGATAACGGGAAATTTCGTGTCGTGATATTTGCATTGGCTATTCCTTGTAGATGGTTTTTCAAGTCTTTCTTGTTTAAAGAAGAAATGGCTATTATTCTAAATTTACGACCAGGGAAATCGTCTATTAAACGCGATGATACAAAAAGATGAGAATTAACGCCAATAGATTCTACACCATATTTCTGGCAAAGCAAACCAAAACACCGCGTTTTCATAAGCGAAGCGTTGGGTTCATAGAGATACAATCCTTCATTTATTTGTTGTGTTACGGATAAGGGAGTATTATCTTGAAAAGGACAAGAGAAGATAAACGCATCGTTCACGCAATGGATTTGCGGAGATTCACCTTGTTTTTTTGACAAAACAACCAATAATTCCTTGCATTCATTGGCAACGGAAACCACATGTATAGAACGAACATTGTCTATTCCAAGAGCCTCAACCGTGGCGTGAATGTCTAACATGGGAGATAGTTTCAATATTACGAAGTCGGATTTCTCCATCAATTCGCGTTGAATGGAAAGCACATCTGGCGTACAATCAGAAATCGCAAAAGTTCTACCACCATGAACATCTCTACGAGCAGGGTCGAGAAATACCACACAAGCATGATTCAATCCATGTAAATACCCCACTCCATCGCCACAAATTACTTCCGTTTGGTTGATTTTCATGATAGATAGATTATGTCTCAAGATGTTGCATAGGTTCTCTTGTCGCTCTACGCAAACCATCTTTTCATCAGACGACAAGCCATCTTCAGACAACGCTTTTGCCATCTTCGTGAAATCCACGCCAAAACCAGCCGTTAAGTCAACCAACAACAAAGAATCAATTGGTAAGGAATTCTTTCGAGAACGAACCAAATCCCTTACCAATTGCGCCTTATAAATAGCCGTAAATTCCGAAGAACATTGTTCCAAGGATAAATGTGGAGGATAGACAACACCATCTTTCGTTGCCCATGACGGCAACTTATGCCTTGCCATTTGCCTACCAGCAATTTGGTCAAGCGCATAATTCATGTCTACGTCGGGATATTTCGCCTTTTGCAAAGCCAAACTCCTCACGTCGTCGTTTGCATGTTGAAAGATAAAGGTCTCTGTGTCCATCACATTCTCTTAAAGGCTGATAATTCGCCTACAAAGATAATGTTTTTTTGTGAAAACCAACCATCTTTCTCAACCTATCGTCTCATTCCTCCCACACATTGACATTCCACGTTGTTTCTTCTTCACCTTCTTCGAGAAAGCCCCCTTTAGATAATTGCTCGTCGCTACTATACCTGTTATACTTGGAAAGACAAATCATACGACTACATTTCATCTCTAAAAACTTGATAGAGGGGCTGACGTAACTTTTCATTATTCCCACGTTAGCGAACAACCATTTTCTTTCCGTTGACAACATAAACGCCCTTAGAAAGATTTGCCTGATTGACACGTTGACCACCTAACGTGTAAACATCTTGTTTCTTTGTTTCGGAAGAAGAATGAAGTGCGTTGATTGCATTCGTTGTATCAAATGCAAAACCTCTTGCCGTTACGTAAGATGGAGCCACCAAATATGCCCTATGTGCCTTGTTGACAAATGCTTCACCATTTTCCGCACCCCAATAAAAACCAATGTTCTTTCCCTCAAAGGTAGATAGTTTAAAGAAAAGTCCATCGCCAACTGTAAGTGCTTCTTCATCAGAACCAGCCAACATATTATTCTCGTCTCCTTCACCTGACATTTCCGTTACTTCCAACACATAATTGCCTTGGTCTCCCTTGAAGACAACACCCGTAGAAGCAGGAATCACATCACCAGAATTATAAGTCTTGCTAACTACTAACGCATCATCAGTTACCTTATATGTATTTGCCGTCAATCGTGAAGGAACTATCAAGGCCTTATCGCTATAATACAAAGACGCATAACCAATCTCTCTAATAACCAAATCAACCGTTTCGGCTGGTTCTTCAGAACTAACAACCTTACGATACAATTGTATTTGCCTGTCTGGTGAAGATGCATTGTTGTAATAACAAGAGAAACGCTGAGTACCTCCATAATATTGCAAATAGCTATTGTATGTACCGCCACCTTGGAACTTAATGGTTGCATTACCATTTTGAATGGCTATGCTTGCCTTAGAAAAATTCCCTTGTTTGCTCGTACTTGTTTTCACGTAATTAGAAGTCTTTTGGTCAGCATAGAGATAACCCGTAGGAGTGAGAAGATACCATAAGTTGTTCGTACTTTCCAATGTCACTTCCTCCACTTGATCAGAAGGACTCAACACCTTATCTCCAGAGATGGTTACACTCACCTCATTGCGATAATTGCCTGCGTCTTTTCCCATTGCCATAGAAGCCGTCTCGTTAACAACGATTACCACATCACCATCTTTTAACGTAGAAGCATCGGTTACCTTCACGTAATCATATCGTGTGACTTCCGTTGAAACGGTATAAGTGGCTTCGGCAACATCGCTCGAAACATCAAACATCACGGCAATTGCACGAATAGTCATATCCTTGTCAATGACAACGCTATTACCTTTTGTGCTTGAAGTGGTTGGTGTCGTTCCGTCCGTAGTATAATAGATGCTTGCGCCACCATCATCAGACGTAATGTCTACTTGAGTTCCAACCGTAACTTCTCCTTCTGGAATACTGAAAACTGGAGGAGCAGGCTTGTCAAAAGTAACGGTTTCATCGTACGTAACTTCAATGTACGAAAACTTGCGCATCGTACTATTTGTTTGTTCCACGTCTAAAGTATAGTAATTAACTTCATTGCAAGACCAAGTTAAGGCTGTTGATGTAGTCGTACGCTTTCCAACTGTAAAACAATTAACGGAAAGTCTTGTATCTGAATTAGGACTTTTAAACACCACTTGCTTTATAGGGTGTCCTGATGCCGTGATGTTTAACGTATTCCCTTTGTAGAAATTCGCATAATTGCCGTCTGTCCTTGGTTTGTTTTTTCCACTTGCCACATTAAACAGCAACTTAACTTCACCCGACTCAACTAAAGTCATGTTGGTCGTTGCGTCCATTTCATTAAAGGTAAATCTCACAACTGTATCTGCCCATACAGACACATTTCCTGCTATTGACAAGAATAGCAACAATAATCGTAATCTTATTGCTTTCATAGTATTTATAAATTAAAAATGAATATGTTAACGTTTCAAAATTAGATAATTGCCGTTATTCACACTTGATTTATGTCAAAGAAACTCACAATCAAAACCGTTTTCTTGACTTAAATCAATTACAATGGAGTGGTTAGAGAATCAAATAGGTACATTTCGCACATTCGTACGTTATTATTAAAACAAACTCTAATCCATTAAGACAAAACCATGAAGAAATCATTATTGATTATCACCATGCTATTGGTGAACATGTTCGTTGGATATGCAAACAATCATGTTGACAACGTGAAATACGACTTTGTTGTTGCCACTGATGGCACGGGGAATTACACTACCGTACAAGCAGCTATCAATGCCATTCCCGACTTCAGAAAGGCTGGCCCAACGCTTATCTTCATCAAGCGAGGAGTATATAAAGAGAAAATCGTCATTCCAGAAACTAAACAAGGCGTTCAGCTATTTGGAGAAGAAGGTACCATTATCACTTACGACGATTTTGCGAATAAACCCAATATCTTTGGCGAGAATAAAGGAACAAGCGGTTCATCCACAATTTACGTCTTTTGTCCCGACTTCTTGGCAGAGAACATTACCTTTGAGAACTCATCTGGTCCTGTAGGACAAGCTGTAGCCGTACAAATAGGTGGCGACCGAGCTATTTTCCGCCATTGTAGATTCCTTGGTTTTCAAGATACACTCTACACATTCGGGGAAAACACTCGCGAATACTTCGAGGATTGTTATATCGAAGGAACCGTAGATTTCATCTTCGGAAAGGCAACAGCCGTTTTCGTGCGTTGCCATGTGCATAGTAAGTCAGCAGGATATGTTACCGCACCCGCTACTCCACAAGGAGTAGCCTACGGATACGTGTTTTACGATTGCAAATTAACGGCTGACAAAAACGTGAAAGATTCTTCCGTATATCTATCACGCCCTTGGCGACCCTACGGACAAGCCGTTTATATCCGTTGCCACATGGATTCACACATCAAGCCTGAAGGCTGGAACAACTGGGACAATCCAGCCAATGAGCAAACGGCATTCTACGCAGAATACCAAAGCACTGGAGATGGTGCAAATCCCAACCAACGAGTTAGTTGGTCGCACCAACTCACAGACATCAGCAAATACGACATTCAGCAAGTGCTTGCTGGAAATGATGGCTGGTCGCCACTAAGATGAAGCAATGGTCAAATAAAGTAATCACTTGAATAGCTTTGGCAAGAATTGATTCAAGTATTTGCGCCAATTGCGCCATTCATGGCCACCATCGGTTTCTACGTATTCATACTTATAGCCTGCTTGATCAAGCCTTTGGCGATACTTCACGTTATCTTGATAGAGGAAATCCGTCTTGCCAATAGCTATATAATAATAAGGTGGTTTGGCAAATTGGCGAGCCAATTTATTATCTAATTGCTGATAGATATGAGCATATTCACCTTGTGGATTCTGACGATTGATAGCTGCGGAGAATAATCCCACAAAACCGAAACAATCGGGATTGTTGGCTGAAATATACAATGAATGGAAACCACCCATGGAAAGACCAGCCACGGCACGATGTTTCTTATCTGCCAAAGTACGATAATGGCTATCTACATATTTCACTACATCTGGCACAAAAGCAGCCTCAATCGCTCCATCCATCATACGTGGACTCATGAACGATGGCTTATACATCGAATTGGGATATTCACCAGGAACGGCTTGTTGACCTCCATTGCCATTGGGCATTACTACAATCATCGGTTCCGCCTTTCCTTGTGCGATGAGATTATCGAGTATCTGGGCCGCACGTCCCAATTCACTCCATGCATTCTCATCGCCACCAGCACCATGCAACAAGTAAAGCACAGGGTATTTCTTACCCACTTGTTCATCATATCCAGCTGGTGTATATACTGTCATTCTGCGACGCTCATATCCCAATGTAGGACTTGGATACCATACTTTTGAGACTGTTCCATGTGGAACTTCACGCACGAAATAGTTAGCAGATAATTCACCATCAATCAAGAAATAATTCTGATAAGTAGCAATATCTCGCAACATATACACATTGTTTGGATCACTAATATGCAAACCATCAACAACGAAAGTGTACGTGTGCAATTCTGACCACAATTTCTCAGAGGTATACGACCACAAACCATTTCCGTCGTTCTGCATTTGCACTCCTCGTTGCGACAAGAAACTACCTTGCAACTTCACTTCTTGCGCTTTGGGTGCATACAAACGGAAAGTAACCGTACCGTCGTTATTCACTTCGGGCGATTTGATGTTGCCCGTATTCCTCATCACCGTTTCTTGTGCCATCATCGACATTGCGGAAATGCACAAGAACAATACCGTCATTAAATACTTTTTCATCATCTTTATTTGGTTTATAGTTATTTGGCCATCATCCACATTTTTCGTTCGTCTTCGTTCATTTGTTCAATGGCGTATCGTAATGCCGTTCGAGGCATTTCATGAGCGTGTTGGGCAAGGAAATCGCGTAATAAGTCCATGCTTACCCGTTTTCCCATCTCTCGCAACATCCACCCCACTGCTTTATGCATCAAGTCGTGGGGATGATGAAGATGCTTTTCAGCATAACGAAGGCAATACGAAGGGTCTCCTTGTTGCGATGTTTTCCATGAACAAACGATACTCATGCGTTGCAACCAAAGACAAGAACTATCCGCCAATTCATCGAGAACCTTCAATTTATAATCTTGATGCAATCCCGCCTCATTTCCACCAAGGAGCGTGGGCAACAACAACCAATGCCCGATAATCTTATGCACGGATAAATCCACCAAATCCCAATTGTTCGCCCTTTCACCATACTTCAGATACATCTCAACGATTTCATCGCGTTGGCGAATGGCATTCACGTCATTTTCCAATCGTTTCTTTGCTTGCGACTCAAATTTATCGACAAATATCAAGAAACCACACAATCGCACTTCATGCCAACGATTCATCAATAACGCAGGAACCTCATCAAGCGGAGTGTCTTTAGCGGCAGCCTTTACCACTTCACGTGTTTGCGGAACTTTCAAGCCCAAAAATTCATCGCCGTATCCATATTCACCAGGTGCCGTCTTGAAAAATCGCATCAAAATTTCGCGCTGTTGTTCATCGCGTTGCGACTCCATCAACTGTATGATTTCCGTTGCTGTTACCATGTAAAATAACGTTTATGAGAGATTATGTGCAAATATAGTAATAGTTTTGGACATTTTCTTTGTCATGCTAAAAAATGTTTGTATTTTTGCTATATATTACAAAAATAAAACACCATGAAAAGATTATTATTCATTACCGCATGGATAATTGTGGCTTTGACCATGAATGCTCAAACCACATTGCCAAAAGAAACTCCACAACTGGAATTTGCCCTGCAACTGAACGTAACACTCGGTCAACCTTACATGGTCGGAAATACTCCCCACGGCAAACGAATGGTTATTCCCATTACGGGAGGTACGTTTGAAGGACCATTATTAAAAGGTACGATTATCAATGGTGGTGCAGATTATCAATTGGCTAACCCAGAGGGAAACCGCACCGAATTGGAAGCCATCTACTCCATCAAGACCGACGATGGCGTATACATCCACGTTCGCAATCGTGGTATTATCTATTCAGGACCTGACGAAAACGGACAACAATCTTTCTATTTCAAGGCTGCACCGCAATTCGAAGCACCCAACGACAGCAAATATGCATGGCTCAACAATGCCATCTATGTTTGTGCGCCAGCTCCCGGTAAACCTGGTAGCATTACGTTGAATGTCTGGAAAGTAAAATAACAACTATTTTTCTTGTCGGCAAAACAAGATATATTCATCGCATTTAGATACATAATCACTAATGCCTTGTGCATTCTGCTTTTCAAACTCACGTAGAGCGGCAAGAGCTTGGTATTGCTGTGATTGAGGTTTTATTCTCTTAACGTAATCAAGGGCCTGGTCATCCCAATCCAAAACGTTCCAATGATTTGCCTCGGGATAAAGATTGACGTACGACAAACCGAAAAGCGCACGTTCTTTCAATTGTACATTATTGCTTTGACTTGCTTCGCGTAACAGACTTATGGCTTTGGCCCCCAAATCTACTTCATTCACCCGTACCGTATCGCTTAAACTCTTTCCGTCACGCATCAAGAACCAGCAATCGCCCGTAACACAAGCTTGTGCATAACGTACGGCAAGGTCGTAGCAACATTGTTGGCGATTTTGTCCTGTCAACAATGCCAATTTATTCTCCATGTCCAACATTTCTTGGGCAAATACAATCTTGGGGTTCGATTGCAAATTCACCTGCTTTTCACCATAAGTTTGCTCCCATGTCAACCATTGACGCTTCAACCACGGTTCAATCGTCCATTTACGATAAACGGCGTATGGTTGATAACCTCTCTCATTGACATACGAAAGCGGAACTTTCGCCAGCCATTTTATTCCTTCTCCCCATTGGCAGAGACGTAAGTATTTTGTACCTATCAAGTCATTCATCGCATGGGAATCTATTTGTAGATGCGACTTTAAATAACGGTCAAGCGCCGTCGTTGAAGGAGATTTGACATACTCCATGAATTGAAGCAAGTGTTCTACAGCCATCGTATCGGTAAAAACATCGTATTCGTAGGCATGATCCATATTGTATAAAACCATCGCCACTTCTGGACGATTTGCCTGGAGATATTTGTCGGCAAGTACTTGATGAATGGTACGATCTAATGCATGACCATAATGGTCGTCTGTCTTTTGCATCGTTTCCAACCACGATAATTCACCAGCCAAATAGTCGTTAAATGTATTGCTTATCGGAGAGGCAGCAGAAGTGATATAGAATGTCAATACACGGGCATTGTCGCGCATTCGTAGAGTTCCTTCCAACATTGCAAAGGTTTTGATGTCATTCTGGGCTTGTTGCTTGTTTCCGAAAAGATATTCCAACCACGCCTTTGCACTCTGCCACATCAACGGATTTCTGCTTTTTCCCTCGTTTACCACTTGTGTTGCCAATTGACACATCTGTCGCGTCTCGCTCTTTTGAATATTACGAACAAACAATTTGCCTTCCATGTTTCCCTCAACCATACCGTCTATTGCCTCTTGTGCATTGTTCACGAAATCTTGCAAGAGGAAGGGTAATACCGCAGAATTTGCATCGCGTAAGTATTCAGCACGAATGGCATCGTAAGAACGTTTCTTGTAATATTGTGTCATCAAACTCGACCAATCTCCCATTTCTGCAAACATGGCTCCAGCTTGGTCGTCGTGACCCGTTTTCAACAAGGCTCCAGCATAGATGTTTTTCATCATGTCCTTATAAACGGTCTCAATGTATTTGCTGCTCGTCTGTTCCCAAAACGTCACGTTTTCCGCATGGCGACCCAACATCATGTTGCAACGCATGAACAACAAGGCATGTTGACTTCGCAAACGACTTTTCAATTTGCCTTGTGCATAGAGACGTACCGCTTGCAACACGTTTTTGCGATGGGCAAGTTGCTTTTTCGTGGGATAATCCCAACTCTCCCATTGTGCCTCTTTAGCGCATTGTAGGTATTGTTGGAGTTGCTTCACATAACTCACCATCAATGCATCGCCTTTCTTTTGGGCTGCTTCGATGACCACATCCGCATCAAAGAAAGGAAAGTCCACACCTGTTCCGAGATAGCCTCTCCAATTGTTCATGGTTATTTCATTGATACGCCTACTAAACTCCTTGCTATCGTAGATGCTGAAAAGATAATAGTTGTGAGAGTCTTGCCAAGCACAAGCAAAGAGGTTGACAGATATGCTAAACAACACACTAATGACAGTAAATCGCTTCATATTCTTTCGTATTGTATTGGTTGATGTTTTCATTGTCAAGATGATAGGTAATAATGGTGTGACGAAATTCGGGGCGCTTCTGCTCCACCGCTTGTTTTACGCGCAATATCTCTGAGGCCTCAACGGTATGATCAATGTGTACGCCATAGATGGTACGTTGCCAACGGAAGACAGGATAAGCAGCTGCTAACGGCAAGGGATAATCAGATAGATAACGCAGATATGGTTGCACATCACGAATATCGAGTATCGGATTTCGCTCTTGGAATTTTTGTGGGTCACCAGTATTGTAGAGCATCAACACCCCATAATCAGCAGGTGGTTCTGGCATGGAGAGTTGGTGCAAGCGAATAGTGGTAGAGAGGCGCAAACCGTGTTTCTTTGCCTCTGCTCGTACTTCAGATAGGAAATCATAATACACTTTCCTACTTCGTGCGGTATAGTCGCAATCTATTTGTATCTCTTTCACCCCACTCACGTCGTGGGTTTGGTTGATTTGCAAGATGCGTTCTACCATACGCCGAGCCAATCCGTCATGATGTTGGTGCATACAATTTTCCGTGATGTAAATGGTGGGAATGATTTCCAAATCCTGCGGTACTTGGTCGGCAAATCGGATGGTGGCATTTGGCATAGGAACGGAATCTCTCATCACTACGTCAAAATACCGACAATACACCTTATCGATATGATATTGTGATAGGAAGGATGATTCTACGGAATCTAATCGCCATTCCGTGCGCCAATAATAAGTTGAGTTTTCATCGGGTAGACTTTCTCGCTTATCACATCCTATTATGAACAGACACAACGACAATAGCAACCACGCACAACGTCTATTTGCTTTTATGGGGAAATCTATCAACATATCAGAACAAGGTTATAATCTCATCGCTATTTCAAGAATTTTATCTGTGTTCCTTCTTCGTTTACTAACAAATGCACACGACATCCCTCTACCATGGGATAATTATAGCCGCTATGATGACCGATGGGGAAATCATAACATACAGGAATGGGATAATGTTGCAAATACTCGTGAAGCATCTCATACATATCCGCAAAACCATTCTCAGGACTTTTATATTTGGAGAAATGTCCCACGATGATGCCTTTCAACTGCGACAAGATGCCACGTATTTCCAAAAGGTGCAACATGCGGTCTACCTTACTCATCGATTCTTGCGTGTCTTCGATAAACAAGATAAGTCCGTCTTCTGCCAAATTGAGGAAATCGTATTCCGAACCTGCCAAACCACAAAAGACCGACATATTGCCGCCTACCAATATACCTTTGGCTTCTCCCATTTGGTTGAGTGGATGAGGAGAAACATAGTAACAAGGCAACTTTCCTTGCAACAATTGGCGTAAGATGATAATCACGGAATCGTTAGCTCCACGGGTAGCAATACCATCACTCATGGTGCCGTGAATGCTCATGACACCTGCCGAAACCTGTGCGCTATGCAATGCAGTAATGTCGCTGAAACCAATGAGCCATTTAGGGTGTTTTGCAAACTCATCAAGGGGAATATTACGAAGAATCTGTACGGCTCCATCCCCTCCCCTACTACACATGATGGCTCGTATCGTGGAGTCTCGTAAAGCCCAAAGCAAATCACTCGTACGCTCGTCTGCCGTTCCTGCAAAACCATGATACAGATGTAGGGCATTTTTCCCCACTACGGGAACATATCCCCATTCACGTAATGCCGCACATCCTTTCTCCACCGTAGTTTCTTCGGGCGCACTGGATGGTGAAATAACAGCAATTGTATCACCGTATTTCAAGCTTGGAGGCATCGTTATTTGTCGTTGTGCTACGGCAAACAAGCTACATGCCGACAATAAGAAAGTGATTATTATTTTGTTCATTATTCAATCATGGATATGGTGAGAAGGGAAAGTTCTTTGATAAGCAAGTCGTTCAGCTCCATCAAGTAGGTAGATAATGCCACAATAACGGAAACCGTATTTCGGCAACACATTGCGCATAATGACGTTTTGCCGATGCGTATCTATGCGGATATTGGTTGTTCTGGTAAAACAATAATCAAACACCGCTTTCATGATACCGTGGGTATTGGGAGCACTCGCCAAACGATGAATTACGTAATATTCGCCCATTTCATCGAGCCAACAACCTTCATAAATATGTTCGTAGGTAATATCGGGACCTTCCACGAATGCGAATGTAGCCACGGCAATCCCATCGTCCTCTACAAGATAACTATTACCGTCCTCTATATCTTGTAGCAATATGTCACGTGTAGGGTTCCCGTTGTTCCATTGCTCAATATTACCAACGGCACGCATTTTCTGCCTCCCGTATTCTATCAGTTCCAGAATACGAGGCAAATCATCCTCATTGGCTTGTCTGATGGTTCTTTGCACCTTGCTCATTCTTACATGATTCTAATACAGATGCAAAGTTACGAATAATTTCACAAACTCGTTCTATAATTGAGTATGTCTTTTGCGGATGCTATCATCACCTAACCATGCTATTGGCGTTTCGTAAATATATCGTTTAGCATTCATAAATGTATTGTTTACCACTCGTAAATATATTGTTTAGCACCCGTAAATGTATTGTTTAGCGCTCGTAAATATGCTCTCCACGAGTGTAGAATATATCGTTACTTTTATTACGTCCGCTAAAACGATTTGGAAAAATAAAACTATAGCTGAATCCCACGCATAAGTTTCTGGCTTATTCTTGTGAATTTTATCATTTCAACGAAGACCTCCCGTTTTTTCAACTAATTCTCATATTATCAATGAGTTGACCATTTCAAGACCTCATGTAAAACCTCATGTAACACCTCACCTAACACCTCATGTAAGACCTCATGTAAGACCTCCCATAGACCTCATGTAAAACCTCCCGTCTTACAACCTTGTTTTTTGGTAGATTCTTCTCGCGTTCGTTCATTTTAAGTGCATCAGAAGATAGCCTCATCGATGTTTTTCCGCAAACTAAACCATGCATCAAGGTGAGGTGTTACATGAGGTCTTAGGTGAGGTGTTACATGAGGTCTTGAAAAATATAACTCATTGAAAACAAGATGCTTAGCTTAAAATACGGGAGGTCTTGGAAAAAACGCCAAAATTCATGCATTTTCTCATCGAATGTGAAGTACTAAAAGTGCGCTAAAACCACACAATGACCTCCACATGATTACAAGAAGAAAAGAAATAGTGACTTGTCTCTATAATGCTCTTTTAAATCACAGCAGCGCAGGCTTTCTTGATGTCAATCAGTCTTTCAAGGAGAGACTTCTTTTGTCGCGCTACGGACATATTGTAACGTGTTTGCATATTGATGAGCAATTCTGGATTGATGCCAAGAGCAGCCTCCATCATTAGTGCAAAGTCGGTAGTTACAGGACGCTTGCCGTTCAGTATTTCATTCAACTGGGTATAGGGAATACGCAGAACTTCTGAAAACTTCTTCTGTGAAATGCCTCTAATTTCCAGTTCTTCTTTCAATACATCTCCTGGGTGTGTAGTCGTTCTGTTCATATCTTCATTTATTGATAATGGTTTGTAATATCTATTACGGTGCAAATAATCACAACAGGCTCTGTTCCCTCTTGTCTAATCTTAAATTCGGGGCGATTCTGGCGAACCTATTTTTTTAACTCGTCCATTTTTAGTGGACACTAAGATAAATGTTCAGAAACATATCACCATCATTTTTACACAATTGGCAAATTAATGCTATTATCTGAAAAAAGTAATGGAGCAAATAATATGCCCCATTACCTTTTAAAACTTTCCACCCAATTTCTCATAATACTCTAAGACTTTATCTATTGATTCTATCTGTTTGGATGAAATAGTACGAGTATCGTAGTATTGGTCCCCATTTAGTTTCACCTTAATAGTTTTTGCTTTAGCTATTCTTCTAATTAAGTTTTCATACTGTCTACCAACACTTTCGTCACACCATTCCCAGATTCTGCCACCGCCATTATCTCTTTCCATTTTTGTGGGAATAAATTCGACATTGTCACCATCAATATTAAAGATACAATTATTAATAAATAGCCAATCATCTGATTCGTATTGAATTACAAATCTAAAATTAGAAACACTTTTGTCATCATTTAATTGGAAGTAACAATAATAACCATTTACCATTCTAGAGGGCTTATTCTTTGTCTCTACCCAAACTCGTCCGTTTTCGTCAAATTCATCCCTACTAAAATTGAAATCCTTTTTCATCACTTCTATAATAGAATCCACATTAATAATAGGGTGGTCCTCTTGACTACTATTGCTAATAGGTTTAAATGAAGAATTTTGACTATTATTATCACTAGTACTACTAAAATTTGTTCCTGTGTCAAACAAAGATAGTACAATAGCACTACATATCATAGCTACCAACAAAGTAGCGATTCCCATTCCAACTGTTTTTAAAAGGCTTGCTTTTTTTTGCACATAATGTCTTACAACTGCTATTACAGCAATAAAAACAATAATCCAAACAAATATGTATGTCATATAAAAAAATAAAGGCGGAACCATTCGATGCTTATCGAGACTCTGGTTACCGCCAAGTGACCATGCACAAAAACAAGCATGAATAATCCACGCCTTACGACGTGAACTTTCAACTGCTTGTTCTCTTTGTGCGAATGATTTGGCGGTATTCGAGTCACAAGAACAAGAGCTAAAGCTCAATATCTATATATAAGTACGAACAGAATCGCTATTCTGTAAGTTACATGTTTAATAATGTGTATCCTACCGTCGTCAAACGATGGAGATGAGAGAAAAGGTTGTGAGGCAAAAGACCTCACAACCTTACAGAGAAGTATTAATCAGCCAACTTAGCCTTGATGAACTCGCGGTTCAGGCGGGCGATATTGGCGATGCTTTCATTCTTTGGACAAACGGCTTCGCAAGCACGAGTGTTGGTACAGTTACCGAAGCCAAGTTCTTCCATGCGCATTACCATCTTCTTTGCACGACGGGCAGCCTCTGGACGACCTTGTGGAAGAAGGGCAAGTTGTGAAACTTTGGAAGAAACGAAGAGCATGGCAGAACCATTCTTACATGCAGCTACGCAAGCACCGCAACCAATACATGTAGCGCAATCCATTGCCTCGTCTGCATTCTCCTTTGGAATCAGGATTGCATTGGCATCTTGTGCCTGACCAGTACGAACGGAAGTATAACCACCAGCTTGGATAATCTTATCGAAAGCACTACGGTCTACCATACAGTCCTTGATAACGGGGAAGGCTGCACTACGCCAAGGCTCTACGGTAATCACGTCGCCATCGTTGAAACGACGGATATAGAGTTGGCAAGTCGTTGCGCCACGCTCGGTCTTTCCGTGCGGTGTACCGTTGATATAGAGTGAACACATACCGCAAATACCCTCGCGGCAGTCGTGGTCGAAGACGAATGGTTCCTGTCCCTCGTTAATCAACTCTTCGTTCAAGATGTCGAGCATCTCAAGGAACGAGGTGTCGTCAGGAATATTCTTCATCTCATGTGTATCGAAGTGTCCAGCATCGTTAGGACCATTCTGCTTCCAATACTTTAATGTGAAAGAAATATTTTTAGCCATAATTAATTCTTGTAATTACGTGTTTGTACCTTAATAGCCTCGTACTCGAGCGGCTCCTTGATAAGCTCTGGAGCCTTCGTGTCGTCGCCCTGATATTCCCAGCAGCCTACATAGAAGAAGTCTTTATCGTTACGTTTAGCCTCACCTTCCTCTGTCTGGTGCTCCTCACGGAAGTGTCCACCACAACTCTCCTCACGGTGGAGTGCATCGTAAGCCACGAGCTCACCCATGATGATGAAGTCACGGAGGTGAATAGCCTTGTCAAGTTCAATGTTAAGTCCTTCCTTGGTTCCAGGGATGAAGAGGTTGGTTTCGAATTCCTTGCGGAGATCCTTCATCAACTTCAAGCCTTTCTCCAAGCCAGCCTTTGTACGACCCATACCAACATACTCCCACATGATGTGACCGAGTTCCTTGTGGATAGAGTCAACGCTACGCTTACCCTTGATGTTCATCAGACGGTCTGTCTCTGCCTCTACAGCTTTCTCTGCTGCCTCAAACTCTGGCAGGTCGGTAGAGAGACGTGGCCAAATCTCCTGGTCAGCGAGATAGTTCTGAATGGTATATGGCAATACGAAGTATCCGTCAGCCAAACCTTGCATCAAAGCTGAAGCACCGAGGCGGTTAGCACCGTGGTCAGAGAAGTTACACTCACCGATAGCGAACAAACCAGGAATGGTAGTCATCAATTCATAGTCTACCCAAATACCACCCATCGTATAGTGAACGGCTGGGAAGATCATCATTGGCTTGTAATACTTCACGCCATTGATTTCGTTAGCAAGGTCGCCTGGGAATACGTCGGTAATCTCCTCATACATCTCGAAGAGGTTGCCATAACGTTGCATGATTTGGTCGATACCGAGGCGGTTAATACTCTCTGAGAAGTCGAGGAATACGGCCAAACCAGTGTTGTTCACACCGAAGCCATGGTCGCAACGCTCCTTAGCTGCACGTGAAGCCACGTCGCGAGGAACCAAGTTTCCGAATGCAGGATAACGACGCTCCAAGTAGTAGTCGCGGTCTTCCTCAGGAATATCCCATCCCTGTTTCGTTCCTGCTTGCAAAGCCTTAGCATCTTCAATCTTCTTGGGAACCCAAATACGACCGTCGTTACGCAATGACTCTGACATCAACGTCAACTTAGATTGCTTGTCGCCGTGTACTGGGATACAAGTTGGGTGAATCTGTACGTAAGAAGGATTTGCAAAGTATGCGCCCTTACGATAGCATTGAATAGCTGCGGTACAGTTACATCCCATAGCATTGGTAGAAAGGAAGTATGTGTTTCCATAACCACCAGTAGCGATAACAACTGCATTGGCAGAGAAACGATGAAGTTTTCCTGTGGTAAGGTCCTTTGCAATGATTCCGCGAGCACGACCATTTACGATAACCACGTCTTCCATCTCATAGCGAGTGAAGAGTTTCACCTTACCTTCTTCTACCTGACGGCTCAAAGAACTATAAGCACCCAACAAGAGTTGCTGACCAGTTTGTCCCTTGGCATAGAATGTACGACTTACCTGTGCACCACCAAAAGAACGGTTAGCCAACATACCACCGTATTCACGTGCAAAAGGAACACCTTGAGCTACACATTGGTCGATGATATTGTTAGATACCTCAGCCAAACGATATACGTTAGCCTCGCGAGCACGATAGTCACCACCCTTTACGGTGTCGTAGAACAAGCGATATACAGAGTCGCCATCGTTCTGGTAGCACTTGGCAGCGTTGATACCACCTTGGGCTGCGATAGAGTGAGCACGACGTGGAGAGTCTTGAATACAGAAATTATATACATTGAAACCCATCTCGCCAAGAGAGGCTGCAGCAGAGGCACCAGCCAATCCAGTACCTACCACGATAACGTCGAGTTTCAGTTTGTTTTTAGGGTTTACCAAGCGTTGGTGAGCCTTATACTCTTTCCATTTATCAGCTACTGGACCCTCGGGTATTTTTGAATTTAACACTTTAGCCATTTTTTCAAAAATTAAATAATGAAAAATAAAAACAACTCAAACGGTTAGCACTTGCAATCCTCACATTGACAGGGATCACATGAGCAGCCTTCTTTCTCAGCACATTTGCAGGGGTCACACTTGCAATCTACGCATTTGCAGCTTTTCTCCTCACCACACTTGCATGGGTCGCATTTGCAATCCTCACACTTGCAAGCTTTCATCATGTCACAAGTTTTAGCTGCCTTGTCGCATGGAGCCTCCATCACGCATTCGGTCTTTGCCTTACAGCAATCTGCCTTGCAGAGACTTGGAGCACACTTAAAAGCAAATGACAATACCACTACCAAGAAACCAAGCATGAGAAGTGTGGTGTAGATGAGTCCAATCACCTTCCAGCGACAGAACCATGTCTTACCATTCCAACCGAAGGTTTGCATGGCGCTCCAGAAACCGTGAGAGAGGTGGAACCAAATTGCCACAATCCAAATTACATAAAGCACAACATAAATAGGATTGCTGAAAGTGGTCACAATCTTTCCGAAACCATCAGCGGGAGCTGGGTCGAAATGGATAGATGGGAACAACTCGGCAAACATCATGTTGTACCAGAAGTTGAACAAGTGAAGCAGCAAACCGAGCAAGATGATGATACCAAGTACCAACATGTTTTGTGAAGCCCACTCCACTTTTTCTGGTTTAGCCGTCACCTCATAGCGAGAAGCACCACGAGCACGGCGGTTTTGAGCAGTCAGGATGAATGCATACACGATGTGAATCACCGCAAGAGCAGCCAAACCTAAGGTAGCAGCAACAGCATACCAGTTGGCACCGAGCAATTCACAAATCATGTTATAGGCTTCACCCGAGAAAAGTGCCACGACGTTCATAGCACAGTGGAACGTCAGGAACAAGATAAGCGCAACGCCAGTGACTGACATTACGACTTTTCTACCAATTGATGAATTGATTAACCACATAAATGATTGAGTTTAAATTATTTAAATTAGGAATTTCCACATCTATTGTTGTAATGAGCACATTCTACTACATTGCCTTTTACCAAAAAGGTAATGACAAATCAAGTAAAGCAATCACCATTATTGGGTATTATTGCTCTCTTTTGATTGCAAAAATACCATTTTTTAATGATTCTACAAAGTATTTTTAAAAAAATCTTAATATTTTATGCATATAATTTTCATTGACGCGTTCACTTAATATAGTTCGTGATTTACAAACATATCGTTTAGCACTCCTAAATATATCGTTTGAAGGGGCTAAACATATCGTTTACGCAAGGCAAATGAATGGGTAAGATTTCATATTCATACATTTCTTTGCTTTTTGTCAACTTTCACCTAATATAATTGCAAAAGATTTTGTAATTTTGCGACATGATTCTGAAATACGACGTTTTGATTATCGGTGGCGGACATGCTGGTTGTGAAGCTGCATGCGCCAGTGCCAACATGGGAGCGAAGACCTGTTTGGTGACGATAGACATGAACAAGATTGCGCAAATGTCGTGCAATCCTGCCGTTGGCGGTATTGCCAAAGGACAAATAGTAAGGGAGATTGACGCATTGGGTGGAAAGATGGGTATCGTAACTGATAGAACCGCCATTCAATTCAGAATGCTCAATCGCTCAAAAGGACCTGCCGTTTGGTCGCCACGCGCTCAATGCGACAGGGGTAAGTTTATCTGGGAGTGGAGAACAACACTCGACAATACCGACAACCTGGACATCTGGCAAGACCAAGCCGACGAGTTGCTCGTAGAGAATGGCGAGGCGGTTGGCGTGAAGACTATCTGGGGTGCGGAATTGAGAGCTAAGAGCATCGTGATAACCGCAGGAACATTTCTCAATGGTTTGATGCACATCGGAAGGAAACAAGTGGTTGGCGGAAGAATTGCCGAACCTGCCGTTTTCCATCTTACCGAGAGCATTGCCAAGTATGGCATTCAGGTGGGAAGGATGAAGACGGGAACACCCGTGCGCATAGACAAGCGAAGCGTACACTTTGAGGATATGACCATTCAAGAGGGTGAAAACGACTACCATCAGTTTAGCTACATGGGAAAGCCTCGTCGCTTGAAACAACTGCCTTGTTGGGAATGCTACACGAATAAGGAAGTGCATGAAACGCTTCGGGGTGGTTTGGCAGACTCTCCTCTATACAACGGACAGATACAATCGATAGGTCCTCGTTATTGTCCTTCGATAGAGACAAAGCTCATGACGTTTCCCGACAGAGACCAACACTTGCTTTTCTTGGAACCCGAAGGCGAAGATACGAACGAGATGTACTTGAACGGATTCTCGTCTTCCATGCCTATGGACGTTCAGATTGAAGCCATCAGGAAGATTCCCGCATTGAGAGACGCAAGGGTTTACCGTCCTGGCTATGCAATAGAATATGATTTCTTCGACCCGACGCAATTGAAACATTCTCTTGAATCGAAGGTGGTGAAAGGTTTGTTCTTTGCAGGACAAGTAAACGGAACTACGGGATATGAAGAAGCGGGTGGTCAAGGATTGGTAGCTGGCGTGAATGCGGCTCTGCATTGCGTGGGAGACAAAACGTTTACCATGCATCGAGATGAATCGTATATAGGAGTGCTCATTGACGACTTGGTTACGAAAGGTGTAGACGAACCGTATAGGATGTTTACGTCAAGGGCTGAATATCGTATCTTGTTGAGACAAGACGATGCTGATGCTCGCTTGACGGAGAAGGCATACGAGATAGGTATTGCCAAGCGCGATAGATACGATTGGTGGATGGAGAAGAAAGAAAACCTGCAACGTATCGTTGACTATTGCAACAACACATCGGTGAAGCCTTCCTTGGTGAATGGATTCTTGGAAGCACTCGGCACTACCCCACTCCATGGTTCGGTAAAGATAGCCGACCTCATTGCTCGTCCTCAGGTGAACATGAAAAACTTGAGCGAACAACTTCCACAACTGAAAGAGATATTGGAAGCATCTCCTAACCGCGTAGAGGAGATTACCGAGGAGGCAGAAATCACCATCAAATACAAAGGGTATATCGAGCGCGAACGGGTGTTTGCCGACAAGATGCACCGATTGGAGAACATTCGCATCAAAGGTAGGTTTGACTATCCCAACATTAAAGACCTCTCCACAGAATGTCGTCAGAAGTTGGAGCGCATTCAACCCGAAACGCTGGCACAAGCAAGTAGGATTCCTGGAGTAAGTCCGAGCGACATTAACGTATTACTCGTGCTACTTGGAAGATAGAGATAAATGCTTGTTAAACAGTTTTTAACAATTTACAAAACACGTTCCACGTGAAACAAAGAGACAAGAAACAACTATTAAACCCTATAAATATGAACAATCAATTATTACTCGACAATCTGCGTTGCATTCCAGATTGGCCAATTAAGGGAGTGAACTTCAGGGACGTTACCACCCTCTTCAAGAACCCAGAGTGCATTAAGGAAATCAACCAAGAAATGCTGAGCCTCTACAAAGACAAGGGCATCACCAAAATCGTCGGTATTGAGTCGCGTGGTTTCGTGATGTCGTCGGCATTGGCGATTGAGTTAGGTGCTGGCGTTGTGCTTTGCAGGAAGCCAGGAAAGTTGCCTTGCGCAACCGTTCAGGAAAGCTACGAGAAGGAATACGGCATTGACACGATTGAGATTCACGAAGATGCCATCACGGAAGACGATGTCGTGTTGCTCCATGATGACCTTCTTGCAACTGGCGGAACCATGAAGGCCGCTTGCAACTTGGTGAAGAAGTTCCACCCAAAGAAGATTTACGTCAACTTCATCATCGAACTGGTGAATGAAGGATTGAACGGAAGAGACGGATTCGATCCAGACGTGGAAGTAACCACACTTCTGCAAATCTAACAAACATGCAAGGTCGTGCGATGTACTCATTCACGACCTTGCAATTCACGTTCCACGTGGAACAAAAAGCAACTAAACATCCCTAAACAACTGCATCTACATGATTAAAGAAGAAAACGAAAAGAGACTGGCTAACCTCAAGAATATCGTATTAAACTTACCTGACAAACCTGGTAGTTATCAGTTTTACGACAAAGACCATACGATTATCTATGTAGGTAAAGCTAAGAGTTTGAAAAACCGTGTTTCTTCATATTTTCACAAAGAGGTAGACAGATTCAAGACAAAGGTGTTAGTAAGCAAGATATGGGACATTAGCTACACCGTTGTCAATTCAGAAGAAGATGCATTATTATTAGAGAATAGTCTTATCAAGAAATACAATCCGCGATACAACGTACTGTTAAAAGACGGTAAGACTTATCCGAGCATTTGCGTAACTAAAGAACATTTCCCTCGCATTTTTAAGACGAGAACCATCAATAAGAAATACGGTACTTACTATGGACCTTATTCACACATTAGTAGCATGTATGCGATTCTCGAACTCATCAACAAGTTGTATAAACCCAGAACCTGTAAATTCACCATGACAAAGGAAGGAATTGCCGAAGGGAAATACAAATCTTGTTTGGAATATCACATTCACAATTGCAATGCTCCTTGTATTGGCAAGCAATCGTATGAAGACTATCAAGCCAACATTGCCCAAGCAAGAGAAATCCTGAAAGGAAATACAAGGGAAATCAGTAAAATGCTCTTCGAGGAAATGCAGGAAAAAGCGGCAGAACTGAAGTTCGAAGAGGCAGAAGCCATCAAAAGGAAGTATTTGATGATAGAGAATTTCTGCGCTAAGAGTGAGGTGGTAAGTCAAACCATCAACGATGTAGATGTATTTACAATCGTTGACGATGACGAGAAAAAGAATGCTTACATTAACTATATTCACGTGAAAAATGGTACGATTAACCAAAGCTTCACATACGAATACAAACGAAAATTGGATGAAAGTGATGAAGAATTACTGATTACAGCCATAACGGAAATCAGAAACAACTTCCACTCTACCGCCAAGGAAATCATTGTTCCTTTCGAAATGGAATGGAAAATCAAAGATGCTTCATTCTTTATTCCGCAAAGAGGAGATAAGAAACACTTGTTGGATTTATCGGAAATGAATGGTAAACAATATAAATTCGACAGACTGAAACAAGCGGAGAAACTGAATCCAGAACAAAAACAAACGCGATTAATGAAAGAATTGCAGGAGAAATTGAAGTTGGAAAAATTGCCTTATCACATAGAATGTTTTGATAATTCCAACATTTCTGGTTCTGATGCGGTTGCTGGTTGCGTAGTATTCAAGGGAATGAAACCATCTAAAAAGGACTATCGGAAATACAATATTAAGACCGTTGTTGGTCCTGATGATTATGCATCAATGCAAGAAGTGGTGTATAGACGCTATCATCGCATGATAGAAGAAGGCACTCCCCTACCCGACTTAATTATCACCGATGGCGGAAAAGGACAGATGGATGTAGTTCGTAAAGTGATTGAATATGATTTGGGATTAACTATTCCAATCGCAGGATTGGCAAAAGACAATCGTCATAGAACAAATGAACTATTATTTGGTTTTCCACCACAAACAATTGGAATTGAAATAAAGAGTGAATTGTTTAGAGTTCTAACTCAAATACAAGATGAAGTTCACAGATATGCTATTACTTTTCATCGGGAAAAGCGTTCTAAAAATGCTCTTCATAGTGAATTAGACGACATCAAAGGTATCGGACCGAAAACAAAAGAAGCATTAATCAAACAATATAAATCGGTAAAAAAGATAAAAGAACAAGATTTATCAGAATTATCTAACATAATCGGACAAGCAAAAGCAGAGATCATTTATAATTATTTTCACGAATAAAGTGGAAATATAGATTATTTTTCATATATTTGCAGCATGAGAGTAGTTATTCAACGAGTAAGTCACGCTTCAGTTACAATTGACGGGAATGTAAAATCTAAGATTGGAAACGGATTCCTACTTTTACTGGGAATTGAAGAAAATGATGGCGAGGAAGATATTGATTGGTTGGTGAAGAAAGTCATCAATCTACGCGTTTTTGATGATGAAAATGGGGTAATGAATAAATCCATTATGGAAAATGGGGGAGAATTTCTCGTGATTAGTCAGTTTACTTTATTCGCTTCCTATAAAAAAGGGAATAGACCCAGTTGGTTTAGAGCTGCAAAACACGAGATTTCTATACCATTATATAATCAATTTTGCGAAAAGTTAGCATTAGAATCACAATTAAACGTGAAAACTGGCGAATTTGGAGCGGATATGAAAGTGGAATTACTCAATGATGGACCAGTTACTATTTGTATGGATACTAAAAACAAAGAATAATCGATGACTATCAAAGAGGCACAGGAAGAAGTTGACCATTGGATTAAGCAATATGGTGTGAGATACTTCAGCGAACTAACTAATATGGCGATTCTCACGGAAGAAGTGGGTGAGTTGGCTCGAGTTATTGCCCGTAAATATGGCGACCAAAGTTTTAAGAATGGCGAAAAGGAAAACCTGGGTGAAGAAATGGCTGATGTTTTGTGGGTTCTTATCTGTTTAGCCAACCAAACAGGAGTTGATTTAACGGAGGAATTCAACAAAAGCATGGAAAAGAAAACCAAAAGAGATCAATTAAGACATATACAAAATCCAAAATTAAAAGCATAATATTATGGCACAATTAAGTAAATATGAAGAGGCGTTAAGTAAATATAACGTTGACCTCAACGACGAGGAGATTGCCGAAAAGGTAAGGAAAATCATTGCCGAAAAAGTACCAGAAAACGATAGGGTAGAGGTGAAGAAATTTTTGATGGGAAGTGTAGAACTCACTACATTGAAAACAACCGATTCTGACGAAAGCGTTTTGGCCTTTACTGAAAAGGTGAATCAATTTGAAGATGCTTATCCTGAACTTCCCCATGTTGCAACTATCTGTGTTTATCCTTGCTTTGCTAAAATTGTAAGCGAAAGTTTGGAAGTGGAAGGCGTAGAGGTAGCATGCGTTTCTGGTAGTTTTCCGTCTTCACAAGCACGTATTGAGGTGAAAATTGCCGAAACAGCACTTGCCGTACAAGACGGAGCAACAGAAATTGACATTGTAATGCCCGTTGGTAAATTCCTTAGTGGTGATTATGAAAGCGTATGTGATGATATTAGCGAATTAAAACAAGCTTGTGGCGATGCTCCAATGAAAGTAATATTGGAAACGGGTGATCTGAAAACTGCATCTAACATCAAAAAAGCATCAATATTATCGATGTATGCTGGTGCTGATTACATCAAGACTTCTACGGGAAAAGAGAAAATAAGCGCTACGCCAGAAGCAGCATACGTGATGTGTCAAGCCATCAAGGAATATTACGATGAAACGGGAATCCAAATTGGTTTCAAACCAGCAGGAGGTTTAAATACTGTATCTGACGCACTTATTTATTATACAATTGTCAAGGAAGTTTTAGGAGAAAAGTGGTTAACCAATAAATGGCTTAGATTAGGAACGAGTAGATTAGCTAATCTATTATTGAGTGAAATCATCGGAAAGGAAACAAAATTCTTCTAAGAATATGAATAAATAAAGGAGGCGATTAATTCGTCTCCTTTATTATTAGATTTGCCTTTCTATCACAAAATCGAGATAAGCGGATAATGAGGTTTTTAAATCTTCTTTTATTACCCATCGATTGATAAACTCATTTGCAGACTGATGATAATCTTTCATTCTCTTTTCTGCATATTCAATTCCGCCATTTTGCTTGGCAAAATCTACTAATTGAGCAATTTCATCTGTTTTTACCGTTCCATTTTTAACCTTTTGAGCCAATAAATCCATTTGAGGATTAGGTTGATGATTCAAAGCATAGATAATTGGTAGGGTTAACTTTCCTTCCATCATGTCATTTCCAGTAGGTTTACCAATGTCTTTAGAATCAAAATAGTCAAAAATATCATCTCTAATCTGGAAAATAATACCGATATTTCTGCCAAAAACCTTAGCTGCCTCTATTTGTTCAGTACTTGCACCTGCAGATAACGCGCCAATAGTAGCACAAGACTCAAAAAGAGCGGCTGTTTTTTGCATAATTACTTGATAATAAACGTCTTCCGAGATTATTTGGTTACGAATATTGGATAATTGCAGGATTTCTCCGTTAGAAAGGGTTCTTCCGAGATTAGCTAATTCTCTTACGATGATATCTGAACGGGTATAAGAGATGTGGAGTAGGGCAGTAGATAGTACATAATCACCCACCAAAACGGCTACCTTATTATTATAGGTAGCATTCACAGATGCTTGTCCTCTACGCTCGGTACTTTCATCAACCACATCATCGTGCACAAGACTTGCAGTATGTAGCAATTCCAAACCTAAAGCAGCATTCTGTGTTACGTCAGAAACTTGACCAAAATTTTTAGCAAGTAAGAAAATCAACATAGGTCGCATGCGTTTCCCACCGCGGCTTTTAATATGTTCCAAAGCTTGGGACAATAAACCGTCAGTATGAGAAAGAGAGTCTGAAAAACGCAAAACGAACTCGTCTAACACCTGAGAAATTGGTTGCTTAATCGTCGAAAGATAATCCATGATCACGAATTTTGATACAAAATTAATGAAAATCTCAATATTATTGCGATTTTTTTTGTAATTTTACGCATTAAAATGAATATTTATGGATAAACTCTTTCTTTTAGACGCTTACGCGCTCATTTATCGCTCATACTACGCATTCATTAAGAATCCGCGAATCAATTCCAAGGGAATGAATACATCAGCGATTATGGGATTTGTCAATACACTCAACGAAATCTTGACAAAGGAGAAACCAACGTATATAGGTGTAGCTTTCGACCATGGGAAAACATTCCGAAACGAAGCATTTCCTGAGTATAAAGCACAACGAGAAGAAACTCCTGAAGACATTAAATTGTCTGTTCCAATCATTAAGGAATTATTAGAGGCGTTTCATATTCCTATCTTACAAGTAGATGGTTTTGAGGCAGACGATGTCATCGGTACACTTGCGTTGAAAGCGGGTGCAGCCGGAATAGAAACATATATGCTCACGCCAGATAAGGATTATGGACAATTAGTTCGTGAGAATGTCTTCCAATTCAGACCACGTCATGGTGGTGGATATGAAAAGATGGGACCAAAAGAGGTTTGCGAAAAATACGGCATTTCATCGACAAATCAAATCATAGACCTATTGGCTCTCATGGGAGATAGTGCCGACAACTTCCCAGGTTGTCCTGGAGTGGGAGAGAAAACTGCAGTGAAACTCATCAATGAATTCGAAAACATCGATAATTTGTTGCAACATACCGATGAAATCAAGGGAAAATTACGTGAAAAGGTAGAAAACGCTGTTGAGGACATCAAGATGTCGAAATTCTTGGCAACTATTCGCATTGACGTACCTATCGATTTCAACCCAGAAGAATTTAGGTTGGTGGAACCCGATCGAGAGAAATTGAGAAAATTGTTCCTTGACTTAGAGTTTAAGACGCTTGCGGACAAAATTCTTAATAAAGTTGAAAATAAGCCAAAAACCGTTTCAAAACAACTGGATTTATTTGCTGAAAATCCCGACGATTCCCAAGAAACACAAAAAAATGTCGATTTTTTAACCCTAAAAACCACTCCTCATGATTACAAATTGATTGAAAATCAAGAGGATATGATATTGTTATGTGATTTATTTAGGACAAATAAAATTTTAAGTTTAGATACTGAAACCACTTCAACGAACGCAATAGATGCAGAATTAGTAGGTTTAAGCTTCTCCGTGAAGGAATTTGAAGCATTTTACATTCCCATTCCTGCCAATCGAGAAGAAGCACAAAAAATCGTAAACATATTCAAACCTGTTTATGAAGACCCGAATATTTTGAAGGTAGGACAAAACTTGAAGTACGATCTTGAGGTATTGCGTAACTATGACATTCATTTGGCAGGAAAGATGTGGGACACTATGATTGCCCATTATCTCATCCAACCAGAACTTCGTCATAATATGGATTACATGGCAGAGGTTTATCTCAACTATCAAACCATTCATATCGACGAATTGATTGGTCCTAAGGGAAAGAACCAAAAATCCATGCGCGACTTGACGCCTTCTGAGGTTTATGAATATGCTGCCGAAGATGCGGACATCACCCTTCGTCTGAAAAACAAACTTGAACCAGAATTGAAGAAAAATGAATGTGAGGATTTGTTTTATGATATTGAAATGCCTCTGATGCCTGTTTTGGCTGAAATGGAAATGAACGGAGTGATTTTGGATACAGATTCTCTCAAGGAAACTTCACGTGCTTTGACCAATCGAATGAATGAAATAGAGGCGCGTATCTATGAATTGGCAGGTGAAAGGTTTAATATCGCTTCTCCAAAACAAGTGGGCGACATCTTATTTGAAAAAATGAAAATCGTAGAGAAAGCCAAAAAAACCAAGACGGGACAATATGTTACTTCCGAGGAAGTGCTTCAACAACTGAAAAACAAGCACGAAATCGTGGAAGATATCTTGGAACATCGGGGATTGAAAAAGTTGCTCGGTACGTATATTGATGCGCTTCCAAACCTTATCAACAAACGAACAGGACATATACATACGTCGTTTAACCAGACTATTACCGCAACGGGAAGACTGAGTTCGAGTGACCCAAACTTACAAAATATCCCTATACGAGGCGAGGATGGAAAGGAAATCAGAAAGGCATTTGTTCCCGAACCAGGTTGTCTGTTCTTCTCTGCTGATTATTCCCAAATTGAATTGCGTGTGATGGCCCATCTCTCTGAAGATGAAAACATGATACGAGTGTTCCGCGAAGGGAAGGATTTACATGCTGCAACTGCCGCAAACATTTATAAAAAGGCCATAGAAGACGTGACGCGTGATGAGCGCACAAAGTCGAAACGCGCTAATTTCGGTATTATTTACGGTATTACGGTGTTTGGTCTTGCCGAACGACTCGACATTTCGCGCGATGAAGCCAAACGACTCATCGATGGTTATTTCGAAACATTCCCACAGGTTCACGACTATATGGAGAAATCAAAACAAGTAGCTCGTGAAAAGGGTTATGTTACCACTTTATTCGGTCGTCGTCGTTATCTGCCCGATATCAATTCTCATAATGCTACCGTTCGTGGATTTGCCGAGCGAAATGCCATCAATGCCCCCATTCAAGGAACGGCTGCCGACATCATTAAGGTGGCGATGATTCGCATTTCCAATCGTTTCAAAAGAGAGGGAATACGTTCGAAAATGATTCTTCAAGTACACGACGAACTCAATTTCTCGGTCTATCCCGAGGAAAAAGAACAAGTAGAACGCATCGTTCTCGAAGAAATGCAAGGCGCAATCCAACTGAAAGTACCTCTTATTGCAGATTGTGGTTTCGGTGAGAATTGGCTTGAAGCACACTAACTACCGTCCCCATATACTGCGGCACCGCCGCAGTTCAAAAACCTTAATACTAAAATAAACTATGGAAAAAAGAAACACAAACGAGCCAACAAAATGGGAGAAATATGCCAAAGGCAAAAAACCTTCCATGAAACGGCGATGCAACCTGAATGACTACCTCGACAGAGGTATCTATATGATTACCATTGCCATCGAAGGAAGAAAGCCAATACTCGGTAAATTGGCGGGAAATCCCGATATCAAAGAAGGAGAAGACGCACCGCATGTAATTCTTTCTCCAATGGGCGAAGCTGTAAGAGATTGCTGGATGGCAATCCCTCGTTTCCATCCTCAGATAGAGATGATGAAGCTATGCATCATGCCTGATCACATCCATGGAATACTCTTCGTACATGAGAGGATGGAGAAGCATTTAGGGCATGTGATTAATGGTTTCAAAATAGGTACAAGAAAAGCAGCAAGAGAGCTGGGAATAATATCTTCGGCAATGCCGAAGTACACTGGACAACAAGACGTCAGCACATATAATCGCGTCCAGTATACTGCGGTATCACCGCAGTCACAAAACAACCACCAAGGAAAACTATGGGAGCTCAATTACAACGACCGCATCCTTCGGGGAAGAGGACATCTTGCTCGCATGCTGGCTTATCTCGATGATAATCCACGCCGCCTTCTTATAAAGCGCCAACACCCAGAATACTTCACCAACCTCGGAGCACTCAACGTGGCAGGTATCTCCATGCAAGCCATAGGCAATCGCTTCCTCCTCGATAATCCGATGAAGATACAAATACAATGCTCCCGAAAAATGACGACAGAAGAGATAGCACTTTATAAGGCAAATATCCTTGAAAGAGCTAAACACGATGGAGCCATTGTCGTCTCTCCCTGTATCAGCCCTGGAGAACAGCAGGTTGCCACTGCCGCCATGAACGATAATATTCCTCTGATAGTGCTTCTACTTAATGGCTTCCCTTCTTTCTTTAAACCTCAACCACGTTACATAGAAGCATGTACAAAAGGACAATTATTGATGCTTGCTCCCTTTCCCTACCAAAACGAAAAGATAGAATATATGCGCCAACGTTGCCTCGAACTCAATCGCATCACAGCCCTTATCTGCAATAATTAAGATATAAATCTGACCATTTGTCACTATCATAATACAAAAAGTTGAATGGAAGAGGCATCTTTTCACTACTTTTTCGTACCTTTGCAACCTGATTTATAAACGTTTATAGAAGAAAATGGCATTAAAATGTGGTATCGTAGGACTTCCTAACGTTGGTAAGTCCACACTTTTCAACTGCCTTTCAAGTGCCAAGGCACAGGCAGCCAATTTTCCCTTTTGTACAATAGAACCCAATGTTGGTGTCATCACCGTACCCGATGAGCGACTTACCAAGCTTGCCGAACTCGTGCATCCTGGTCGTATCGTCCCTGCAACTTGCGAAATCGTTGACATTGCCGGTTTGGTAAAAGGAGCATCAAAAGGTGAGGGATTGGGTAATAAATTCCTTGGAAACATTCGTGAAACCGATGCTATCATCCATGTATTACGCTGCTTTGAGGATGAAAACATCACACACGTTGACGGAACGATTAACCCCATTCGCGATAAGGAAATCATTGATACCGAACTCCAATTGAAAGATTTGGAGACCATCGAGAGTCGATTGAGCAAGACAGAGAAAGCAGCTGCCGCTGGCAACAAAGACGCCAAGGTAGAAGTTGCTGTCTTGAAAGCATATAAAGAGGTACTTGAACAAGGCAAAAATGCCCGCATCGTGGAATTTGACTCCAAGGAAGAGCAAGAAACAGCCCGCAATCTTTTCCTTCTGACCGCCAAACCCGTATTATATGTCTGCAACGTGAGTGAATCGGAAGCCAAAGACGGCAATGAATTCACTCGCCAAATAGAGGCATTGGCAAAAGAAGAAGGTGCAGAAGCCATGATTATCGCAGCCAAGACCGAAGAGGACATCGCCGAACTGGAAAGTTATGAGGACAAACTGATGTTTTTAGAGGAATTGGGATTGGAGGAGAGTGGTGTGAATCGCCTCATCAAGAAAGCCTATTCACTCTTGAATCTTGAAACTTTCATCACAGCTGGTCCTATGGAAGTGAAAGCCTGGACCTACAAACGTGGTTGGAAAGCCCCGCAATGTGCTGGCGTTATCCATACCGACTTTGAAAAAGGCTTTATCCGCGCAGAGGTCATCAAATACGAAGACTATATCCATTATGGCTCTGAGGCTGCCGTGAAAGAGGCTGGTAAGATGGGCATTGAGGGTAAGGAATACGTTGTGCAAGATGGTGATATTATGCACTTTAGGTTTAATGTTTAATTAATTCTAATAACTAGAAATTCTAGAAATACTAGTAGTGCTAGTTTTTCTAGAAAATATAGTGAATCTAAAAACTATTTATAGTCATGGTAGATATTCTTAGCTTCATCCTTTGGAATCCCGATAAAGTTGCCATATCACTTGGTTTCATTACCTTGCGTTGGTATTCCATGTGTTGGCTCATTGGATTAATTGGAGCATACTTCATGGTGAAGTGGCTTTACAAAGACCAAAAGATAAAAGACGAATTGTTCGACCCGCTTATTATCTATTGCTTTCTCGGTATTCTCATCGGTGCACGATTAGGTCATTGCCTCTTTTATCAACCAGACTACTTCCTCAGTTCGTTCACCCATGTCATCGAGATGATTATCCCCATACAGATTGAACCTGATGGCTCATGGCACATGACGGGATATGCAGGTCTCGCTTCTCACGGTGGTACGTTAGGATTGATGATTGCCTTATGGCTCTATTGCAGTCATACAAAGATGAATATCTGGCACGTTCTCGACGATATTGCCATTGCTACACCCATCACCGCTTGTTGCATTCGTTTGGGCAATCTCATGAACTCTGAAATCATCGGCAAACCAACGGATGTACCTTGGGCTTTCATCTTCGAACAAGTAGATAACGTACCTCGCCATCCTGGACAACTCTATGAGGCAATTGCCTATTTCTGCTTCATCTTCATCATGCTTGGAGTGTATCTCAAAAGTAATAGAAACGTGGGCGAAAAAGGTAAGAAACAAGAAATTGCATCTTCCACAACTCCGTCCGTTGGCACAGGTTTCTACTTCGGTTTGGTTTTGACACTCATTTTCACGTTCCGTTTCTTTATTGAATACACCAAAGACATTCAAGTAGATTTCGAAAATGGAATGTTCTTCAATATGGGACAGCTCCTCAGCATTCCTTTCATCATCATTGGATTAGTTTGCATGAAAGGGGGAAAATGGATGAACTTCTTAGGAGCCGTAAAAGATCATCGTTAACATACACATTAGTTCTATAAAAAGAAACCATCGGTCACTATATATGCAACCGATGGTTTCTTATTTCATGAAAGGGTAGGGGATTTACCTTCCTCGTACGATTTTCTTAATATCGTTCAACTTATTCAAAGCCTCTACAGGGGTCAAGTTGTTAATGTCAAGACCAAGTATCTCGTCGCGAATCTGACAAAGTACGGGATCATCGAGTTGGAAGAAACTCAATTGCATTCCTTCCCTGCTCTGATTAATGGTATCTGCCGAAGGTTTCTTTACTGCACTTCCACCACTATTGTTCTCTTCCAACTGTTTCAAAATCGTGTTGGCGCGTTTTACGATGCTCTTGGGCATTCCGGCAATATCTGCCACGTGAATACCAAAAGAGTGTTCCGAACCGCCCCTCTCCAGTCTTCGCAAGAATATCACCTTACCATCCACTTCTTTCACGCTCACATTATAGTTCTTGATACGACTAAAGGATTTCTCCATCTCGTTCAATTCGTGATAATGCGTGGCAAATAAAGTGCGTGCTCTTGCCTTTGGGTGCTCATGTAGATACTCTACGATGGCCCACGCAATAGAAATACCGTCATACGTGGATGTTCCTCTACCTAATTCATCGAATAAAACCAAAGAGCGGGGAGATACATTATTGATAATGTTTGAAGCCTCTGTCATCTCCACCATAAACGTAGATTCTCCCAAAGAAATATTGTCTGACGCACCCACACGAGTAAATATCTTATCCACCAAACCTATTTTCGCGCTCTCTGCAGGCACGAAACATCCCACTTGGGATAGCAACACGATGAGGGCTGTTTGGCGCAACAGAGCGGATTTACCAGCCATATTGGGTCCGGTAATCATCATAATCTGTTGTTTTTCGGTGTCCAATTCTACATCATTGGGTATATATCGCTCGCCAATGGGCAACTGTGTTTCTATCACGGGATGCCTTCCCTGACGAATGTCAATCACGTCATCGGTGCTAATAATCGGTCGTACGTAACGGTTTTCCTCTGCGGTCTTGGCAAACGAAAGTAAGCAATCCATGCGTGCAATGACGTTGGCATTGATTTGGATTTGTGGAATATACTCTTGCATGGCTACGACCAACTCATTGAACAATCGTTCTTCAATGATTTGTATGCGCTCGTCTGCATTGAGTATCTTCTCTTCATATTCCTTCAATTCTTGCGTAATGTATCGTTCTGCCTGCGCCAACGTTTGCTTGCGCACCCATTCGGCAGGTACTTTATCCTTATACGTGTTGCGTACTTCCAAGTAATAGCCAAAAACGTTGTTATAACCAACTTTCAACGATGAGATACCCGTTTGTTCTATCTCTCGTTCTTGCAATTGCAACAAGTAATTTCTACCATTGTTAGAGATGTTGCGCAACTCATCCAATTCAGCATCGTAGCCATCGGCTATCACCGAACCTTTGCTCAACAACAAAGGAGGGTCGGGTTGTATCTCCCGTTGAATCCTATCCCGTAGGCTCTCACATAGGTTCAACTGTTCTCCAATTCTCTTGAGCGATTCATTGTCTGCTTCCATGCAAGCCGCCTTTATCGGAACGATAGCTTGCAAGGCTAATTTCAGTTGTACCACTTCGCGTGGCGAAACTCTACCAGCTCCAACTTTAGAGATAATACGCTCTAAATCGCCCATCCGATGCAAATGTTCGTCGATACATTGACGGAAATCGGGATGGCGGAAATAATACTCTACCACGTCAAGACGCTGGTTGATAGGTTTCTCGTCCTTTAAGGGAAAGAGCAACCATCTACGCAACAATCGTCCCCCCATAGGAGTAACTGTGCGGTCAACCACATTCAATAACGACGAACCGTCTTCTTGCATGGGTTGAAGCAATTCGAGCGAACGAATCGTGAACTTATCGAGGCGCACATATCGCTCTTCCTCGATGCGAGAAAGCGAAGTGATATGACCGATATTCGTATGTTGGGTGAGTTCCAAGTATTGCAAAATGGCTCCAGAAGCAATCACGCCATTGTGTAGATGCTCCACGCCAAAGCCTTTGAGCGACTTCGTCTCAAAATGTTTCAATAGTTTTTGTCGCGCAGCTTGTTCGGTAAACACCCAATCATCAAGTTCGAACACGCAATACCGATTGCCAAAATGTTGTTCAAATTGCTGCTTCTTGCTGCGGTCGTACAACACTTCCTTAGGTTGGAAATTCCCTAACAACTTATCTACATAGTCGAACGAACCTTCACCCGTAAGGAACTCTCCCGTGGAAATATCCAAAAAAGCAACACCACATGCGGTTTTCCCGAAATGCACGGCAGCCAAGAAATTATTCTCCTTGTAGTTGAGTACATTGTCGTTCATCGCCACACCAGGTGTTACCAATTCCGTAATACCACGCTTCACCAATTTCTTAGTGAGTTTGGGGTCTTCCAATTGGTCACAGATAGCTACGCGCTTACCCGCCCGAATCAACTTAGGTAGATAAGTGTCGAGTGCATGATGCGGAAACCCAGCCATCTCGTCGCCCTTCACACCTGCGCCATTGTTGCGCTTCGTAAGGGTAATACCGAGAATGGAAGCCGCCGTAACTGCATCTTCGCAATATGTTTCATAAAAGTCACCGCATCTGAACAGCATGATGGCATCAGGATGTTTTGCCTTCAGCGAGAAAAACTGCTGCATCATCGGTGTTAGTGCCTTTTCTTTCAAAATATCTTGTTTTATTTGCGACAAAATTACAAAATAAAATCGATAATCTTAAAATTTCACCAAGAAAAAGACATTGTTTTAAAATGAAACAAGAATACTACAGAAAATATATTTGGACTGTATACAGGTTGTATTTGATAGGTATACAAGTTGTATATGATAGATATACACGTTGTATACGATAGAAATACAACGTGTATACAGCCCAAATACACTTCGCAAACGATAGTGTTAGTAATCTTATTCCATCACGTGGAATAATCAACTTTCACTTATTGTCCTAAGATGATGTTTGTCAAGGCAACCACATCGGTAATGTTTACCATTGTGTCACCATTGATGTCAGCCTCAGCCTCTATCACGATTCCATCATCCTTGCCTAAAATATAGTTCACCAACAATACCACATCCGTGATATTCACATATCCGTCGTGGTTCAAGTCACCCAAGAGAAAACGATAGGGCTTGTATGCGATAAACTTGCAGAATGTGGTATTTCCGTCAAGGTTATACGTCCAACTACCATCAGCATTGGCGTTCGTGTATCCAGCATCGTATTTCGAAGCATAACCACGACTTAAATCTGCTTGATAATAAACGATTGTTTGAGCATCTCCAAGGTCAGAAACAACGATAGGAGTTGCGCCCTTAGTATAGTTGTGTCCAATACCAAAGCCCTCTACAAGATGGAAAACATTACTTCCCATGCGAGTGAAATACAATTTGGCATCATCGTCAAGATATCCTCCTTCTTTTTGACTTGACACCATTACATAGTTTTCACCATAAATGGCATTGGATCTATTCCAATTAGACCAACGTGCAGTATATGGAGCATCACTAAACGTTCCACCTAATTTGCTGGCGGCTTCAGAAGCCTTGATAGTGTTATAAGCAGGACTCTCGTAGAGTTTGTAATAAGGTGTCTCTACGGTATAGGTGGCAGTAGCTGGCGAATACGATGAAGAGGCGAGCTGAGCCGTAACCGTCAACGTACCTGGTTGGGTGAATGTGTAAGTAGAGAGGTCAATTGGCTCGTTTCTTACCACGATATTGTCTATCTGTATTTGTCCGTAAGTATCTTGATATGCAGAGTTTCTTGCGCGACCAACTACCGCAAATATACATGCTGCCCTTCTTCCCGTCTTGACATTATAACTCTTTTGCAACAACGTAACACCATTTTGTGATATGGTATAGGTGATTTTATCTTTAACGTCTATCTTAAAGTGGCACCATGTATTATTGAACTGGTTAAACGTAGCACTATGACTATCGGATGTGCCAGCCACATAGAAATCTTTGGAATCTGCCCCATCTGAACGAAGACTGAATATGTATTCGTTGCCATCGTAAACATACGAATTGCCAGTAGTAAGGTCTGATGTTCCTATAACCAATTGAGTAATTTGACTACTATGACCACCAGATTTGATGAAAGCATCAAACTCTAAGGTGTAATTATCCGAAGTAACACCATTAATGGTTTTCTTTGCATAACGGTTGCCGCTTCCACTATTGTTGGTTAGATGGACATATTTGGTATGATCTGTAGCAAGTGTAGCAACCAAATTTCCATTTTGTGTTTTCCAATCGCTTACGTCATTTCTGTTTTCGTAATTCTCTTGAAATAATATTTCTCCATCCCCACTTCCAAGACTTGTCGTTGTTCCGTCAATGGCGGTAAACGTACCTGATAGGGTAGTGGAGAGACCATTTGTATCACTCGTCTTGACACTTACCACGGGCATATAATAGTCAAAGTTTTCCTTTTCAGGATAGTCCGTTCCAACACTCTTCATGCTTACCATATCGGTAAGTTCTAACGAGGCTTCAAATTTGACATCTAATGTACCAGAGTTCATCATGTCTTTGGCAGCATTCCAAGCCTCCTCGTCACTCTGTAAGTCAGAACCGAGATAATATCCAACGTTGGTGGGTTGATTGTAACCGATATTCTCATTCAACGCACTCATCCAATAGGTGTGGTCGGTCATCAACCAAGGAAAGCGATGGGTGGTAGGATACCAAGTGGAGAATATCTTTAAGTCTTGTAAACGAGTAGCGTCGGGCAAGATAACTTCCTCGCGCCAATCGCCCAAGATGTCGCCATACCAAGAGGGATTTGATTTCGTACCGTTAATGAATGTCTCGGAATAACGATACATGGTAAAAGTACGTCCATTAGCAGGACTATGGATGATATTCTCATTGATAAGTTGTCGCGAAAGAGTACCGTCAAACCATATTGCCATGTTGCACGAGGTGGGCTTATAACCTAAGTCTGTCGCTCCATCTTGTGAATGAGCATTGGAACCATACCACCAAAACTCACAACCTGGGGAATTGGGGTCGATATCAGCAACCAAACAACGTCCCATGTCATTGTCTTCTGCGCCTTCTTTTTTCCAAATAACCGTTCCGTCCTTCGCATCATGCAAGGCAACCATCGTCTTTCCTGTTTCCAAACAATGATACATCTGAAGTCCATCACGATGAGGCAAGAACTTTCCAACATGATTAGCGTCACCATGTCCTAACTTGGTAGTCCATAATCCTACGCCATCATGGTCAACCGCCATTGAACCATACATGACTTCATCAAGACCATCGCCATCAAGGTCTGCTACATTGAAAGAATGATTGCCTTGAGCGGCATATGCATTATAGGGATTGCCATCCTTACCGCTTTTGTTATCATTGGTATCAAAACGCCAACGCTTGGTGAGGTTTCCATTGCGATAATCCCAAGCCTCTATCACAGAATGAGCATAAACACCACGTCCCAAAATGATAGACGGTAAACCTGTATTATCGAAACAACCAACTCCAACACGGAAAGAACAAGCACGTTTCCAATAATCATCTCCCCACGATTGGCTGGTCTCACGATTAATGAAATTGTCTCGTGCCAGTTCACGCCCAGTCTTACCGTCAATGACAGAGATAAACTCTGGACCGGCACAGTTGTAATGGTCACCCCATCCAGGACTACTGGAATTGAGATTACCCCACGTGCGGTAGTCTATCTTACCGTCTCCATTGGTATCGCCAATAGCCGTTCCGTCTCCAAAGACAGTACCTTCACAAGTACGTATTGCCATCTCGGCACAACCATCACCATCGAAATCTGCAATGGCGAAAGCAGAACTATTACCTAAGATAATACCAGGACCACCTTTGATACGCCAAAGGAAAGTGCCATCGAGTTTATAGGCGTCCCAAATGACCGCATACAGACAATCTTGTTGCGAATAACTGGCACCAGAACCATCACTAATGATATTTCCATTGGCATCTTTCACGCTTTGCAAACGTTTCACTACAATCTCATATTCACCATCTCCGTCAAGGTCGCCAACACTTACGTCATTGGCGGTATATACAATCTTGTCGGTATTTGCATATACATCCTTGGTGTCTTTAAGGGGAATGGAGATATAAGGAAGTCCACCGCTTACCTGTGCTTGTTTCAGCGTATACGTTCCTATTGTCTCATTGCGCCCAGCGTATGTCAGTCTATAAGTGTTATCAGAAGACTTATTGGCTGAATTATCTTGGTAATTGGTAGCCTTGATGTCGCTGGCAATGAGTTGTTCTGCTTCCGTTCCAATGGTACGGTAGAGGTCGAAAGAGGTATTGGCATCATCACTTGGCAACATGCGCCAAGTAACGAGAACCTTACCTGTATGCGTTTGATAATCTTCTAATGAAGCATTTTTCACTCCATTGATTGATGCCCACAATGCACGACTGTCCAAACGGTTGGTTTGGGCAGTCATGGTTGTCACCAACATGATACTCATGAGGGTGAGTAGTTCTTTTGTCTTCATTTTGTTTTGTAGTTTGTGATTTTAAGTAATTAGTTTGTTGTTTACGAGTTTCGTTCAAATATGTCAAGAACTTATACGTTGTTGAGTATGATGTTCGTTAAGGCAACAACGTCGGTGATGTTCACCAAACCGTCACCATTCAAGTCGGCTTCGAACTTGTACAAATAAATGCTTCTGTCACCAAGCACATAGTTGACCAGCAACACCACATCGGTGATATTGACTAAGCCGTCATGGTTCAAGTCGCCTATCAATACTTTCACGGGCAGATATACCTTCACTTTGCACAGCGTGGTATTCTCATAGATGTTGTATGTCCACGTTCCGTCGGCTCCCGCATTGGTAAATCCCTCGTCGTAACTGAGAGCATTGCCACGGCTCAGGTTAATCTTGTGGTACACCAACGTATTGTCATCGCGCAGGTTGAAGATGGATATAGGCGTGTACTTGCCCACTGTATTATGACCGATACCGAAACTCTCTACCAGATGGTAAACATACGCCATGCCGGTATATCCATACGAAATCATTTGGTCTTTGTCTATATATCCACTTGTCTGTCCACTCGACACCATCTGATAGTTGGAGCCGTATGTGGCATTTTCCTTGTTCCAATAAGCCCAACGCGAACCGTATGGTGCCTCCGTCCAACCTAATACGCTTGCCGCTTCGCTAACCTTGAGGGCTTCGTAGTCAGGGCTGTCGTAGAGCTTGTAATAAGGTCTCTCTGCTGTAAACGTCATCGTGGATGGAGACAGTGACGTTCCCAATGAGGCATGGATGGTCAGTGTTCCTGGCTCTGTAAACGTGTAGGTTGACAGGTCTACGGCAGCGGTCTTCACCACGATGTTATCCAACTTAAACACCGAATAATATCTACCTGCCACCAAGTAGAAGCCATCAAACTCCGTACTGCTTCCACTTGGCAGGTTGAATGTTCCCGAATTGCCGTTCGAGATACTCCATTTCACGGTACGTGCCTGTTGGTTGACGGTCAACGATACATGATACCACGTATTGGCATTGAGTTTAGTGGTGGTTGATGTGCCGTTCACATTGTATTCGGTGGATTGTTTGTTACCTGTCAGGTCAAACAACATATTGGAATTGCCATTGATATAGGCATAGTTGTCCCAATTGGTGGTTGGATTATTGCCGTTTTTCGCCATCACGCAAAACTCGCTTCCGTCTGTATTACCCGCATTCAAAGACAGGTCAAAGTCTATCGTGTACTGGTTGGCTGTGCTGAGGTTGATACCGTCTATGCGCTGGTATGCATATCGGGTGTTGGTACTTCCCGTATTCACATAGAAGTATTTTCCGTATGTGGCATCACCAGAGCCCAGACTGATGTTGGCACCATTACTGGTCCAGCCCGTGATGGATGAAACGCTCTCATAGTTTTGCGAATACACCACTTCTCCCTCTTCGCTGCCAATGGTCTTCACCGTTCCGTCAAGAGAGGTGAATGTTCCCGACAGTTTCGGGGTCTGTCCATTGACAGAGGTGTTCTTCACACCTACCACCGGCAGGTAGTAGTCGGTTTTCTTGGTAGCTGGGTAGATGGTGGTCATACCTCCATATTGCGCCATGTCTACAATCTCTATCGTTGCGGGCTCCAGGGTGGGCAGTCCGGATACTTTCATGTAGAGCTTGCCGTCTTGGTGTACGAGTGACAGGTATTTAGCATCCATGCCATAGCATTCCATCTTCACTTTCGACAGGTCACCGTTCACCCGACTGATATTCCCAAGGGGATAAAGACCGTTGCCTAACGAACCTCCGATGTTCAGCACAATCACAGGCACAATGTCACTCGGTCCGAAATTCACCCATTTGTCGTTGTTCAACTTATCTACGTCTAATGTCAACGATGTGGCATTGAGCCAGTCGTGCTCGTTGTCACCGCTTCCGTTGATGTCGAGCACCACGCGAGCACCATAATTGAGTATCATGTCTCCCGTGGTTATACTGCCGATGCTGCCTATAGCCTCACCTCCTACGTTCAGCGTAGCCCCATATTCCATCACGAATGCGCCAGGGAAGCTACCGCCGTTGCTGTTCAGGGTGGTGAAGCGATTCATCCAAACCTTGCTGCTCTTCAACGAACCATCGAAATTCACTGTTCCACCCCAAATATTGGTCTCGCCCGTAAAAGTATGGTTCACTTTCGCCATGTTCAATATACCGTTTCCTTGTTTGATAAGTCGCATCGAACCAGTCAATGCTCCTCCGTTGAGATTGCATGAGTAACCAACAGTATTCACATTGGCATTGCTCACGATATAACTATCGGCTCCCTGTATCCATACTGGTACGTTGATGGTGAGAATATACGGTGAGGCTCCGTCTGTCACATTCAACGAAGTATTGGCATATTCATTGTGCAGGATATGCTGGTTGTTATACGAACTGTTGATGGTTGTACCGTTGCCAATCACCGTTCTGTTGGTAGTAGTCAATGGGGGAGGGGGTACTGTGATACCTTCCATCTCTCCAAGGAAATAACTCAAGTGGGGAGGTTGATTATATGCATGCATCTGCCACACCATGGCTTGGCGATATTGGTGGTCATGCCAAAGTGTGTAGATGGGATAGTTTGTAGGCATGGCGGTGGTATAGATACGGATGGAATCATGGCCTTCGCCCACCCTGAGAATCATTTCCTCACGCCAGTCACCAAGGATGTCACCAGAGAAACAAGGATGGTTTTTTGTCCAGTTGTTCATCTTACAACCAGAAGAGGTGAACAGTCTACCAGACCCAGGCTTGATAACGGCAGCCTCGCGCTCTGTACCAGGACTATTGAGTACTTCTGAGAGCAGGTCACCATCCCAATAGATACGGAAATTCAAGTCGCTCCATGCGATATAGTCACCTATCTCACTTATGACCGCATCTTTCACACAACTCACCATACCCGTTTGTGTACTGCGTCCCATGGCTCCTGGATAGACATTCGAGAAGTTGGCGCAAAGCGCACGACCATCATCTGATGAACCCGTTTGTCGATAATATATCTTACTGGTAGTGGCATTGCGATAGTTCATAGCAGGTTCATCTTCGTTGCAAGCAAAAATCTCCAATCCCTTTCGATAGGGATCAAAGTCTGAACAATGCAATGCATCGCCATGTCCAAGACCCGTAGTAGACAATCCATGTCCGTTGTCATCTACCACCATCGAACCATAAACAATTTCGTCACGACCGTCTTCATCTACGTCGGCAATGCAGAAGTTGTGGTTTCCGTTACCATACCAAGGGTCGTTCCATCCGCCATTGTTCGACCAATGCCAACGCTCCGTGAGGGTATGAGTGGCAGGATCTACGTCAAAAGCCCTCATCTCATGTTTGGTGTAAATGCCTCGTGCCAATAAGATGCTGGGCTTCTTTCCGTCAAGGAAAGGAGCTCCCATGAAATATTTCGACGAGCGATGACCATAGTCGTCACCCCAGTCGCTCGCTTTACCACGGGGGATGGGATAAGACATATAGCGCACAGCATCGTAAATGATACCATGATCACCATCCATATACACCAAGAACTCGTCGCCTGTATTGGTATAGGTCATATTGGCAGTGTGGTTAATACTTCCACGTGTGTCCACGCCATTCTTTCCGATACGTTGCGGCCACTCTTGGCGAGAGGCACCACGCTGACCGTGTACCATCATATTATCCGCACCACGCAAAAGCACCTCTGCCTTGCCGTCTCCGTCCCAATCGTATGCGATAATATTCAACTCATGACTACCGCCACTTACCATATTGGGACCCACGTCTATCCACCACAACAATGTGCCATCCATCTTATACGCATCAATGCGGTCATAGGCTCCGTCGGTGCGACTCACGTAGTTGGCTCCGTCATCCAACGTGCTTCTTCGCTTGAGTATGATTTCCATCTCACCGTCACCGTCGAGGTCGGCAACCTCTGCATCATTGGCAATATAGGTATTGGTGATGTCTTGCCCCGAATTATTATAAACACGTGCCAAAGGAATATTGAAATAACCTGTCTCGCAAGTGGTATTCAATTTATATTTATATTGACTCCACACGCTTACTGCCTTACAGTGGTCTTGTTCCACGCCACGTACTACGGCACTCACCGTATAGGTATTACCGTAACTGCCACCTTTGTCCACGAAGTTGGATAGTGACAACGGCGTCGCATTGATTCGTGTTCCGTCCCGATAGACATTGTAATTAACGTCATAGTATTCTTCACCCAAGATGCGCCAACTGAGAAAAACACCTGCATCTGTCTTCACAGCCACTAAGCCACGCCCCAATTTGTCGGTTGGACGTTGAGCCCAAACGTAACTGGAAAATATGGCAAGCACGATGGTCAATAATTGTAATCGTTTCATGATATAATGATTTGTGAATTAGAAAGTTACAAATTTACGAATAATCCATGACATTTTCTGCAATATATTAAAAATTAAAGTTTTTATATCAAAAAACACTATTTTACGATGTTCTATTTCCATAAATGACAACAGAATAAAAAGGGGCTCAGTAGAATTATCTTGGGGGAACAATTAAATGATTTTTAAAATTTGGGGAAAATGTCCTAAAAAAAGACACTTAACTGTTTTGAAAGTTTTAGTTAAGTGTTTCTAAAGTTATACTTAACTGTTTTGGAAGTTTTAGTTAAGTGTTACTGTAAGTTGACATTTTTGGGCAATTAAGGCATTTTTTTGCTAAATGCTGTACATCCAAACTGTTCTAATCATCTATTTGAATTAATCTGACTTCCACCATGAAAAATCGACTGAGCCTAAAAAGGTGGAAGGATCCCCTTTTTCACAAAAGAAGACCCTTCCGATTTTCATAGTAAAGATTAATAATTCATAGTAAAGATATATATATGTGTTTAACTCAATTGATTCTGCAAAAACAGCATCTTCAAATTGAACTACACAATATGTTCACCAAAAGACATTGTCCTGTTATATTTTGTTTTCCATATTATTAGTACGCTGCAAAAGTACTGATAATTATTTAACCACCAAACTTTTTATGCAGTTTTTTCTAAAAAACTTTCAAAATAACCATTTTTGATGGTTTATTTACCCTAAACATGGTGAGTTACTGGTCAATTATTCGCGCTTATATTCAAATAACAATCTTAACAAAGAGTGAAGGACCTCCTTTTTCACAAAAGAAGATCCTTCGGATTTTTCATAGTAAAGATTAAAATATATGTTTTTTCCATAAGATTCGGCTTTTTCTACTAAAAGATTGCATTTTCCTATTCATCCATTACATCATATAAGTCAAAATAAAGCAATCTTGTCCGTTCATCCTTATCATCATCATTCAATGGTATGAATCCATTACGTTTATAAAAGGAAATAGCATTTGAATATGCATCTACAGTAATAAAACGACATCCTGTCTTATTATCTTTTACGAAAAAAGTCTTTATAAATTTGAGTAAGATAGTTCCTATCGACATTCCCTTAAGAGATTCGTCCACACCAAGTCTACATATTTTAACGGCAGGATAACTCCTCAAACGTTTCTCGTTCACAAATCTTTTCTTGCGAAAGCGATTGAATTCCGTTTTATTATCAAAGTCACTTAATGATACTTTATCGTTTGCTAAACTGAAGAAAGCAACGGTTTGCTTTGTTTCTTTTTCCCAAAAGACATACGATACCGCTAACATGGCCTTTTGGTATAAAGTTGCCTCATTCAGAATGAAATCATTTAAATCTACATCTCCACAATTAAACGACTTAACTGGATTTTCAAAAGATAGTTTTCTAACTTCAAACCTTCTGGCTATTTCATTGAAATCCATTTCTTACCCCTTGAAAATATTCATAATCAATTGGTAAGCAGCCAAACGATCTGCTCTCTCTGCTGGAGTCTCTTTTCGTCTCTCCTTCATTCGCGCCTCAAATCTTCGGGCATCATCGCCATATAAAATGGGTGTCTCTTTTATTGGTCTTGCCATATTTTCTAGTCTATTTTGTTTTCCATATTATTAATACGATGCAAAAGTACTGATAATTATTTAACCACCAAATTTTTTTGTTGTTTTTTTCTAAAATACTTGCAAAAAAGCCGTTTAGCGAACAACAATGAATTTTAATAAAGAATGAAGGACCTCCTTTTTCACAAAAGAAGATCCTTCGGATTTTTCATAGTAAAGATAAAAATATCTATTTAACTCAATTGATTCAGCATATCTGCATCTTCAAATTGAACGACATTATTTGTCTACTAAATGATATTTCCAGGTCTCTTTTGTTTTCCATATTATTAGTACGCTGCAAAAGTACTGATAATTATTTAACCACCAAATTATTTTGCTGTTTTTTTCTAAAAAACATGCAAAAAAGCCATTTATGTTGGTTTGTTTGCCCTAAACATGGCGATTTGCTGGTCAAAAGTATCTATGATGACCTGTAATTGAGGATGTGTCCTTTTCACGATAATGGCAATATAGTTTTCCTCTTGCTCATCCATTATCATTTCCGTTCGACTATAATAATCCTTTTGACGTCCGTAAGCATTAAACCATCGTAAGAACAAACGCGAACGCACAGCTTGTTGATCATCGGCATTATCGCACATATATAACAAAATGTCTGGGTTGACACGAAAGAACTCTTCCAAAATGAGAACTATTGTCGTCCTAATCTTCTTGTCATTGGGAGAAAAAATACCACTACGATTAGCCAAATTAAACCAATATGCAATTATTGAATCGGATATTGTCTCAAACAGCATATTGAATATTATGATCTGTTTCAAACAAATATTCATCATCAACCAATTCTACTTTATAAGGTGAGAATTGATTAATTCGAAACAAGTTAAGACTATTCATAACTTAATCATCGAACAAAGCATCAATTTCTTCACGACGGCGGCGTACTTCCTCTTCTCTTTTCGCCAATTTCACTTCCATCCTTGCCTGCCATTCGCGTTTGCGTTGCTTAGCAGCACGAAATGCTTGCACAAATTTCTCGTGCTTTGCCCAGTCTTCAGCAGTAAATTCTGTTGTTTCCATAATCTTATCATTTAAGTTTTACGTTGCAAAAATAAGTATTATTGCTCTTACTACCAAACAAATGTTTGAAAACTTCTATAAAAGAATGAAGGGATGTTCTTTTTCGCTAAAAAGAAATCCCTTCCTGAGTATTCATAGTTTAGATTAAAAATCTTGTGATGAATCTCTTGATTCAAGTATTGCGCTGCAAAGGTAACCATTTATTTTGTCCCCGCAAATTATTAACCGACTTTTTTCAAATAAATTTTTAAAATGCTCCTATTTGTACCTTTATTGTTTATATATTATTGTAAAATACCATTAGGAAACATATATGACTTCAGATTTTAAACTGATTCCAATTCAGGCAATATCACAGATTCATCACGATGCTCGCTTTGAAAAAACATACAATAATAAATAGGGAGATAGGTTACACCTTTTTTCTTGAATATCTCTCGTTCGTTAGAAAAAACTATCGCACGTTCAATTCCATACTCTGGCGTTTCAAGAAACTTTGTGAGAGCACTATGCTCCGTATAATCTTTTCCTGATTTAATTTCTATGGGAAGCACCGTCAAATAATCATGGTTATCTATCAAGAAATCTACTTCACCTTTTTTCTTATTGTCGTAATAATGTAGTTTGAAACCATGCGCGGCAAGTTCTTGGGCAACAACAGACTCATACACCGTACCAAGGTTTATACTCTTGATGTCCTGTAATATGGCATTCACGTTCAATGCATAGAGGAGATTGGTCAGTAAACCCACATCATTGAGATATAGTTTAACCAATTTCTTTTGCTCCGACTCTGCAAGGGGGAAACGTGGATTACTAATGGCAGACACTTCTAAAGCAACCCCTGAGTTGGTCAGATATTCAAACTCGTCAGCATAATCCGAAAAGGTTTTTCCTTGCTTACCTTCAATATTCTTATATACAATGCGTTTCTTCTTGTTTTCCAAATTGCTTGGGATGAAGTCATAAATCTTACGAATCTTCAATTTATGCTCTTCATCATATTGAGATGCATCAATGCGGTAAAGATTGTGTATATCTCGATGTGTCTGTCTGACACGCACCATGTTTCGGTCAGCCAAATAATTATTTATAGCTTCAGGTAAGCCACCAACCAACAAATAATACTGAAAACGTTTCAATAGGATATTATGCGTACTCTCATCCAGAGGCTTTTCCTGAAGAAAACTCTCGCGTATGTTTTCTATCCATTCCTTGCCAATGCCCGTTGCCCACAAAAATTCCTCAAAGTCGAGAGGATACATCTGTTCAATCATTACGCTTCCAAGTGGTACAGATGGCGTTTCCGATAAGGCAACACCCAATTGGGAACCGCTTGCGATAAATCGATACCTTGACTCTTGATTAAGAAATTTAAGCATGGTCATCAAGTGGGGATAACTTTGAATCTCATCCAAAAAGACCAACGTATCCGTCTTATCACCCAATGGATTCGAATAATAATTGCTCAATCGCATATATAAGTCGTTGGTAGAATGTACATCGGCAAACACTTGATCACCTTCTTTATCTTCCTTAAGATTGATTTCCACGAAATGTGGGAATAGTTTCTGTCCAACATATCGGATAAGATAAGACTTGCCTATCTGCCGAGCACCATTAACGAGCAAAATCTTATTAGGTTCTTCTTTGAGGAAGTGTTCCAAAAATGGAGTGAATTTACGTTCAAGCATAACCATATTGTTTAAATCGATACAAAAATACAACTAATTCAGTATTTAAACAAGAAAAAATCCACTTATTCCATTTTTTTAACGACAAATTTACCCACTTATTCCATTTTTTACCTATCTATTTTACCCACTTATTCCTTTTTCATAGTTATAATCATCAAAAACGAATGAGAGCTACTACTCACCATAATATATAAAGCAAAGGGGGCACCGCGCTTTGCAGTACCCCCTTCACCTTTATAGATTACATGAAAGATGTCACTTCCAAACATTTCCCCATTCGTTCCCACTTTCATCGTCCATAAATGAAGCGCCTCGTGCCATTGCATCCGCTGAATCATTACCTTGTTCAGAACCTCCATTCATCAACGGCTGACGTTGTGTATGAACATGTAATTTAGTGTTTGGCTGAATATATAATTTCTTTTTCATGTCTTTTGTTACTTAATAATTACTTTTTTACCATTATAGATGTAAATACCCTTATTTGGAGATGTCACGCGAACACCGTTCAAATTGTAAATCTTGGCATCTTCCTCAATTTGTTCAATTTCTTCAATACCATCTGGGAATCCGCCATCTTCACTGACGAGGTTTTCATCTTCGTTGCTAATTCTTTCTGCAAATACAATCTTAACATTTACTGGAGGATTTCCTCCTGGACTATTAGCATTTGGTACTTCTGTCGTAGGATTTTCCTTCTCTGGGTCTTCCCATGGGAATTCATCTTCATGGTCATTACTTATACCACTCTTTCCATTGGTATCTACATTATATTCATGCCATGTCAAAACGATATGTGCACGTCTTCCCTTAGGATAGTTAGCGACAAACGTACGATAGAATCTCACCACCTCAGGACCAATCAATTTGTAATAGATATCATTACCATCATTTACAAAATTGCCTTCCGAATCCTTTACCAAGTCACCCAATGCTTTCCTGTTGCCTTCTGTATCGTTAGTAAGGTATCTTAACATAAACTTATTGGTCATGGTCAGAGGAATCCAACGATAAGTTCCGTTACCTCCTGTATTTCCACTAGTAACCGTGATGGAGTCTGTGTTAGAATAGTAATCTTGTGGAATCCATCTTGAATATGGTTGACCTTTAAGCTTGTTTGTTCTGGCATTATAATCCACGTTATCACTACCAACAAGAGGTGCAGATCCATTGTCAACACCAGTATTTGCAACAATACCGTCCATGTCCATTCTCAATTCACGTCCACGATTACCATGACCAGCATTATTCTCGTATGTAGGCATGTTTTCTGCATTAGCAACGAAATAAACTGGCAAATATGAATAAGTATGACGTTGTGATACTTCCTCATAAATATAGTTGCCATTTTGGTCTATTCTTGCCTTACCCTCGTTATTTAAGGCTATTTGTATCACATTATTCGTTACCGTTACGTCACTCACGTCAGCGAGTCTTGTCAGGTCTTCGTCCTTGGTACCAGTATAATTACGATTAGTTGGATTTCCATAATTACTTGCATTGAATGTCGACATCTTGCTCAATTGCTTACTTGGATAGATGAACACACCTTCGTATGCACCAAACTTATAGTGTGGGATTAACTCTGCCACCAATTGACCATCACGCTTGTATTCACTTGCATAGCGTGCCTGGAATTGGATACTTTCTACTTCATTATTATTAGGATCTTCATTCTTCTTAAATTTCTGAGTCAAGATACCCATCACCTGATTGGTCTTTTCCATATCAATATCCTTTGGATAAGAATAGGTGAACACCTCATAGTCAGAGTGCATATTACGTGGCTCAGTTGTAATACCCATCCAATAAATCGTTACGTCACGTAATGCCAAATAAATCTGTTCTTGCAAGTCTTCATCCCAGGGATCAAGTTCTATCACATATGTATCAGCATTTTTCTTGGTAGTGATTAATGCGATATCTGGGTTGTTTGTTGTCGATCTATTTCTGCCATCAAACTTTGTACCATTCTCACCAATCTCTGTGCCTTCACCATTATATCCTGCGGGATCCCAATTACGTGGACCTTTATTGCGTTCATTGGTATTAAGCATCATGCTCTTACCGCCAATGTAAATTCTACCATTGCTTCCTGCAGCCTTTATAACAAACTTCACTTTATGGTTTTTCTTGGCATCATCAATATTGCTCGTATAAGTAACAGCATTGCCATTCACAGATTTTGACGACTGGAAGTCACTAATATTGGTAACATAGTCATTGGTCTTGAACTGTACATGCGCTTTGATATTTGCAGCATCAGCATCAGGACCAGGCATACTGAGTTTACCCAATTGTCTTGTCGGGTCATCCATCTTATTGTTGCTTCCACAAATACCAAAGCCTGGCAAGCTCAGATAGTGAGTATTACCCTCAAAAGTAATACCGCCATTGGGATACTTTGATACGTTAAAACGTGTGTACTTCTGTTGCCAGTAGTCGAGACCTGCGATATTGAGCATCAACCCCTTAAACATATTCAAGTATTTACCGTTAGCTGTAATATCCTTGAACCACCTTTGGCGCATACCAGAAACTTTGCGTTTTTCTATAATGGGATTACCAAATTCATCAACTCCAGAAATTTCATCTACTTTATTTACTTCAACATTTCCGTTGAGGTCTTTGTCATCATGGTCGGCATTAAATCCACCATTGTATTGATAGTAATCTCTCTCATAAGTCTTCGGAGTTCTAAGTACTGTTTCACCTTTATCTGTATCTGGGTCCCAACGGCTGCGCCAATAGGTACCACCGTTTCCATTTCCTCCATTTGTAGCATCTTGAGCGATAGCAGCAAGGTCGCTTAAGTCCATGTGTTCAAAATCCCATGTGAAAGGATAAGTCATTCCTTTCATAGCCTCCATCTTCTGCCTCTCTAAACTTTGATGAGTCCATTCGGGGCTTGCAGTCTCATTGGCAATCGTTCTCGGTACCACTTTGATACGGATAGGCTTACATGCGTATCCCGATTGTGCGTCTTGAGCCCATAGATAGCATGGAAAATCATTTGTTGCATGGAGTGCATAAATCATCAAAGAGTCGTTGCGGTAATAATTACCAAGACCAACTTCCTTGAAGATAATCGTAGGATAAACTACATTATTTACTGAAGTGTTATAACCACCTCCTGGAATCATTCTGAAGAATCCTCCTTCATCTGGCTTCCATTTACCATTTTCTTTTACAGGAACAGCACTGGGATTCGTGCTACCAGTAAAGAAATAGTCGGCAACACCTTCACCATAGAAATAAGGATCCCAGTTCATTTCAACCACTCCATTTTTAATACCATACGCGTATGCACGGAATTCGTTACCTTCAGCTTTTTGTTGTTGATCGTGGCTTCTTGAATAATGTGCATTACCATTGGGGTTGCCAATGATACCTGGCATATAGATGAAGTCGCCTTCCACCATGGTGATGGTCTTAATGTTATCAGATGTCAGCTCATCATCGTGATTCATTTCAAAGTGGAATGTCATCTGATCCTCTGATACAACTGTAACCTTCCAGTCTGCATCTGTATCATAGTATGCAGGACTATCTACGTGAATTGTAATGGTTGTAAAATTGCCAGCCTGTCCTGCTATACCCCAAACTTGTGGGCGAATACCCGTAATAATAGGATATTGTGTTCCTGGAATATCATCACCATTTTCATTTTTTTTGTAATCGCTCCATTTCCACGTTATCCACTCAGGAATTTGGGTAACATCACCTGTCTTTCCCCATTCATCATCATAGAGAGATGCAGCATCACTCACATTAACTACATTACCATTATCAATTGTCACCCAAATTTTCTTGAAGTCAGAAAGCTTCAAGTCTGGGAATTTCACGTATGGCATAATCCATCTATTTTCTGCAACCTGACCTTCCTTAGGTACAAAAGACATTTTGAATTTTTTCTTCATCACCTTAAAGAAAGTTGTTGAAGTAACAGTTCCACCGTCATATTGCAACTTAGCAGTTACACCTACAGAGTCTGTCGGCATGCTCTCAGCGTAGATATAATATGATTTCGCACCTTGTCCACCAACGCTACTGTTGTTTCCACCCGTATTGGTAACACAGGTCCAGTCACTCGCATTTGGAGAAATCTCATAAGTGAGGTTAGTATAAGCGCTTGCGACACTTTGACCGCTTGGTGCTTGGTAAAGCAAATTTCCGAGATGGTAAGTTCTCCAATAATTATTGTCTGTTCCATCTGCGTGACCTGTAATACCTAAGATTGCCCAGTGCTCATCGTTGCCATTAATATATGGCACTCTCACTAAGCCTGCTTGCTCCAATTGTTCATTTGTTACACCTGCCTTAAGTGGAATGGCATGGAAATTAGCATGATCGTTATATCCCAAGAAAATATTATCTGTATGATAAGTAATAACGTTATCATCAGGAACAGAGCCTTCTCCTCCCTTTAAGTATTTCCTTCCATAAACATCTCCAAGAATTTGCCCACTAAAGGTATTTCCTGCCTCAGAAGCTGTAACTACACCCTTTGAGTTCATGGCAGCAGTAATATGGTCGTTCCAAGAAGTTACCCAGATGATACGAGGCTGGGTGGCATAGTCACCCTTTATGTAGATAGTATAAGTTTTTTCAAAAGGCTCAAACTGCTGGCTTCCCTTATATTTCACCGTCATCGTCGTTGATCCGGGAGAAGACTTTTGAATATTGGTGAGGTTGAGCATTAGACCTTTACCATTTGAATCACCTCCAACGGCAACTGATCCAGTCTGGGTACCCAACGTTGTAGTCATAATGTTGGGGCTGAAAGTCACTTCAAAATAATCTCCCAAATTATTAGCATTGCCGTCACAAAGGAGGGGGAGTGCAGTATTGGCATTAGCCCCTGTTAAAAAACCAAGGCGCGCGTTACCTCCCCAGTCATTGGAATCCCATTCAATAGTTGCGCTTCCATAATTATTTAAATTTGCTCTTGCAGTAAAATTACCAGCATTAAAAGTGCAATTCGTAATTTGAGAACGGGTGACCTCAATCTTTGATACACCGATGGCATTGCTAGAGCTATAACCATTCAGCATCAATTTAACGCTCGTTGTGGAGCCAGCAACGGAAGCTGGTATAGTCACCGTTTTTTCGCCTGTTGCTGTTTTTCCATTTCCTGATTGAGTATCAATATCATTTCCTGTAATAGACCAGGCTTTACTACCATCATTTGAGTTCGGATTTTCATTAAACAATGTAATTTTCACTACATTTCCATAAGTCAAATTCGGGATGGTAATTTCTATATACCTAGTCCACGCACTATTGATTCTCAATCCATAGTCGTCAAAAGCATAACTTCCACCATTGAATGATTCAATGGATAATCCGTCAATACTTTGTGATTGAGTGAAATCCCATGTCTTGGGATAAGTTTGACCCCAAGCACAGCCCCATCCAATAATGAAGAGGCTCAAGAAAGATAGTAATCTTTTCATGTTGTTAAAAAATTTAAATTAGACAATATATTTTATTAATTAATCATTCAATTTCAATCGTAGTTTGCTTCGCGAGAGATATAAGGTATCATACATGTAGGTATTTAGTTGACACTATTACACCGTTCCAATCGGCAAAATTATACAATATTTAAATACCAAACAAATTTTTAATATTAAAATACCATGTAGTTAATTTATTTTAACGAATAATAATAATTAAGAATAATAGATAAAGTCAACATAATGAAAATAGATACAATTTTTAAACAAAATGTTACAATTTATGAGAAAATGAAGAATTTACAATTCACAATAAAAAATTCACAATTAAGTTACTCCATGTGGTGATAAGTTCCTAACAACTTATGGGAGAGCTCCTTTCGGAGCAGAAATCCTTCAAATCTTTACAAATCGAACAAATATTTGATAGATTTGATTGGATTTGTCAGATTTCTCGGCAAAGCCGACTACATCAGGCTATTATCACCATACAGAGTTAAGTTATACCAAACCTTCTCTAAACACTGGACACTAAACACTAAACAAATATTGAAAAGTACAGACATTAGGTTAGAAACGATAGGTTTATATACTACAAATTATTGATTTGTGCATTACAAACGTATCGTTTATAGCACACAAACATATCGTTTACATCATCTCAACCTATGGTTTGTTAATGTTTAGTGTTTAGTGTATAGTGTTTAGTGAGTAAAAGAGCCTAATTGTGAATTGTCTAACAATAATTCTTCAATCTACATTCTTCATTTTCCGCAAGACCTCCCGTAATTTAAGCTAATTATCATATTATCAATGGGTTATATTTTTCAAGACCTCATGTAACACCTCACCTAAGACCTCACCTAAAACCTCCCGTCTTGCTAACTTTATTTTGTTGATTCTTCTGGCGCTCTTTTATTTCGAGTGCTTCAGACAATTGCTTCATCAAACCCTTTTTTCGCAAACTTACTCCTTCACCAACATGAGGTCTTACATGAGGTCTTAGGTGAGGTCTTACATGAGGTGTTACATGAGGTCTTGAAAATACTAATGCCTTGTTACTAAGATAGTTATATGAAAAAACGGGAGGTCTTGGGAAAAAGATTGAAAATTAAAATGCCTTGAGATCGAAATACATCAACACCGTGTCAGCATCTTTTGGTATTTCATTTTGAAGCAATCGAAATCCTATTTTCTCATAAAATGATTTTTTGGCAACGAGTGCATCCACGGTGATGAAACGACAAGCACCCACAGACGCCCTGCGAAGAAGCATTTCACGAATAGACCTAACAAGCATAGAGCCAATATGCTCTCCTTGGTACTTTTTGGAAACCGCGAGACGACCTATCTTAATCGCTGGATAACTATTGAAATGTTTTTCATGAGGCAACTTATTTCGTAGTTTTCTCCATAGATTCTTCGGTATCATTGTGTTTGACACTTTATCATTTAGAAGACTAAAATATGCAATTGTTTCTACATCATCCTCCAAAACAAATGTATTGGCTATGAACTCGTTATAAAAATAACGAGCATCATCAAGAAGGAAATCGTCTAACATTTTATCTCCACAATGGATGGGTTTGATGGTATCGATATCCTCTATCCTTATAAATCTTCTCATTGAATTTATGGCATGTGAAACGTTGCTATGCTTTTCAAGTATTGGTATGCCTCTTCTTGTGCCTTCCTTTCCTTATTGGAAACACTTTCAGGGTGTTCTATTTCCTTCTGAAAACGGATGGCATCCTCACCGAACAATATAGGTGTTTCTTTGAATGGATATGGTTTTGTTGCCATAATTGTTCTCCTTTCTTTCTTTATTGTTTTTCATTGATTAGAATTGTCGTTGCAAAGATAATCATTTATTCTGGAACACATCATCAAATAACTGAAAAAGTTCATTTTAAATCACTTTTCCCCAGTCGCATTTGTCACGATATAGGCGGAGAGTAATACTAAGGCGGCGGCTACTATCTTGTCCCATGAGAGGAAATCTTGACCTACGAAGATGGCTACCATTGACGCAACGATGGGTTGCAAATTGGTGTAGATGCTGACCGTGGTGGCGTGGAGCGTCTTCATCGCTACGGGGATGAGGAAATAACCTAATACTGTAGCACCGAGAACCAAGAATGCCATTTCGGCAATGCCTTCCCAATTGACTGCAGATGAATACAATGCCTGTGCACCAAACTCAGGCATGGCAATAGGTACGGTAACGATGGCAGAGATCAAAAACACCCATTTCATCTGGGTTACGGAACTGTATTTCTGCGATACTTTACGCGTAACGATGAGGTAGATGGCCCATGTGAGGACGCTTAAAATGGCTAAGAAAATACCCAACACGTCATTCTTTCCTGCGCCTGTTTGCCAGCCCTTTACGAGCATGAGCAATGCGCCAACAATACCCAATATCACGCCAAGCACCTTGATCCACGTGATTTTCTCGCCGATAAACAGGGCTGCCATAAGCATGACACCCACGGGCGTAAGTGCGGCAATCAACGAGAAGTAAACGGGCGTAGTGAAATCAAGTGCCCATGCCGTCAGCGATTGTGAAATGACAAATCCCAACAAACCACCGAACAAAATGACCATCAGGTCTTTTCGTTCTACATGTTCCTTTGGCAAAAAGCAAGCAATGAGCCAGAAGATAATGGCTGCGAAGAAGCTGCGTGAAGCCATATAACCCATTGGCGTTACCCATGAGTCGAGCAATGCCTTGCTGACAGGTACACCAAGTCCGAAAATCGTATTTGCCAAGAAGATGGCTGCATGTCCTTTAAGTTTCTGATTTTGCATGATGTTTACTATTAGTAAGTTAGAAAGTAAGAAGCAAGAAGCAAGAGAATAGTCTTGCTGGATAAGACTTTATCAACTGCCAAAGCATATCTCTTGCTTCTAACTTTCTTGCTTCTAACTTTCTCATTTCTCAAAATGTTGATAATCTTTTAGGGAATGCCAGGAGCCACCCCACGTGAAACCATGTTGGATGAAAAGGCGGTAGAGCAAATCATCTTTCACAATTTTATAGGGGAAACGGGCATTCCGATTGACATATTTCTTAGCCGTAGAGGGTTGAACGGATAATGTGCCGTTGGCTTTCCGTTTCACGCAAGGATTGTAAAGCGTATTGATGTCAACCGCCAAACCCTGCGCATGTTTCGACAACTTGTTGGAACCCTGCACTTGCCGATAATTGAAACACGAAGTATTATTGGCTCGCATGGAAGTCTCGTCATCCGCTTGGTAGTCATCTATCAGCACCATTCGTTCAATAGGATATCGAGCCTCATAGAGTTGTCGGAAAATAGCTACCAAATCGTTGGCAATTTGTTGATTACACACCATTTCACCGATGTTTATTGCTCCTTTGTTATCAACATGCAACACGCGCAAATAGCGCAAGTCGTTACGAGAAATCCTGCTATTCTCCTTGAATGATTTCCCTTTCATCCGAGCGAAAACCGCATCGCTGATAACATCCACGCCAAAGCAATTGTCAATGCCAAACGACTGTATTGCCTTGTCGGAAACCACCGCTCCCGCTTTCCATTCCCGAAGCGATTGCATCTCGTCCTTTACGTCAGCTCTCATCAGGCTCACGCTAAGGAGTAATCCGATATATAATAATATTTTGTTCATGTGCACATATTGAGAAGCAAGAAAGTAAGAAGCAAGAAGCAAGAGATTAGTCTTGCTAAGTAATAAATTTTTAATAAACAAAGCATATCTCTTGCTTCTAACTTTCTAACTCTCTAACTTTCTATTTACTTTTTCCCGCTTGCAAAGTTATTAAAAATTGTAGAAAGTAGGACATAATCCCACATTTTTTTATATCTTTGCACCAATAAGCAACCACGAAAAGGCAAAATTCGTTCGTGGCAACCTAAACTTGAACAATATGCATATTGCAATAGCCGGAAATATCGGAAGCGGAAAGACCACCCTCACCACCATGCTTGCCAAACATTATGGATGGGAAGCTAAGTTTGAGGCGGTGGACTATAATCCCTATTTAGACGATTACTACAAGGACATTCCCCGTTGGTCGTTTTGCTTGGAAGTGTACTTTCTCAAGCAACGATTTCGCGACCTGTTGGAAATCAGTCAAGAAACGAAGACCATCATCCAAGACCGTTCCATCTATGAAGGCGTGTACGTGTTTACCGCCAACAACAAGGAGATGGGCAATCTCTCGAATCGTGACTTCGAGACTTACATGGAACTGTTTGAGTTGATGACGCAAGTGGTGAAATATCCCGATTTGATGATTTACTTGAAGTCTACCGTTCCCCACTTGGTGAAAAACATCCAAAAACGCGGTCGTGACTATGAACAAACGATGCCTTTGGAGTATTTGGACAACTTGAACAAGCGATACGACCAGTTTATCTTCGAGAAATACAAGGGGAAAGTGCTCGTGATAGACGTTGACGACATCGACTTTGAGCACAATGCGAAGGACTTTGCGAGCATCATCGACAAGATAGACGCTCATCTCTTCGGTTTGTTCCCAGATTAATCTCCTACCTTATCCCACCAGACAATCATCATAAACATTATATCTTATGCACATAGCAATAGCAGGAAACATCGGAAGCGGAAAAACGACATTGACAAAAATGCTTGCCAAGAGATATGGATGGACTCCACGCTTTGAGCCAGTAGACAATAATCCTTATCTCTCCGACTTCTATGCAGACATGGAACGCTGGTCGTTCAACCTACAAATCTACTTCCTTAACAAGCGATTCAAGGAAGTGGTGGAAATCTCTAAAAGCAAAGACACCATTATCCAAGACAGGACCATCTTTGAGGATGCTCGCATCTTTGCGCCCAACCTACACGCACAAGGAATGATGAGCGACCGCGACTTTGAAAACTATACCGACTTGTTCGACTTGATGATGTCGCTCGTGAAGTTGCCCGACCTTATGATTTACATTCGTTCAACCATTCCCAATCTGGTAGAACAAATCCAAAAACGTGCGCGCGATTTCGAGAAGAGCATTCGCATTGACTATCTTCAAGGTCTTAACGACCGTTACGAGGAATGGATAAAGGGATATAAGGGCAATCTAATCATCATCGATGGCGATACGATGAAGTTTGAGAACGATATCCATGCTTTCCAGCACCTTACTGATATGATAGATGCCAAACTCTACGGATTGTTCCCGATGGATAGTGAGTAGAAGAGAAGCAAGAGGTAAGAAAGTTAGAAGCAAGAGAATAGTCTTTTTATAAAAAATATTCACATATCTCATGCTTCTTGCTTCTAACTTTCTAACTTTCTAAAAATTTAGCATATCTCATGCTTCTTGCTTCTAACTTTCTAACTTTCTCATTTCACCGATAAAAATAACCGATTCATTGAAAAAATTTTACGGTTTTAATAAGAATGAATATATTTGCAGCAGAGAATTGATAATAGAATGTCTAACTTTTAAAACGAAGCGATTATGAAAAGGATTTTGATGACTTTAGTAGTAGTTGTTACCTTTATCGGAACAGCCGCAGCAATGAGTTTCTCAAGTGCTCGCCAACAAGCTTTGTATCTCACGGACAAAATGGCTTATGAACTGTATCTCACCGACGACCAGTATAACGCATGTTACGAAATCAATCTCGACTATATGATGTGCGTTGACAGGGAAAGTGACATCTTTGGGTATTATTGGAATCGCAGAAACATAGAATTAGGCTATGTGCTCTCGCCTGTACAATATAAGCTCTATACGCAATTGGATTATTTCTATCGTCCCATTACATGGTATAGAAACAAATTCTATTTCACCATCTACGAGCGTTATTATACCAAGCGTTACTTCCGTGCTGCCCCATACGTATATTCTACATACAAGGGAGGAAACCGTTATTATTCCATCAGTCCGTATAAAGGTCGTTCTTTCAATGGCAGAGAAGACTTTCCACGCGACAGGGTAGATGCTTCATGGAGAAGTTCGGTACAGGTAAATCGTCCTGCTGGCAATAATACCAAGCCTAACCAAAGTTTTGGCAATGGAGTCAACAAAAACAATCCTCCATCCAACAATGGTAACGTGTCGTTTGGAAACCAAAGGCAAAGCAATAGCCAGCCAACTATCAAGAAAAACGAGGCTATTCGTCAAAGCAAGAATAGCAATGGCGATAGTTGGAAGTTTGGAGCAAAGAGGTAGGGATTTTATAAAGACCTTAAAGACTTTAGGGATTGTAGGATTTTTAGGGTATTTAGGGATAGTAGGGACTTTAAGGACCTTAGGGTCTTTAAGGTCCTTAAAGTTTTTAAAGTCTTTATTTTTGGTACTTCAGGCTTTGTTGTTTGATAAGGTCGGCATCATTAAAATAGTCGATGCGCATGGCTTTGCGCACCTCGTCCATTGTCTCTGCAGCCGTTTCACGAGCCTTTTCAGTACCTTTCTTTAATATATTGAATATCTCGGGAATATCCTTCTCGAACTCATGACGACGTTCACGCATGGGTTCCAAGAACTTATTAAGCACTTGATTGAGGAATTTCTTACATTTCATATCTCCCAATCCACCACGTTGATAGTGTTCTTTCAATTCATCGAGATTGGCGTAATCAGGCCAGAATTCGGCAAAGTCAGCATCAGTAGAGAATGCATCGAGATAGGTAAATACGGCATTTCCCTCTACATGACCAGGGTCATTTAAATTTACATGCAATGGGTCTGTATACATTGAACGAACTTTCTGCCAAACATCTTCAGCCGAATCGCTCAAGTAGATACAATTACCAAGACTCTTAGACATTTTCTCCTTACCATCCGTACCAGGCAAACGACGTGCAGTAGTATTCTCTGGCAACATAATAGCAGGTTCTACCAATACTTCTCCGTATGTGGCATTGAAACGACGAACCAACTCGCGCGTCACTTCCAACATCGGTTCTTGGTCTTCACCGACGGGAACCGTAGTAGACTTAAACAAGGTAATATCAGCTGCTTGGCTCACGGGATAACAGAAGAATCCCAATGGAATATTTGCCTCAAAGTTACGCATCTTAATCTCCGTCTTTACCGTAGGATTACGTTGAACGCGAGAAACGGTAATCAAGTTCATCAGATACGTTGTCAACTCAGCCAATTCAGCTATCTGACTCTGAATGAATATCGTACACTTATCAGGATTCAAGCCAGCAGCTAAATAGTCAAGAGCCACTTCCACGATATTCTGTCTGATTTTCTCAGGATTATCGGCATTGTCGGTGAGAGCTTGAACATCGGCCATGAATACAAACATCTTATCATAATCGCCTGCTTCTTGCAATTGTACACGACGGCGCAATGATCCTACATAATGTCCCAAATGCAATTTTCCGGTGGGACGATCGCCGGTAAGTATAACTTTTCCCATTTTATTGTTTTCAAAATGCCCTGTCACAATATATAATATAAATATGTGACAGGGCGTAAATATTCAATTTATTATAACTTACTATTCAAGATAAATACCAATACCTATGCGCAATCCTACTGAAGAAAAATCGGAATGATTCTTGAACGATTGCTGATAATAGATAGATGGTTCCAAAGTAACTGTTCGGCTAATGAAATAAGCATAACCAATCTCTACGCCAGGCATTACATCATTGTAACTCTTGTTTGCATGGATGAATTTACAATTTGCGCCTAAGAAAAGACCGTTCTGAACGATGTAATATCTTCCTCCAGCACCAATAGAAAACCTATCGTAGTTGTATTTCAATCCAGAATGATTATAACCAGCGGTTCCGTAAACCATAAAGTTATCTGCAATGGTATAACCTACAAGCGCATCCACGCCTAAGTTCATTTCCGTGGCACCACTATAGCTTAAGTCTAAACCAGACATTGAAGCTCCCAAGTAAAGTTTTCCCTTTTCAAATGGATCTATTCCCTTTGAATCAAGCGTAATCTGTGCAAATCCCGTTAATGGCATCAGGACAATTGCTACTACCAAGGCTAATTTCTTAATCATATTATTTTCTTTCATTATTGATTATCAAATGATATATTGCGTACAAAGATACACAAATTTACTTGAATTATCATAACGATTAACAACTATTTTTTTATTATTGGGATTTTTTCTTTGTTGTCTTTCGTTTACTCGTAGTTTTTTTCTTCGTTGTAGACTTTTTTCGCGTTGACGTACTCTTCTTCTTGGAAGTAGAAGTAGTAGACTTCTTATTCGTCGTCGTACTCGGTTTTTTCTTTGTTGTCGTCGTTTTCTTGGTTGTCTTTGGCTTGATAATCTCTTCTGTCTTGTTCTTGATGATGTCATTCAAGCTGGTAGAAGAACAATCCTTGAAAGAGGAAGAAATAAACCAAACCACTACAATAACACCAATGATGAATTTCAACAATTGTTTCCAATTTCTCAATGAGAATCCACCGAAAATCGGCTTCGATTTCTTAGAACGCCCAGTAGAAGATGTACGCCCAGTTTTCTTGCCTTTTCTCTCGGCTTCCTCCGCTTTTTCCATCTCCTTTCTACGTCTCTCAGCCTCTTTCAATTGTCGTTTTTCCTCTTCGGCAGCCTCTTTCTGTCTTTGTTTTTCAGCCTCTGCTTCCTCCTTTTCGCGTATTTGTGCATATTTCACCTCACTATACACGTCGAAAGAAGTACCAATAGTAGCTTCTTCGTTAGGCAATATCTCTATCTGCAATTGGTTTCGGCAAGCCTCAGCTATCTCTTTTCGGAATGAAAAACCTGTTGCTTCCTCCACTTCTTTCTCACTTTCAAAAGTTACCTTCGTTCCCTTAGGAATCTTTTCATTTCCCGTGCGTTGAACAGCTATATAATGAAATAATGTAGGTGTTTTTTCCATGAACAATAATCATATTTATGTGAAAAATGTAATTCATTGACAAAGTTCATCAATTTTTATGAGAAAAACAAGTAAAAGCAGAAAAATTTTTAAGGACTTTAAGGACCTTAGAGACTTTAAGGTCTTTAAAGTCCTTGAAGAAAATCATTAAATTATCTAAAAAAGATTTGCATAATTAAATATTTATATACATATTTGCAGAAACAATTTAAACATTCAATATTATGGGTTTTATAGGTTCAATTATCGTAGGCATTATCGCTGGATTTATCGCCAGCAAATTAATGTCAGGTTCAAGCAAAGGATGTTGGATTAACTTATTATTGGGAATTGTCGGCGGACTCGTCGGCAGTTGGGTTTTCAATCTTTTAGGCATCTCTTGGGAACCAGGATGGGTAGGAGAAATAGGCACAGCAACTATAGGCGCTATTATCGTACTATGGATTTGGGCTAAAATCAAAGGATAATACTTTCAACCATTCTATTCTTTCATAAATATATATATGTGTAATCCTATTACGGTAGATATTCCCCCACGTAAGGAAGGACAACAACATGTATTGCAATTGCACGTTGCGCCCATTCCAAACGTGAAAGTGGGTATTGTAGGATTAGGTGAAAGAGGATTAAGAGCCGTTGAACGATTGAGTTGTATACATGGTGCAACCATCGTAGCCATTTGCGACATTTCATCAAAAAAGGTGGAAGAGTTGGGTAAAAAACTCCATATCAACCACTTATATGATGGCAATGACGGATATAAACGTATGTGTCATGAGGTGGAAATAGACCTTATATATATATGTACTGATTGGAATTCACATACGCCCATCGCTTTAGAGGCTTTGTATTCAGGTCATCATGTTGCCGTAGAAGTACCAGCCGCCACTTCGCTCAATGATATTTGGTCGTTGATAGATGCTGCCGAACAAACGCAAAGACATTGTATGATGTTGGAGAATTGCGTCTATGATTTCTTTGAACAATCCACCTTGCAAATGGCAAGAGCGGGATTGTTTGGTGAAATCATTCACGTAGAAGGAGGTTATGCGCACGAAATAGCAGATAAATGGCCTATTTGGAGATTGGAAATCAATCGGAAATTGCGTGGAGACATATATCCCACACATGGAATGGGACCAGCTTGTCAGTTGCTAAATATTCATCGTGGCGATGAATTGGATTACTTGGTAAGTATGGATTCATCGTCTTGGAAAGGAAAACAAACCTATCAGAAATATATCAATGAAGTGGAAGATTTCCAAAACGGAGATCAAACAACCACAATCATTCGTACTCGCAAAGGAAAGACCATTCTCTTACAACACAACGTAATGACTCCAAGGCCTTATTCACGAATGTACCAAATTACTGGAACTATCGGATTTGCGGAAAAATATCCAATAGAACAAATATTGTTGCATCATGAAGACTATAGAGTAAACGAAGACAGACATCAGCCACTCTCTAAGGAGGAAACAAACAATCTCTTGAAAGAATACGAACCATCCTATATTACTCAACTAAGACCTGTTGCGGCAAATCTTGATCCACGTGGCGGAATGGCATATTTCATGGATAGTAAACTCATTGAATGCCTTAACAAAGGATTGCCACTCGATATGGACGTTTATGATATGGCCGAATGGTGTTCAATCATAGAATTATCAAAAATAAGTATCATGAACGGAAGTGCACCCGTAAAATTTCCAGACTTTCTACGTAAATAAAAATATCATCATGAATATATCTATCTATACCATTACTTCACCCTTACACAACCAAAAAACAATTGACGAAACATCAAGACACTTTTTAGACGAGCTAAACATATCGTTTAAGTCGGTTAAACATGATGTTTACGACTACGGAACATCATGTTTAGACCTTATATATATTAGAACGGGTGGAACGGAAGGAATTTTCAAGTCATTGTTGCCAACATTATTGGAAAAATCATCACAACCTTTCTATCTCCTCACGTCGGGAAAAAGCAATTCATTGGCTGCTTCCATGGAAATTCTTTCATTTCTTAGACAAAACAATCTTCAAGGAGAAATTCTCCATGGAGAACCTGCTTATATTTCAGATAGAATCAAAACATTGGCAAAGGTAAACGAGGCAAGAAAACAATTACAAGATTGCAACTTAGGAATTATCGGCAAACCATCAGATTGGTTGATTTCAAGTGGGGTAGACTATCAAATCATCAAGGAAAAATTAGGTATCAATTTGATAGACATTCCCATTGAAAAACTAATAGAACTCGTTAATAACACCCAAGCCATAAAAGAAGAAAACTGGACTCAACATGCCACTTCAGAACAAGTAAGAAAATCCATTGCAGGAGCAAATGCCATTTATCTTACATTGAAAAAAATCATCGAAGAATATCAACTACAAGGACTTACCATTCGTTGTTTTGACCTTCTTCCTACATTACACAATACGGGATGTTTAGCTTTAGCACAACTCAACGCTGAAGGCATCATAGCTGGATGTGAAGGAGACATTCCTGCTATGCTATCTATGAAAATCGCCCATGCTCTTACTGGAAAGACAGGTTTTCAAGCCAATCCAGCAACTATAAATCCTACGACTGGCCAAATACTTTTTGCACATTGCACCATTCCATTCGACATGATTGAAAGATATGAATTACTCACTCATTTTGAATCAGGAATCGGCGTGGGAATCAGAGGTTATATGAAAGAAGGACCTGTTACTATCTTCAAAGTGAATGGTAAATTAGATAGATACTTTGCCGAAGAAGGGACATTAATCGAATGTCAAGACAAACCCAATCTTTGTCGCACTCAACAACTCATTCAATTATCACCAGAAAGTACTCAATATTTCCTGACCAATCCCATCGGCAATCATCATATCGTTATTCCCTCACATTGTAAGGCATTGCTTCAGCAATTCCTTCAATCATAATTATCCCCAATTATTGTGGAAAACATTGTGGAAAACTCATAAAGTTTTTCCACGGTTATCCACAAAGAAGGTGATGAAACGATAAAAGACAAAAGTTTTCATGAATGTGTGTTGATAAAAACTCTCTTTTCAAAAAGTTTTCCACCATATCATGCTGAAAATATTTATAAACTTATTAACTTTGCACCAAATATAGAAAATGTGGATAAACCAATATCCTTTTGATTATCAATAAATAATTATCAACAAGGGTGTGGATAAAAGACAGTTGAAACGTGGACAACGAAATAACCAAATTTTTCGTAAGAAAGTTATCAACTTATCAACGTCACATCATCTATATCATTTTTCTTTTTAAAATAATAAAATAAAAAATAGAATAATAATAGAATGTTGAAAACACTTGATTACTGGAAAGAAAAAGGTTTCATCGATGAACCAGTTGAAGGCATTGACTTGAAAAAGGAAATCCGTCGTATGTGCGAAGAGAAGAATGCCATTATCTTAGCACATTATTATACAGTAGGAGATATTCAAGACGTAGCTGACTTTGTAGGAGATTCATTGGCTTTGGCTCGTAAGGCGGCTGAAACAGATGCCAAGATCATGGTGATGTGTGGTGTTCACTTCATGGCAGAGACATGTAAGATACTCTCACCAGATAAATTGGTATTGGTACCAGATTTGAATGCTGGTTGTTCGTTAGCTGATTCTTGCAAGGCAGAAGACTTAAAGAAATTCAAGGAAGAGCATCCTGGTTATCAAGTGGTGAGTTATGTGAATACAACGGCTGCCGTTAAAGCATTGACAGATGTTGTAGTGACAAGTGGAAATGCCAAGAAAGTGATTGATTCTTTCCCTCAAGACGCTAAGATTATTTTTGGTCCCGACTATAATTTAGGTAGTTATATTAATTCCGTAACAGGTAGGGATATGTTACTATGGAATGGAGGTTGTCATGTACATGAACGTTTCTCCGTAGAAGAAATAGTGAAGCTCAAGACACTTCATCCGAAAGCTGTGGTGATGGCTCACCTTGAATGTAAAGGTCCTGTATTGTCAATAGCTGATGTTGTTGGTTCTACCGCCGTGATGTTGAAATATGCCCAAGAGAATGATGAAAAGGAATATATAGTAGCAACAGAAGCTGGAATCTTACATGAAATGCAACGTACTTGTCCTGATAAGACATTCTATCCAGTTCCTCCAGAGGTAAGCGAAGGTAGTGTTGGTTGTTCTTGTAATGAATGTCAATACATGAAGATGAATAGTTTGCGCAAGCTATACAATACCTTGAAATACGAATGGCCATCAGTTGACGTAGATACTGAAGTAGCTAAGGAAGCCGTGAAGTCTATCAACAGAATGTTGAAATTGAGTTAGCGTTTTCCTGTTATTTGTGGAATATAGCGAACAATCAGCCACGTTAAGGCAGATGCTATTAGATATACGCTTATTAAGGCGATAATTACGCGATAGTAATGTCCTTCATAAGCGTAATTCATTTTATTCATCGCCATACTTACCAATAAAGGAACACCACCACAAAGGAAATAATATATTAAGCTTTGTTTTCCCGTCCAAGCAACCATTTGTAAGAAGGAAGATTGTTGATTACATTTCCTTTCAATGTACTTACACAATTGAATAAACCATAGATTGAAGAGAATAATATCCAACAAAAATACTACGTAATTATCAATCGTAATGGGATTGATATATAAGTTGATTCCAAAGTATTCCTCAAATGCTTTGATGAATATCCAGAGCGGAAATATGAAGTAGAATTTTAGATTGATAAGATTTTCATAGCGGTGGTATAAATAACCCATGTAAAGGAATATAATCGCTTGTAAAGCGTTGGAAAGGTGCCAAGGATAATTTATTTTAATGTTTGCAAGTATGATGGATAATCCAAAACATCCTATAGATAATATGGACAACCATCCAAATTTTCCTTTACATATATATAATATAATGGAAAAGAAAATTTCAGCTAATATAAGAGCTGCTACAAACCATGATGCTTGTCCTAAACAGATAGATTGGATAATATTCAAAATATCTATTTCATTTCCATGAATCCACATCTTTGGCAATGCTATAATCGACGTAAAGATGAAATAAGGAACGATAATCGTCCTGATAATGGATTTTATTTTCCGTATGAAGTTGAATGTTTCTTCCTTATAAAACAAATAGCCAGAGATAAAGAAGAAAGTTGTTAAGGCATTAGTTACGTATAAACGATAGGGAATGATATTATCTCCCGTATAATATATTTCCGTATGATCGAATAAGATTGCCATCATGCACAATCCTCTCACCAAGTCAATCCACAATTTTCTTTTCATAATTCATGAAATTGAGTGAGCAAAGCATGATGAAAAAAGGCATAAATGGAATATGGAATCTGGCTTCTCCATGTCCGAAGAACAATAATAATAATGTACCTAATACAATGACACTAAATGGAAGAATGAATAAATTCCATTGTCTTTTTCTCATGCATGAAATCATGGAATATAGAGAAGAGAGAAGAATGAGATAATAGAAAAGTAAGTTGAGAATTACCAATATTTGCACCCATGAATAGCGTGGAAATTGGCGAATCAATGTTCTCATGCTTACTTCATCATACATATAATCTGAAGTGGCTTTATCTTTGAGATAGACACAGAAGTTTACATTGTCAGAAATATATGTATCTACAAATTTTTTAGGCATTTGAGCGAGATATTCTATAGGATTATGTTGCAACCAAATCATGAAATTATTTCGCCAAACAGAGTCTTTCTGAACGCTATTATATCCTTGATTATCTAAATCGTTTGGATTTCCATTGGCAAATAAATGAGTTGTCTTTTCAAGATGATTATCATGATCCCATGAATATTGCATTAAAGCCATCCATCCAGTTTTTGCTTGATAGATGAAATGTCCAGTACGAAGATAGCAAGTTCCTCCAATAACAATAATCATCAAGATAAATCCAACGATGGTTAGAGAAATATGTTTTATACATTGTCTTTTATATACAATAATGAAATATATAACTAATGAAATAAGAAATACTAAAGCCATTGGACGATACCAATTAGCTAAAGCCAATAAGATTCCTCCCAATAAAGGTTTATTTATCAGCGACAGATAAAAACCTGATAAAATGAGAAACATGAATGGTGTTTCACTCAATAAGGATGTTCCTTCACCATAATTGGCGGGATATAATATATATATAATGAGTGTTATCCAAGCTATTTGATGATTGAACAATTCTTTACTTATAGCATATACCAACCATGAAGAAATACCTTTCATGAGAGTATATACTATCAATAGGGGAGTGATAGAATGAAAAAGTTTTAGTGATAAAGCAACTGTATTGATAGAACCGATGTTCCAGATGAAAGCCAATTCCTGAATTTTAGAAGCGATAGGGTAGGGTTCTCCATATTTAATACTATCTTCCGCCAAGATAATATAACCAATACTGTCAGTATATGGAGTATAACCAAATATGAGAAGAATCAGAAGTTGCAATAAAGTGAATATTGCTACAACTCCAATTACTTTTATCTGACAATGGCTATCTTGCATACTACACCTTTCTTTCCTTCTTGCGTAGCTGTTTCTACCATATAAATACCAGATACAACACGTTTGCCTTTTTTATCACAACCATTCCAAGTAAATGTTCCACCATTGCTTTTGCCTTCTGCAACCAATGCTCCATTACTGGTTACGATTTTGACGTCAGCATTATAGGTAAGTCCTGTTATGGTTATCAATCCCGTATAATCAGGTTTTACGGGATTGGGATAAGCATAAACGTTGTCTTTCGTCATTTCTTCGAAAGTTTGCGTAGCATCGCTCATATAAGAACAAAGGCCTTTATCAGTGCCGATAAACACTTCACCCGTTACGTCGTTGATAGCAAGAGATTCAATATTGTTTGAGAGAATATCGCTATCTAAATTGGTGAAATGTTGAATTTGCGTCATATTATCCGAACTGATGAGATAAAGACCATTCTCATTACTTCCAAACCATTTTCTATTGCCTCCATCAATGGCCATACAATTAATATCTATTCCATCCAATAGATAATCTGCATAGTTAGTTCCATCATTACGAGGCACTTTCACTTGGATGAATTCTTCAATGTTATTGGGAATTTTGTCGGAAGGTATCATCAAAGGTCCCATATTGGTTCCTACCCAAATATTATTCGACTTATCTTCAGCAATACATCTTACATAAACCAATGCCACTCGTGTACCATCTTCATTGATGAATGATTTCCATGACTTGAGCACTTCCGTATTGGTATTGAAACAGAATAAAGCTGGAGTACCAGAGTGATTATTGACAAACCAAAGCAATCCTCTACTATCGAAAAACATATGCTCTAACATTCCCAAGCTATTGTTTCCACTCATCGTCTCTGGTAAATCATACGTTTTCCATTCTCCATCCTTGGTATATTGCAACAAGGAAACACCTGGAGATTGACTATTCAGACACCATAGATTACCTTGTTTATCGAATGTAAGTCCTGTTGTTAATACATAGTTTTTATTGCCATCTGCAATGGCAGAACGTAAAGGACTATTATCCGTAGTGTATAAATGATAGAATTTACCGTTTCTGAATTCGTAAAGACCGCTTTTTCCACTTGCCATTGCACGAGTAGGATTGGTAGGATCAATATCCATCGCCATCATATCTTGGAATCTTACGCCCGTCTTAGTCTCCAAACTATCTTCATAGGTAGTCCATTCGCCATCTTTCATCACTTTTATGGCAGCATCCCTATGCAAGTCATATCCTTCTCCATATCCACCACAACAAGTATAGAGTTGGTTGTTTTTAAAACTAAGGAATCCGAATAAATTGTTCTTTGGTCCTCCAGGATTTAAAGTATTGACAAGTTTCAGTAATTCAGCATCTATAGGATTGTTCTTTTGTTTATATGCACCAATCCAATTCCAATTGGATTTATCCAAGAGATTATTCGACAAACTGGCTTCATAAAGTCCATGTGTATTTGATGCGGCATAGATTTTATTATTTTGTATATAACAATAGTTTACGTTGAATCCTAAATTATATGTATCGCTAATCTCTGCTTTTGTCGCATTTATTTTGATAATGCCAAATCCCGTAGATAGATATGCATATCTATCGTTGATATAAATATCGTTGATGGTTTTATCACCCGTCATTGACTTATTATAGTATTCAGACATATTGATTACATTGTCATTGAGATCGAGCAAGTCGATATTATAATTATCGTAAGTGATAATCAATCTTTTGGCTGCTTGACAATAAGCAATGTGTTCAATGCCACAATCACTAAGGAAGTTCGACTTACTATATGTTTGAATGCTATGATCATTCTTGTTATATGAATAAAGATTGTTTGAAGCCAAGACAAACAATATGTTTCCAGCCTCTTGAATGTCTGTTATGTCGTGATAAGCCATATAAGAATTCCATGTTCCTATTTCAGCTCCATTGACAATAATGGAATTCATTGACAAGAGTAAGCCAATGAACAATTTATACATTCTTTTAAAAACAACTTTATTCAACATATCTATGACGTGTTATTGATGTAAGAAATCCGCGAGTTTCTTCACAGCTCGCGCTCGATGGGAGATATGATTTTTAATGTCCATACCTAATTCGGCAAATGAATGGTCATATCCTTCTGGTACGAAGATGGGATCATATCCGAAACCTTCAGTACCATGTTTTTCGTATGCGATATGTCCATTGACAATACCTTCGAATTGATAGGTCTCTCCATTTAACAATAACGCAATAACGGTGCGGAATCTTGCTTTACGATTGTTATTGTTTCCTAATTCTTTCAATAATTTATCCATATTAGCATTACTGTCGTGGTCGGTTCCTTCTGCATAACGAGCAGAATGAACACCTGGAGCACCGTTTAATGCCTCTACTTCCAATCCCGTATCATCGGCGAAACAATCCATTCCATAATGTTGCTTGATAAATTCCGCTTTTTGTAAGGCATTATCTTCCAACGTATTTCCAGTTTCTGGAATGTCTACGTCACAACCAATATCTTTTAGGGAGACTATTTCAAAATTTTTACCTAATATTTCTCGTATCTCGTCAAGTTTGTGTTTATTATTGGTAGCAAATACTATTTTCTTCATGATATGATAATGGGTTAAATGGATAATTATTTTGTCGTGTTTTTTACTTTTACTTTCATTTCGTCAAATCCTTCTCCATAAACGCCTGTTACGCTACTTTGACTAACAAAGGCATTGGGATCAATCATCTTGATGAGACGAAACATCATGATACTTTCGTTTTTTCTGGCAAGAATACATAATACCTTACGCTCTTCACCCGTATACCAACCATGTCCGTCAAGGATGGTAACACCATGTTCGAGTTTTGTTCCGATGGCATTGGCTATCTCTTGCCATTTATTGGAGAAAATGAGGAATTGTACGGATTGTCTTCTCTTTTCCATGATGTAATCCAACATGAAGTTTTCGATGACCATCGTACAAAAACCAAATACTACCATATTACAACGTTGCAATAAATCGCCAAATTGGGGAATGAAGAAACAACTGCCAATGATGATGAAGTCAACGAATATTAATACCGTTCCCAATGAAACATTATGGAATTTATTGACTGATGCGGCAATGATATCTGTTCCACCCGTAGAACCATTGTTTAGGAATACGATTCCCAATGCACTACCTGTCATGATACAACCAATGACAAGTGACATGAAATCTTGTCCTTCACCTAATATTTTTACGAATTGTCCATTTTCATCTAATGGAACAGCATTTCGCATCAGTTCAAGCAAGATGGTGAGCATCAAGATTGCATAAATGGTTTTGATGAGAAACTTCCATCCAAGTATCTTTAAGCCTATGACTAATAAAGCGGCATTGACCAAGAAATAAGTATAGGAGTTAGGAAAACTTGTGGCATAATAGACTATAGCAGCTATACCAGCCACACCACCCGTTACAATCTCGTATGGCATTAAGAAGAATGTAAACCCAAAGGAATACAAAATGAGACCAAGGGTTATAAATATATAATCCTTAGTCTCATTCAAGATTATTTGATGATTGATGGTCATTTATTTTATTACGATATTCACCATACGCTTAGGGACGATGATAACCTTTACGATATTTTTACCTTCCATGTATTTCGAAGAACGAGCGTCTGCAAGAACGGCTTCTTGAATGGTATTGTTGTCTGCATCAGCAGCAAATTCCATATCGAAACGAGTCTTACCGTTGAAGGCAACACCTAACTTAATAGTATTCTCTACTAAGTATTCCTCATTCCATGTAGGCCATTGAGCATCACAAACGCTTCCCTTCTCACCTAACAACTCCCACATTTCCTCTGCGATATGTGGAGCAAAGGGAGCTATCAATATTACGATATTCTTAATCAATTCGCGATTCTTACACTTGCTTTGTGATAATTCGTTCACGCAAATCATGAAAGCGGAAATGGCGGTATTGTATGAGAATTGTTGAATGTCGCCCGTTACTTTCTTGATAAGTTTATGTACGCTCTTCAATTGTTCCTTTGTAGCTTCTTCTTGTGGAGCGTCGATGCAACCGCTGTACAGATTCCAGAACTTCTTCAAGAAACGATGACATCCGTCAATACCATTGGTATCCCATGGCTTGCTTTGTTCTACTGGTCCCAAGAACATTTCATACAATCTCAATGTATCTGCACCATAATTCTCGACAATCATATCGGGATTTACCACGTTGAACATAGATTTCGACATTTTCTCTATTGCCCAACCGCAGATATATTTCCCATTTTCAAGGATGAATTGCGCATTCTCATATTCTGGTCTCCATGCTTTGAAAGCCTCAATGTCCAAAACATCATTAGAAACGATATTAACATCTACATGAATAGGTGTTACGTCTTTATATTGACCTTTCAATCCATTGCTAACGAATAATGGCGCTTTAGAAGAAGAATCGTCGTTAACACGATATACAAAGTTGCTACGTCCTTGAATCATTCCTTGGTTGACCAATTTCTGGAATGGTTCTTCCTTACAACTTACACCATAATCATGCAAGAATTTATTCCAGAAACGAGAATAAATCAAGTGACCAGTTGCATGTTCCGTTCCACCAACATACAAGTCAACGTTTTGCCAATATTCATCAGCTTCTTTAGAAACCAAAGCCTTATCATTTTGAGGATCCATATAGCGCAAGTAATATGCGGAAGAACCAGCAAAACCAGGCATCGTATTCAATTCCAATGGGAATATGGTTTCATTATCAATCTCAGAAACGTTTACGATAGTATTTGTCTTGGTATCCCAAGCCCATTTCTCAGCATGTCCCAATGGTGGTTCGCCTGTCTCTGTAGGTTGATAAGTCTTTATTTCAGGCAATTCTAATGGTAAACATTCCTCGGGAATCATGTAAGGCATGTGGTTCTTATAATATACAGGGAATGGTTCTCCCCAATATCTTTGACGTGAGAAAATAGCATCGCGCAAACGATAGTTTACTTTCACACGACCCAAATGATGCTCTTCTACATATTTCTTCGTAGCGGCAATGGCTTCTTTTACGGTCAATCCATTCAAAGAGAACTTCGATGAAGATGAATTACAAACGATTCCTTCCTTGGCATCATAACTCTCTTCGCTTACGTCAGCACCTTCTATCAATGGAATAATAGGCAAATTGAAATGCTTGGCAAACGCATAGTCACGACTATCATGAGCAGGTACAGCCATGATAGCACCTGTTCCATAACCTGCTAATACATAATCAGAAACCCAAATAGGAATGGCTTCGTCGGTGAAAGGATTGATAGCATAACTTCCCGTGAAAACACCTGTTACCTTACGATCGGCAATACGGTCTCGTTCGGTACGTTTTTTGGTAGCAGCTAAATAGTCTTCCACTTCTTTGCGTTGCTCTTCGGTGGTTACTTGCATTACGTATTCGCTCTCGGGAGCCAATACCATGAACGTAACACCGAACATAGTGTCTGCACGAGTGGTGAAGATAGTGAACTTCACATCACTATCTTTCACGGTAAATACTACTTCCGTACCTTCAGAACGACCAATCCAATTGCGTTGAGTCTCTTTCAAGGAGTCTGTCCAATCAATAGTGTCTAATCCGTCAAGCAATCTTTGTGCGTAAGCGGAAACACGTAAACACCATTGGCGCATCTTCTTTTGTACGACGGGAAAACCTCCACGTACTGATACACCATCTACTACCTCATCGTTAGCCAATACGGTTCCTAATCCTGCACACCAGTTAACCATCGTCTCACCCAAATAGGCAATACGATAGTTCATCAACACTTCTTGTTGCTTGGTTTCATCCCAACTATTCCATTCTTCTGCGGTGAATTGTAATTCCTCGCTTTGAGCAACATCCAATCCTTCAGTACCCTTCTCAGTAAATCGTTCTATCAATTTCTCAATGGGTTGTGCATGTTGGCATTTGTTGCAATAGAAACTATTGAACATCTTTTGGAATGCCCATTGTGTCCATTTATAATATCCAGGTTCACAAGTGCGCACTTCTCTATCCCAATCAAAACAAAAACCTATCTTGTCTAATTGTTCGCGATAGCGATTGATATTGGCTTCCGTAGTAATGGCAGGATGTTGACCTGTCTGTATGGCATATTGTTCAGCGGGCAATCCGTACGCATCATATCCCATGGGATTTAATACGTTGTATCCTTGCAAACGCATATAACGGGCATAGATATCACTGGCGATATAACCCAATGGATGACCCACGTGTAATCCCGCACCAGAAGGGTAGGGGAACATATTCAATACGTAAAACTTCTTCTTTTCTGCATCTTCAACAACCTTATAGGTCTTGTTATCTACCCAACGTTGTTGCCATTTCTTTTCAATCTCTCTGAAATCGTATTCCATGAATTATTATGTGTTTATTATATTTCGCGAGTGCAAAGTTACGAAATTTTCCTAATATGCTATCATTTTATTGAAACATATTGATTTCATTGTCAAAACGTTGTACATTTTCATGAGAATTTGAATAGCCTTTTTGAATGATAAGTGTTACATTTTTATCAAAACTATCAAAAATGATACTTTATTTGCATTTTTTTTGCAAAAATTTTTGTGTTAAGAAAAATAGAACTACCTTTGTACCCAAAATGGGACATTATTAATTTTATTTTTTATGAGACAAATAACTAACCAAACTAAAACAAGGTTTTCGTGGCTACAATCTTATGGTTTAGCTTTCACTTTATTATTTTATGCTTCACATGCTTTGGCACAGAATACTAAAATTGATTTTGATAAATCTCATCTCAATCCAAGTGTACAAGCATCTTACACTTCTGATGGTTATACGTCATGGGTTATTAATAATATTGCTACATCTGTTTCTAAGACATTTGATACAGGAGTAACACTTAAAATCAGTCATGGAAGAAATACTACAAGTACTAATATTTCTAATAATGGAAATAGTGGTGGAATAGGTAGTACAAAAACAGCTGAATCAAACTTAGTTTCTGATGGTATCACATCATATATTAGTGGAAATACTAAGAATCAATCAGGTAGAGTTTCTATTATCGTTACTATTTCAGGATTGACCATAGGAAGTCATTCCGTTCAAGCATATCATAATTATGTAGAAGCAAGTGAATCTGATAATGCAATTGTTCCACCAATTCAAGTTAAGGTAGGTAATTATACTTCAAATCTTATAACTCAAACTTTGCGTAAATCAACTCTGTCAGAATCAGCAAGGTCGTTTGTATCTTTTAATGTTACATCAACGAATCAAGAAATTGAAATTGAATATTATTCGGTTCCACAAGAAAATGTTAGTTATACTGGCACTCATTCTACTACCCAATTCTTTATCAATTCATTGGAAATAGATCCAGTAGCTGCAACTGATTATCAAGCTCAAAATCCATACCCACAAAATACGGATATACATGCAAATGTTGACAATAGCAATATCACTTTAAGTTGGACAGCTGCATCAGGTGCAACTAAGCATATTGTCTATTTTGGTGATAATGAAGACCAAGTGAATAATGCTTCATCAGGAGGCTTTGAGACTGAATTAACAAGTTTAATTCGAAATGGTCTTTCTCCATTACAAACTTATTATTGGCGTGTGGATGAAGTAATAAATGATGTGACTTATAAAGGTATTGTTTGGAGTTTTCGTCCTCGTCGTTTGGCATTTCCTGGTGCTGAAGGTGCAGGTAAATATGCAATAGGTGGTCGTGGTGGAGATGTCTATCATGTAACAAATCTCAATGATTCAGGTGAAGGATCACTGCGTTATGGTATAGAGAACGCAACGGGTCCAAGAACTATTGTCTTTGACGTGAGTGGTGTTATTCAACTTCAAACAGATCTTACTTGTAATAAACCATATATTACCATTGCTGGACAAACGGCACCAGGTAAAGGTATTATGATTCGTGATCGTAATTATGGTTCTTCTGGTGATGATCAAATTACCCGTTTTATGCGTTTCCGCTATGGTCATGGAGATGATTGGGATGGAACAACTATAAATCCTAACGTTTCAAATGCAGCAGGACTTAAAGGAAATCATTCTATCATGGATCATTGTCTATTGGGATGGGGTTCAGATGAGACTTTATCTACACGAGATGCGGGCAATATTTCTTTTCAACATTCTATTATAGGTGAATCTCTCAACAAAAATGGTCATGAAAATAAGAATGATCCTAATGATCTTTCAGTAGAACATGGATATGCTGCTTCTATTGGAGGAGAAGTGGGATCTTTCCATCACAACTTACTTGCTCATAATGAAGGACGTAATTGGAGCCTTGCAGGTGGATTATTAGATAGATTGGAAGGAGGAAAAGAATTTAAAGGTGAAATGAATATTTATAATAATGTTGTTTATAACTGGCGAAACCGTGGTACTGACGGTGGAGCAAAAGAAGTGAATTTTGTTGGTAACTATTATAAGAAAGGACCAGCTTTTTACCAGAAAATTATTTTTAGTGCTGACCATGAAGATGATTTTGCAGGACACCAACAATATTATTTAAGTGAAAATTTACGTGTCGACAGAAATGGAACTAATAAAATATATGATATTAAAAGAAATGGAACTACCAGAATTGTTGATAATGAAAATGAAGTTTATAGAAAGACCATATCTCCTGATATAATTAATAATCCTATTAATTATGAGACGTTCTTAGATGAACCATTTAGTTTTTATTCAATGGATGTAAATAATGTTGAATCAGCTGAAGCTGCTTATAAGAATGTTTTGAGTGATGTAGGGTGTAATTATGAAGAATTAGACATCAATGAAAAACGTCTTATAACCGAAACTCTCAATGGAACGTATTCCAAAACAGGAAGTAGAACGGGTGAACCAGGACTTATTGATAAGGAAAGTGATTCAGAGGGATGGACAGCATTAGCTCAAGATATTATATCCGAATCTCGCCCTGCTGATTGGGATACAGATAGAGATGGTATTCCAGATTGGTTTGAGACGGCAAAAGGATGGAGCAATGTCAATCTTAACAATAATCATATAGATGGTGCTTCCACTGGGTGGTATACCGATTTAGAAATCTATCTCAATTGGATGGCTTGCCCACATTTTATTGATTTAGAAGTTGGTATAGAGAAAATTATAGACCTTGCAACTTATTTTGCTGGTTATACCAATCCAGATTATACCATTGTAACGAGTGATATTGATGTAAGTATTTCTAATAATAAACTTGTGGTTAATCCTACTACCTCTGGTCTTTTCTCTGTGCAAGTGAAAGCTACTGAAAGTAGTATTTCTCTCACCCGAACATTTAATATCTATGTTAAGCCAGCTGAAGAACAAGATGAGAATGAGTATAATGAGGTTACTACAAGTGAAATAGATACTCCTTTTTCTATAACGGGAAATATTTTTTGGCCATTGAATACAGGAGGTGCAGACCAAACGGCATTAGTAGTGTTTGGCGATGATGATGTAAATGATTTGTTTACGGTTAAACCAATTACATTGGGTAATAAAATAGAGTTTGCTGGTTTAGATAATCATGAAAAAATGACGAAATTTTTACTAACAAGTAATGAATCCGATGCAAATGATAATAACAGAATACAATTTTACGTTTCATTGGAAGAAGGCTATACATTCACTCCAACATCTATTTCTGTAACAGCTTCAAAATATGGAACTAATGGTGGAAAATTTGATATATCATGGTATTCTAATGGATTTTCCATAAAAGATAATAGATATATTGGTTTGCAACCAGCAAGAGCAGCAAGTGGTGGTGTTTATAATGACCTGGCTTCAACTACATATACTTGGTATTTAAGTGACCAAGAAAGTGTAACTGGACTTTTTGGCGTTAAGCTCAATGTTTATGGTAATATTAGTAACAAACAATATTGGTTTAAGGACATTATCATCAATGGAACAATAAACGGAACAAAAACAACAAATCAAACAAAGATTATTTTAAAAGAAACCGCTAACGACCATTTCCCTTATAAGAAAGGCAAAACAACGGTGTTTACAGATGAATCTCTCCCCATCAACTATGCTAATGTCACGTTACAACGTACGCTCTCTAATAGTTTCTGGAATTCCTTCTGTGTTCCATTTAATATTTCTCAAGAACAAATAAATGAGGTTTTCGGTGGTGGTGAAGTATTGGAATTTAGTAATGCCACACGTTCTTCGGTAACATTCAAAACCGTTACCACTGGTATTAGAGCAGGTGTACCTTGTCTATTTAAGCCAATTAATTCTGTAACCAATCCAGACTTCTCTCAAGTGAATATCACCGCATCAAAAGAAGAAATAGTTGAAGAAAATGGTTTCAGATTTGAGGGTCACTTTGCTCGCTATGACATGGCTACAGATCAATCGGAATATTTCCTTTCCACTGATGGTAAGTTGTATTATCCCAATCCTAATCAAAACCACTTGTTAGGTATGCGTGCTACATTCACTATTCCACCAACGATTGCAAGACAAGGAATTATCAGAATGATTATCGATGAAGATATGGTATCTGAAGGCTTAGATGTGGTAGATGGTTTGCAATCCGTGGATGGTGGATTCATGGTATCTCAACCAGTATTTAATCTCAATGGTCAGAAAGTTGGTATGACGAATAGCAAACTTGACAAGGGCGTATATATCGTAAATGGTAAGAAAGTAATCATACAATAATAACTGAAATGGAAAAGAAAACATATATTCAGCCAGCTATTAAAATATTAAGTGCTTTGTATCTGCTTGACCAAACATTTCCTATTGTTTCTGGACAAGGAGGAAATGCGGGAGGTGCAGCAGCCAAGAGACACAATGGCTTTGATGATACAGATGAAGAAAGTGAAAATATTTGGAATTTTAAGTGGTGATTAGTCTTTCGTGGCTAATTGTATTTCCCCTGAATTTCGCGAGAAGTTCAGGGGATTATTTAGGATGATACATACATTAAGACAGATATTCCATCAACATATCCCATACGGCGATGATGTGGCAAAAACTACCAGCAAGCACGAAGAAATGGAAAACCGTATGCATGAATCGTCGTTTGTTGAGGCTATAGAAAACGGCACCCGTGATGTAACATACCCCTTCAGCGATAATCCACGAAACGGCAGCTGTGCTCAAGCAATCGAGTAGAGGTTTGAAAGCCACCAATACCGAGAGTCCCATCAAACAAAAACAAATGGTTTCGAGATGGCTATGGTCTTTCAGTCGGATAAACGACGATATAGTTCCCGCGATGGCAGCCGTCCAAACAAAGATAAACAATGCCCATCCCCATGTGCCATGATCACGCATGGCAATCAAGGTGATGGGCGAATATGAACCTGCGATGTGCCAGTATATGGCTGCATGATCCCACTTGCGCAATCGTGCTTTCCAATGAGATTCGTCAGACAATGCATGATACAACGTAGAGGCAATATACGACATCAGCATTCCAAAGAGATAGAGCGAAACACCGACGGTTGCCCAATTGCTATGGGATTGTATACACCACACAAGGAAGATGATTCCAAATATCACGCCCATCACGATACCACCGGCATGCGACCAGGCATTCCATAGTTCTTCCTTGCGGGTATAAAACTTTTTCATCGCTTAGGATTGTCTTTTACCAAGTCAAAATCAAGTTGTCTTCTTTGCACATTGGCACGTACCACCCGAATGCGGATAGGGTCGCCAAGTTGATACTTATTATGATGTCTTCTTCCCCTCAGACAATAGTTTCGCTCATCAAAATCGTAATAATCATTGTCTAAGTCGCGCATATTAATCAATCCCTCGCAATGATTCTCGTCGATTTCGCAATAAATACCATACGTTTGAATGCCACTGATATGTGCATCAAATTCCTCACCTATGTGTTCACCCATAAATTCCACCATCTTGTATTTGATGGAATCACGCTCCGCATTGGCGGCTATCTGTTCCATATCGCTGGAATGCTTGCACAAATCCTCATAGTATCTCTCGTTGGCACTTCTTCCACCATGTTGGTATCGAGTGAGCAAACGATGAACCATCGTATCAGGATAACGACGAATAGGACTGGTAAAGTGCGTATAATAATCGAAAGCCAAACCGAAGTGTCCGATATTATGAATGGAATACTTTGCCTTCATCATGGCGCGTAATGCTACCGATTGTATTAACTTTTGCTCTCGCTTGCCTTCCACGTCGTCCATCAACTTGTTAAGACTACGAGCCGTTTCTCCCTTCGTTCCTTCTGTCTTTAGCTTATATCCAAACCTGACGATGAACGAACGCAATTCTTCCAATTTCGTGGGGTCGGGATTGTCGTGTATACGATAAGGTAAAGTCTTGGCTTTTTGTCCTTTCTTCACCTTACCGATGTCTTCTGCCACGGTACGATTGGCAAGCAACATAAACTCCTCAATGAGTTTGTTGGCATCTTTAGAACGCTTGAAATAGCATCTCGTAGGCTTGCCTTTTTCATCCACGTCGAAATGGAGTTCCTCTCCTTCAAACTTGATAGATCCACACTTGAATCTTTTCGCACGTAGACATTTGGCAAGACGGTCTAAGGCAATTAGTTGTTCGGCATTCTCACCTCGATAACCACCCTTTGGAGCAGGTGGAGCGGGTTGGCCAGTACCGTCTACCACCCCATTGTTTTCAAGTAATTCCTGTACTTCCTCGTATGCATAACGACGGTTACTCTTAATCACGGTGTGTACGATGCGATAGTGTCTTATCATGGCATCTTCGTCTAAATGGAAGATGACGCTAAAGCATAATTTCTCCTCATCGGGACGCAACGAACAAACAAAGTTGCACAATCTCTCGGGAAGCATCGGAATGGTACGGTCTACTAAATACACGCTTGTAGCACGTTTTTGCGCTTCCCTGTCGATGATGGAACCTTCCGTAACGTAATGGGAAACATCGGCAATATGTACGCCCACTTCCCATAGTTTATTGGGAAGACGACGAATGGAAAGTGCATCGTCAAAATCCTTCGCATCTCTCGGGTCTATCGTACACGTCCAAACATCACGGAAATCCTCTCGTTCAGCTAAATCCTGTTCCGTAATGTCGCCCGTTATCTTGTCGGCAGCATCTTCCACGGATTTAGGATACTTGTAAGGCAAACCATATTGAGCCAAGATAGCATGCATCTCGGTATCGTTTTCGCCCGTTGCACCGAGAACGTCAACCACCTCACCAATCATGTTCTTGTGGTCTTCATCTGGCCATTGTATCACTTTTACAACGGCCTTATCGTCGGTCTTTCCACCTTTCAACTTTTTCTTAGGTATGATGATGTCTTGTACGAACAAATTATCTTGTGTAACCAAGAATGCGATGTCGCGATCTACGCGCAACCTACCCACAAACGTATCCTTCGCACGCTTGATGATTTCCAATACCTGTGCTTCCTTGATATGTTTCGGTCTTCGCGCCATCAATGATACTTTCACCCTATCGCCATTTTGTGCAAACTTCGAGTTGCGCTCTGAGACAAAGATAGGTTTCTCACCTTCATCGGGAATGAATGAGTTTTTGCCATTCATCTTTCTCACGAATGTACCTTCAAGCACCTGTCCGCCTTGATTCAACTTATATGAAATCTCGGATGTCTTAGTCAAAAAGTCATCCCATGCCATTTCCTCCATGATGTCAATGGCGAGCATTTTCAAGGGATGTGTATCCAATCGTAAATGACGGAAGATCTCTTTCAATGATATTTCCTTGTCAGGCTGAGAAGTAAAGAATGCTTCTAACCGTTCCGCAAGTTGTTTCTTGCTCATGCGCTTGCCGCCTTTTTTTTCTTTTGCCATGATTGTTAATTATTAATTGTCAGTAAGGTCGTTAAGGACATTAAGGTCTTTAAGGATAGTGCAAATTAACAAAATAAAATTGATAAAAACGTGTTTCTTTACGATTATTTTGCATTTACCATAAAATTGAGTTAACTTTGCCGTGCGAAAGAACAAAAATGGTATAATTTACATGAAGATACTCGTAACGGGTGCCAGTGGCTTCATCGGGAGTTTCATCGTCGAGGAGGCCTTACAAAGGGGAATGGATACTTGGGCTGCCATCAGGAAAAGCAGTTCAAGGGAGTTCTTGCAAGATGAGCGTATTCACTTTTTGGAATTGGACTTCTCGTCTAAGGATAAGCTTGTCGAACAACTTGAAGGTCACTCATTTGACTATATCGTTCACGCAGCTGGAGTAACCAAATGTCTAAAGGTAGAAGATTTCAAGAAAGTGAATACCGAGGGAACGAAAAACCTCGTTGATGCCATCCTACAATTGCAAATGCCCATCAAGCGATTCGTATATCTCAGTTCGCTCAGTATCTTTGGTCCCATTGCCGAGAAATCTCCTTATCGGGAAATCACTGAAGACGACATTCCCAAACCCAATACGGCCTACGGAATCAGTAAGTTGGAAGCTGAGAAATACCTCGATTCCATCGGCAATAACTTCCCTTATATCGTACTCAGGCCTACGGGCGTTTACGGTCCGCGAGAGAAAGATTATTTCTTGATGGCTCAGACCATCAAGGGACATATTGACTTCTCCGTTGGTTTCCGTCGTCAAGACATCACGTTCGTCTATGTGCAAGACGTGGTGCAAGCGGTATTCCTCGCATTCGACCATGGTATGAGCGGCAGGAAATATTTCCTTTCCGACGGTAAGGTTTACCAATCATCGGCATTTAGCGACTATATTCACAAGGAGTTGGGCAAACCGTGGTGGATTCGCATCAAAGCCCCGATTTGGGTGTTGCGTATCGTAACGTTCTTTGGAGAACGTGTCAGTAGGATTACGGGAAAGATTACCGCTCTCAACAACGATAAATACCATATATTGAAACAACGCAACTGGCGTTGCAACATTGAGCCGACGATGGATGAGTTGGGCTATCATCCCTATTACGACTTGGAAAGGGGCGTAAAGCTCACCATTCAATGGTACAAAGACAATCATTGGCTATGATGAAGATATTGAAAGACGTTTTTACAATAGACAAGCATCCACGCAAGGGGTTAATCGCCATTGAGTGGTTGGTATTGGGATATATAGTGATTACCTCATTGTTTATCCTCTTTGCCTATACCAAATTGGATTGCCCGATGGAAATGCTCAAAGGAAGGGGTAGGGTAGTAGTGATGATAGCTGCCCTTTGGGCGGTTTATCGGATGGTACCATGCAGGTTTACTTTCTTAGGGCGTATAGCTGCGCAAATGGGATTGTTGGCGTGGTGGTATCCTGACACGTACGAGATGAATAGGATTCTACCTAATCTCGACCATGTGTTTGCGCAAGCAGAACAGTCGTTGTTTGGCTATCAACCCGCATTGGTGTTTGCCAAGGAGTTTCCTTCCACGATTATCAGCGAATTGATGGATATGGGATATGCGTCTTATTATCCTATGATAGCGGTGGTTTGTTTTTTTTATTTCTTCTTTAGGTATCAGGAGTTTGAGAAGTGTACGTTTATCATCTTGGCTTCGTTTTTCCTCTTTTATTTGATTTATATCTTTATTCCAGTTACTGGTCCTACCTTTTACTATCAGGCGGTGGGAATAGACAAGATAGTGCATGGTGTTTTTCCCAACATACATGATTATTTCAATACGCATATAGAGTGTTTGCCCTCGCCAGGATATAAAGACGGGTTTTTCTACCAACTCGTTGAAAGTGCCAAAGATGCTGGTGAACGACCAACAGCAGCCTTTCCCAGTTCGCACGTTGGTATCTCTGTCATTTGCATGTTGTTGGCTTGGCATTCTAAAAACAAGTTGTTGTTTTATGTGCTCCTGCCATTATTCATCTTCTTGTGCTTTTCTACGGTTTACATCCAAGCCCATTATGCGATTGATGCTATTGCAGGACTGATAACAGGCGTAGCGTTTTACTTCATCTTCAAACAAAAGAATTTCATCAAGACGAATTAGTTGACCAATTGAACATGTCATTAACAGAAACGAAAATGAAAAAACTCTATATAGAAACATACGGTTGTCAGATGAACGTTGCCGACTCTGAGGTGGTGGCTTCTGTGATGAAAATGGCGGATTATGATGTCTGCGACAATCAAGACGAGGCGGATGCGGTGTTCTTGAATACTTGTTCCGTGCGCGAAAATGCAGAAAACAAGATTTACCATCGCTTGGAGGAGTTGAATGCCTTACGCAAGAAAAAGGGAAAGCTCATCATCGGCATTCTCGGATGTATGGCTGAACGAGTGAAAGATGATCTCATCCAAAACCATCATGCTGACCTCGTGGCTGGTCCAGATGCTTATCTCACGTTGCCCGACCTCATTGCGCAATGTGAACTCGGACAAAAAGCCATCAATATCGAACTCTCCACGACGGAAACTTATCGTGACGTAACACCACGACGCATTGCCGTAGGACAGAAAATCGGTGGTTTTGTGAGCATCATGCGTGGTTGCAACAATTTCTGCCACTATTGTATCGTACCTTACACTCGCGGTAGGGAACGTAGTCGTGATGTGGAAAGTATCTTGCGAGAGGTAAAAGACTTACAACAAAAGGGATTCAAGGAGGTAACTTTGTTGGGACAAAACGTCAATTCCTACCATTTCGAAACAGAATCCTCAATGTTCAATTTTCCCACTCTCTTACGCCTTGTAGCCGAAACTGTTCCCAATATGCGTGTGCGTTTTACCACCTCTCACCCGAAAGACATGAGTGACGAGACGTTGCATGTGATTGCCGAAGTACCCAATGTATGTAAGCAAATCCACCTGCCCGTGCAAAGTGGTTCAAATAAAATATTGAAACTCATGAACCGCAAATACACGCGTGAATGGTATCTCGACCGTGTGGTTGCCATTCGGAGAATCATACCTGATTGTGGACTTTCCACCGATATCTTCGTGGGTTATCACGATGAAACCGAAGAAGACCATCAATTGTCGTTGTCGTTGATGCGTGAAGTGGGTTACGATTCTGCGTTTATGTTTAAATATAGTGAGCGTCCAGGCACGTATGCTTCCAAGCATTTGCCCGATAATGTTCCCGAAGAGACCAAAATCAGACGACTGAACGAGCTCATTCAATTGCAAACGGAAATGTCTGCCATTGCCAACAAACGTGATGAAGGAAAGGAATTCGACGTGTTGGTGGAGGGATTCAGCAAACGTAGTCGTGAACAACTATGTGGTCGTACCGAACAAGGAAAGATGGTGGTATTTGATAAGGGCAATCATCATATTGGCGAAACGGTGAGAGTGAAAATCACTGGTTCTACATCTGCCACGCTCTTTGGTTCATTGGAAGAATAAAGGCATTGTTTGTATCATTTGTTTCATGTTTCATTGTTTCATTAAGGACCAAAATGTAACTTTGCAACTTTGCAACTTTGCAACTTTGATAGGTTCACATTTTCTGAAAAATGGAGAGTTCAATTTTTATATTAATATATTATTATAATAATATATTAATATAATTATATATATAATATAATTGTTAATTCCTTATATTGGCTCATAAAATTTTCAGTTCAGAATATTGGAAGGTACTAAAGTTGCAAAGTTGCAAAGTTGCAAAATATGTGGAAGGTGCTTATTGAAACAATGAAACATGAAACTTTTGCAACATTTTGTCTTTTACATACATATCATTTGCGCTTCATAAATATGGTATTTACGCCTCGCAAATATGGTGTTTACAAGGCGTAAATATAGTGTTTGTGTTTTTTAACACGAACACCCCATTTTATTAACAGATTTTTACACCTTTTAAAAGCCCGATTTTTGGCGGTTGGGGAAAAGAGAAGTAACTTTGCAGCTATGAAAGAATTCCTACAAGTGTTGCGGCGTTTCGTGCCGCCTTATAAGAAGTATTTGATATTGTCGGTGATATTCAACATCCTATCGGCAGTACTCAATATCTTTTCGTTTGCCGCATTGATTCCCATTTTGCAGATTTTGTTCCAAACGGGAGAAGCAGAGGCAGCAACGTCCATGATGGCTTGGGATTGGGGAAACGCACAGACGGTGCTGATGAACAACCTCAATTACTTTGTCAATGGATTGATAGCCGATTATGGACCAACCACGACCTTGTTGTTTATCGGTCTTTTCTTGGCTATCACCACGTTCTTGAAAACAGGTGCTTATTTCCTCACCTCCGCTTGTATCGTACCTATCAGGACGGGTGTGGTACGTGATATTCGCAACCAACTCTATCGCAAGATTACCTCATTGCCATTGGGATTCTTCTCAGAGGAACGCAAGGGAGACATCATTGCACGTATGAGCGGTGATGTGCAAGAAGTGGAAAACTCTATCATGTCTTCTCTCGACATGTTGTTTAAGAATCCCGTGCTGATTATCGCCTACTTCGCAACGTTGATATTCATCTCTTGGCAACTCACCCTCTTTACGTTGGTAATCGTTCCCGTGATGGGATGGTTTATGGGAATCGTTGGAAGAAGGCTGAAACAAGACTCCGTGAAAGCGCAAGCATTATGGAGCGACACGATGAGTCAGGTGGAAGAAACATTGGGTGGATTGCGAATCATCAAGGCTTTCTGTGCGGAAGGAAAGATGAACAAGCGGTTCGACCAAATCAACTCCGCTTATCGCAATGACTTGATGCGCGTGAACATCCGACAGTCGTCCGCTCACCCGATGAGTGAGTTTCTCGGTACGGTGATGATCGTGATTGTCTTGTGGTTTGGCGGTATTCTTGTATTGAACAACCAAGCCATTACGGGTCCGACGTTTATCTATTACATGGTGATTCTCTATAGTATCATCAATCCATTGAAAGAGTTCTCAAAGGCAGGTTACAACATTCCGAAAGGATTGGCTTCCATGGAAAGAATCGATAAGATTTTGATGGCGGAGAATACCATTCAAGAACCCGCTAATCCGAAGCATATCGATGGTTTTAACCATCAGATAGAATTCAAGAACGTATCGTTTAAATACGGCGAACAATGGGTTTTGAAAGACATTAACCTCATCATTCCCAAAGGAAAGACCATCGCGATTGTTGGTCAAAGTGGAAGTGGAAAATCCACCTTGGTAGATTTGATTCCACGCTATTACGACGTGCAGGAAGGAGAGGTGCTCATCGATGGCATCAACGTGAAAGACTTGGGCATTCACGACCTACGACAGCTTATCGGAAACGTGAATCAGGAAGCTATCTTATTCAATGATTCCTTTAGGAATAATATTTCATTTGGTATTCCGGAAATTCCGGAATCTCCGGAATCTCCGGATAATCCGGAAACTCCGGAGCAACTACAAAAACGCATCGAAGAAGCCGCCAAAATCGCCAACGCCTACGACTTCATCATGCAATCAGAAAACGGATTTGACACCAATATCGGCGATAGAGGAGGTAGATTGTCGGGCGGTCAGCGTCAAAGGGTAAGCATCGCACGCGCTATCCTGAAAAACCCACCGATATTGATACTCGACGAGGCAACATCTGCCCTCGATACAGAGAGTGAACGACTGGTGCAAGACGCTTTGGAACGACTGATGAAAACACGCACGACGGTTGCCATCGCTCACCGTTTGAGCACCATCAAGAATGCAGACGAGATTTGCGTATTGCATGAAGGAAGTATCGTGGAACGAGGCACTCACGAGGAATTGCTTTCCTTTGATGGATATTACAAGAAACTAAACGACATGCAAAGCCTGTAAGAAGGAGGGTGGATGAATTACGAAGGTGGAAGTGATTTAAGGAAGGATAATAAAAGGATGAAGGATGATGCACATCTTTTTACAAAACTTCATGAATGTGTAAAGCATTTTATCTTTCCCATATCCTACTACATCGTCACGGTTTTGATATTCGTCTTGGCAAAGATAGTGTTTATGTTTGTTTGCCGAGAAGGACATGCTTTTACTTTGGCAGATATGGGCGACGTGGTGAAACATGGGCTTTCACTCGATTTATCCACGGCATTGTATTTTCTCATCGTTCCGTTTCTCATCTCAATCATCAGTATTTGGTGGAAAAGTAAGATACTGACCATCATCCTCAAGGTGTATAGCCTCATCATCTCCTTGGCATTTGCCTTGGCATTCGTGGCAGATACCAGCCTCTATCCTTTCTGGGGATTCAAGCTCGACGCATCTTGTTTGCAATATCTGGAAACACCCAATGAAGCTGCCGCAAGCGTGACAGGAGCATATTTATTCTGGCGAATACTGGCGTTCATAATCATAGTAATATGTATTTATTTCCTTTATCGTTGGATTATCTCACTTTTCGCCCGAGAACAAAGAAAGGAAACGCTCAATGTTCAATGGTCAACATTCATCATATACCTCTTGTTCATTCCCATCATCGTGATTGGCATTCGAGGAGGAATAGACGAATCAACTACCAATATCGGACAAGTATATTATTCACAAGACCAATTCTTGAATCACTCTGCCGTGAATCCCGTATTCAGTTTCTTATCGTCGTTTGAAAAGACCGCCAACAATATCGTTGACTATGATTTCTACTCACAAAAAGAATGTGAGGAATTGATGAAAGGACTTTACCCCACAACATCAATAGAATGCGATACGTTATTGAATACGCAACGTCCAGACATCGTGGTGATCTTGATGGAAAGTGCAGGAGAGATTATGGCATCTGCCATGCCTCGTTTGCAACAATTGAAGAAAGAAGGTATCAACTTTGCCAATTGTTTTGCCAATACTTGGCGCACGGATAGAGGAACGGTTTGTACTTATAGTGGTTATCCTTCGTTTCCCACTTCATCGGTGATGAAAATGCCCAACAAGACACGACATCTGCCAAGTATTGCCCGTAGCTTACAAAATGAAGGTTATGATACACATTATTACTATGGTGGCGATATCAATTTCACTAATATGCGCAGCTATCTTATCGCTACGGGATTCAGTAGTTTGGTGTGGAAAAAAGACTTTAGTGCCGATGAACAAGCTACCTCAAAATGGGGTGTTTGCGATGGAATTATGTTTGATGCCGTTTACAAACAACTAACCCAAAAGCATGACACTCCGCAATTAATCGGGTTTTCAACATTAAGTAGTCATGAACCATGGGATGTGCCGTTGAAGAAATTGAATGATCCTATCAAAAACGCATTCTACTATTTGGACGATTGTTTGGGACGATTTGTTGACAAACTCAAATCTACCAAGCAATGGGAGAATACTTTGTTGGTGATATTGCCTGACCATAGCATAGATTTTCAAGGTGTGGATGAAACGCAAGAGAGACGCAATCGCATTCCTCTTGTATGGATAGGAGGAGCTATCAAAGAGGCGAAAACCATCACGCAGATATGTAATCAAACCGACCTACCTGCTACGCTTTTGGCACAATGTGGTTTGGCACACACGGATTTCCGTTGGAGCAGGGATGTTTTAAGTAGTTCTTACCAATATCCGTTTGCCGTACACAACTATAATAATGGCTTCTCCGTGAGAGATTCGACTGGATTCATGGTGTATGACCTCAATTCACAACGTGTAATCGTGAACCAAAGTAGTGATACTAAACGATTGGAACGTCTTGGAAAAGCGGTTCTACAAGCCACAACGACAGACTTAAAAAACATGCAATGAAGATGAAACGAATGGGACTTCTTTCGCCATTGGCTGCCACGCTTTGCAATTTGCTGATTGCATACATTATTTATTTCGTGGCACGTGTTATCTATTTCCTTGAGAATTATAGTTTCTTTTCACAAGACCTATCGTTCTCGCATTTGATGGAAATAGTAAAAGGTGGATTGGTGTTCGACACTTCTGCCATCTTCGTGACAAACATCCCATATATCGTGTTGATGTTATTGCCGTGGCACGGTAAGGAAACGAAAATCTATCATCAGATTTGTCGTTGGGTTTTCATCATCATCAACGGATTGGCACTTGCCATCAACCTTTGCGATTCCGTCTATTTCCGCTTTACCATGCGAAGAACTACCACGACGGTATTCAATGAATTTTCCAATGAGAACAACCTTGGTTCTGTTTTCTTGACTGAATCCATTCGTCATTTCTATCTGATATTGGCATTCGCTTTCCTTGTATGGTGTATGTATAAACTATATAGGAAGCCAAGACTTCATTCGCGTGAATTATGTTGGTGGAAATATGATTTGACGATGCTATTGTCATTGGCAATATTCGCTCCATTCTTGGTGGCAGGCATACGTGGCGGATTTACAACTGCCGTTCGCCCGATTACCATTAGCAATGCTAACCAATACGTGAATCGTCCCGTTGAGGCTGCCTTGGTGCTCAATACGCCATTCTCGCTTTATCGCACGATTGGGAAGAATGTATTTGTGGTACCTGAATACTATAGTAATCCTCAAGAGATGGAGGCCATCTACTCCCCAATCCACAATGACTTTAAAGACCTTTCTGCTGACACTATGATAAAGAAGAATGTGGTGGTGCTCATCGTAGAGAGCTTTGGAAGAGAATACATAGGCGCACTCAACAAGACATTGGAAAATGGCAATTATCGAGGATACACCCCTTGCGTAGATTCTTTGATTGCCCATAGCGTTACATTTAAGCATTCTTTCTGCAATGGACGAAAAAGCATTGACGGAATGCCCTCCATCTTGAGTAGCATTCCCATGTTTGTGGAACCTTTCTTCCTCACTCCCGCTTCGATGAATCATGTCAGTGGAATCGCTTCTTTATTGGCTGGTGAAGGTTATCAGACGGCTTTCTTCCATGGAGCACAACGAGGTTCGATGGGATTTCAAGCTTTCTCAAGGGCAACTGGATTTCAGGAATACTATGGAAGGGAAGACTATGATGCCGACAAGCGGTTTGGAGGAGATGAAGACTTCGATGGTATGTGGGCAATATGGGATGAACCATTCTTGCAATACTATGCCACAAAGATGTCGGAAATGAAAGAACCGTTTATGACAGCAATCTTCACGGCATCTTCTCATCATCCATACGCCATCCCCGATAAATATAAAGATGTATATCCAGAAGAGGGTATTATCATCCACAAATGCATTCGTTATACGGACATGGCGATAGGGAAATTCTTTGAGAAAGCAAGTAAGGAACCATGGTTCAAAAACACGATCTTTGTGTTGACCAGCGACCATACTAATCTTTCTGACCACGCTTATTATCAAACCGATATAAGTGGTTTTTGTTCGCCAATCATCATTTATGAACCTGGTAATCCTAACCGCCAACCAGAAATGCAAGACAAGATAGCACAACAAATAGACATTCTCCCAACCGTCATGGGTATGTTGAACTATCCGAAATCTTACTTTGGTTTCGGTATAGACTTATTCAACACACCTGCGGAGAATACATGGGCGGTCAACTATCTCAACGGCACGTACCAATATGTAAAACATGGTTACGTACTTCAATTCGACGGACAACAAACAAAAGGTATGTATGCGTTGAACGACTCACTCATGAAGAAAAACTTATTGGGAAAAGTGCCTCAACAAAAACAAATGGAGCGAGAGTTGAAAGCCATCATCCAACAATACATGGAACGAATGGTGAACGACAAATTATTACCGTGAAACTAATGAATGTGGCGGAACAAATAGTCGAAGTGTTTAAAAGAATCCAACGATAACTCTGCATCAGGATTTTCTATCCAATACAAAGGCAAGTCGCGATACATAGCAGCCACTAATGAGAACGTACTGGGTGCACCTATCAGATAATCGCAATGAGAAAGTAAGCAAAGGTCTTCGGCAGGGTTTCCATTGGGAAACACAACGTTGCACATCGGCAATTGTTGGCAATAAAAAACTTGTTGAATATTGGGATCATTCCCACAGATGTAAATCGTCAACTTCTCACCTTGATGCAAGGATTGAAATTGTTGGATGACATGAATGTATTGTTCGTCAGAATAATAGAAACGCCCTTCATGAAATGTAGCATAATCACCTCGTCGGATGTGCATTCCCAATCGCAATTGATTCTCTGTTCCCAAGAGTTCCAAAGCCTTGCTTTCCACCTCCTCCTTGAACGCAAACAATTGCAAGATTTCCGATTTGTATTTCATAAACAAATCATGCCATTGAGCATACCAACCGATTGCCACGATCATCTTATGATTCAGCATCATTTGTTCCTCGCGGCTATAGTCTTTCTTTTCCTCATTGAACTTAACGGTAGGAATCAACTTCCATGCGGCGGCATATTTCGCCAAGACATAAACGATGAAATTGTGATAGCGAGTGTCGCAGATATGAAACCACGGGTATTTATACGCAAAGCGCATCGACATCGTTGAACGTCCATGTTCACGGCCCCAAGCGTAAAGATGTCCGTATTGCAATATGTTATTGCACATCCTTCCTTTATCCCTAACGAATATCATACCTATTATTATTTGGGTACAACCTTACCATCAACCACCTTAAATCGCTCATTGAATTCCTCGCGTGTTCGCTTCCATCGATTATGGCTCCACAACCATAGTTCGGGTTGTTTACGAATTGTCTCTTCCAATTTACGGAAATAAATATCCGTTGCTTCAAACTCTTTCAATTCTTTAGGGTTTCGAGTCATTAATTGGAACTCAGCCTCATAATAACCACGACGAACACGTCGAATATCCAAGTAAACAAGAGCTTGGTTGTTCTTGATGGCGATTCGTTCCGAACCAGTCATTACCGGAGTATCATGATTCAAGAACTGACACCAATGGTGGATATTGTTCCAATGAGGCACTTGGTCTCCAATATATCCAATGATGGAAACCTTGTTTTGTTGCTTATATTCAATCGTCTTCCGAAGAACATCTGTCAACGCGATACACTCTGCTCCCCAACGCTGACGAATATTCAAAAACAATTTGTCGAATATGGGATTCTCCAAAGCATGATATAATTGCCCGCACACTAAATCAGGAGAAACCCATAGGGGAACCGACGTAATCCACTCCCAATTGAAGATATGTCCAAGATAAAGCGCAACAGATTGTTTGTCGTTCGTACATTGATTGATCACGTCAACACCTTTGTAAGTCATTCTACGACGCATTTGTTTCTCGCTCATTGTCGTCATCTTGATAGTTTCTACGAAATAGTCGCACAAACAATGATAGAATTTTCTTTCAATCTCGCGCAATTCCTTTTCGGTCTTTTCAGGAAACGATTTTTCCAAGTTATTCCTAACCACCTTTACGCGATAGCCAATCAACCGATAAACTATCAGATAGATTCCGTCGCTCAATACGTAATGAATACGTAAAGGCAACAAGGAAAACAAATACCAAATGGCAGATATAATATAATATAATACTTGTTTCATCGTATCGTGTCTTTAAATGAGCATGGTGCAAATCATGGTTGATAAATAGCACTCATCTTTGCATAGAAGTGTTCGTATGTCATGTGACCTTCAAAGTCTTCCTTAGCTTGTTTGCCCAATTGTTTACGCAAAGTAGGATTGTCAATCAATTGTCCCATAGCTTCAGCTAATGCTTTTGCATCGTTGGGAGGAACGAGCAAGCCATTCTTGCCACTATTGATATATTCACGTTGACCGCCATTGTTTGTCGCAATGATAGGATGTCCTTGCGATAGATGTTCTTGTGCTGAAAGCGAACATCCTTCTGGCACGATGGAAGGAAGAATTCCGATGTCTGCGGCGGCAACATATGATAAGACGGGATTACGGAAACCAGCTAATGTTACCTTGTCTTTCAGTTGCTTTTCTTCTATGAGAGATTGTAGGTGAGCGGTGTATTCATCGGTTCCACGACCTACAAGTACCAATCGGAAAGGCTTATCGCGCAACATCTCAACCGCCTCGATAAGTACGTCAAGACCCTTTTCGGGATTTAAACGTCCATGATACATCGCCAAAACATAGTCTTTAGGGATGCTAAACATAGTCTTTACATCCACAGGAACTATGTTTGTAGGAACGACGATACCATTATGAATGACAAGCAACTTCTTTTTGTCAATAGCAGGATGAGTGCTTAAAAAAGTATCCATCGCCAATTGTGAATCGAACACGATACAATCCAATTGACCATAAAGCCAATTATAAATCCATGATGTCTTACCCTTACGTGTAAGATTACGACACATTACCACGCGAATGTCCTTGCGACCACTCAACTTTCTGGCGTATGCGGCGGTGAAGGCTTCCTTGAAATTGTGTGCATGTACGATGCAATTCTGCTTCTGCTTGATAATCTTAGCCATCTGCCATGCGCTCCTAAAGTCTAATACACCTTTTAAAGGTAAAGTATGTATAGGCACGTTCAACTCATGAAACCGCTCGGCAATCGACTCTAAAGGCAGACAAAATAGTTCTATATTAATTCCATCTGCAAGTTGACGACGACTCAAATCCAATACAGTTTGTTCGCCACCACCCCATTCTTTATTTGAGATGATGTGAAATATATTCATAGATTGCTTGTCCATAAATAACGTTATTTTGCCTACAAAAATAGGTAAAATATTGTAGATTCTACAAATTCTAAGAGATTTATTTCTTCAAATCATACTATTTTGCTACCTTTGGCTTTATTTTCAACCAAAGAATCATTATGGCATCATACGACATAGACACTTTGCATAAGCATATCTTACAGATTATGTTGTCGGTTGACCGCGTATGTCGTGAACACGAAATACGCTATTATTGTTGGGCAGGCACGATGCTTGGAGCCGTTCGTCATCATGGTTTTATTCCTTGGGACGATGATATGGACATTTGTATGCCTCGTCCTGATTATGACCGTTTTATGGAACATGCTCATGAGTGGCTTCCCCAACCGTTAGAGGCGTTGAGCATAGAGACGAGCGCAACTTTTCCTGGTAGTTTCGGAAAAATAGTTGATAGCAGCACTACGCTTATAGAGCGTGGACATAGTGATTATTTAGCAGGTATCTATATCGACGTATTTCCTATAGATGGCGTTCCAGCCTCTTCGTTGATGCGTAGGATAGCCGTTACTCGATATAAACTTCTTGATAAGTTACTCTATTTCCTACATCGTGACCCTTACAAGCATGGTCGCGGTATTAGTTCTTGGCCAATATTGCTCATTCAACGACTTTTCACGCACGAATGGGCGAGAAAGAAATTGCGTGCCGCCAATACCGCATACGACTATAACAAGTCGGAATACGTACTTGATTATGATGATGGTATCAATGGCGTTATTGCTAAAAGGATATTAGGAACGCCAACGCCTGTTGAATTTGAAGGACACGAATTGATGGGAGTGGAACATGCCGACGAATACCTTCGCACGAAATATGGCGACTATATGGTTATCCCTCCACACGACAACCAGCGTCAACATAATTTCTTCTACTTAGATTATAATCTTCCGTATAGGCAATATCAAGACAAGCGTTCTTTCGTCAATCACGATAACGCTTCTCAATAATCTTGGCCACCAAAACAAATTGATAGAAAGCGGCCATCAATGCACGGATAAACCCGCGTGTGCCCATTCGGAAGCTACCATCCATGAAGTATTTCTTGAAGAATCGCCAAAGAGGTCGCCAAATAAGCGCCCATACACCATAGTTCTTTTGCTTTTTCTTCTCGGTTTCATTATCCGTATAAAGATTCATTTTCTCTATATACTCATGCATGGTCTCGTCCATCAGATGAAGCAAATAGGCACCATTGCCAACCTTCAGTTTTTCAACACGACCTTGTACTTTGGGTATTGAGTGAATAATGGGTGGCCATTCGGTAGCGTCGCGTGGAATAAATCGCAATTGGTAATCATAATGGAAATCGCGAACAAACATGTTCATAAACATATTCTTTCGTGGAATGAAAAAACCAGAAGGACAATCTGGACGCGATATTTCTTGATAGAGCGAAGAACGTAATTCGGGAGTAACAATCTCATCTGCATCAACAACCAATACCCATTGATAAGAGGCAGATTGAATGGCAAATTGACGAGCTGGTTCACAACAAGTGTGATTGGCTTTGGGAAAGATAACGATACGACAACCAAAATCCTTGGCTATCTTTACCGTATTGTCGGTGCTTTCCATATCGCACACCACTATTTCGTCGAAGTCTTTTACCGCTTCAAGCACTTTGGAAAGATGCTGTTCGGCATTGTAGGTGTTGATTACAACAGATATTTTTTGTTCTCCGTTCATGGGTATTTATGATTATTCAATGACAGAGTATTATGTACTATTTTGAATGAATTCTTTGCAAAAATACACATTTTCTTCGTTTCCTTCATAATATTTGATGGAAATAAGTGAAAATATGGAAATTATCGCTTATCTTTGTACCAATGAAAGATAAAATGCGCATCGCTTTTGATGCCAAACGTATTGTACAAAATGGTACAGGACTTGGCAGCTATGGACGAACGTTGGTCAATGATTTGTCTAAGTTTGATGACTTGGATTTAACTCTTTATGCGCCCAATAAAGGACGAGATGACTTGCGACAACAAATAACAGAGAGTGATCGTTTGCGTTTTTTCTTTCCTCATGAAAAAACTGCTATTGGCAAGGCACTATGGCGTTCATTTGGAATAGTCAATCAATTACGAAAAGATAATATTCAGGTTTATCATGGTTTAACAGGCGAACTACCTTTCCACATAAAAAGAACAGGAATCAAGTCTGTAGTTACAATTCATGACCTTATCTTCTTGCGCCACCCAGAGTTTTACAATAAAATAGATGTGCTTATTTATAAATGGAAATTTCTCCAAACGATTCAAGAAGCAGATCGCATCATAGCCATTAGTGAGTGTACTCGTAGGGACATTTGTGAATTTGGACAAATAGATGATAATCGCATTGACGTGATTTATCAAAGTTGTGCTCCAAGATTCCAAAATCAAGTTGATTTCAAAACCATTAATGAAGTAAAGGAACGATATCATCTTCCTGAACAATACATATTGAGTGTCGGTTCTATTGAAGAACGAAAAAACATGCTCTTGGCGGTTCGTGCTCTTTCATATCTTCCTTCTTACATTTCTTTGGTTTTGGTAGGAAAAAAAACCAAGTATACAGATACTATACAAGAATTTGTTAATTCGAACCATCTCAATGATAGAGTTTTTATATTCCATCATGTAACAGATGAAGAATTACCCGTTTTTTACAAGTTAGCAAAATGCTTTGTTTATCCATCACGTTATGAAGGGTTCGGTATTCCCATCATTGAAGCCATTCATTCGGGATTACCAGTAATTGCAGCTACTGGTTCATGTTTGGAAGAAGCTGGAGGACCAGATTGTCTTTACGTTTCACCTGATGACCCCATTGCTTTGGCAAATGCCATGAACGAATTGTTAGAAGACGAGTATGTGCAAGAGCGTATTTTTCGAACCAAGAAATACATTACTCGTTTTGAAAATACGAATGTAGCGGAACAAGTATGTAATATCTATAGGCAATTGCTATAAATACTTCAATTATTATTGGATGATTCCTTTTTGCTCTTTCGAAGAGATTGAATATACTCGATTTCCTTAAAATGGAACAAAAAAGCGATTCCAAAATAAAAGGCTGCACCGACAAAAATATCTATCAACAATTGTATGTAAACATTATCTATCCATATATTTACTATTCTTATTAGCATAAACATACATAATGATACTAATAAGATATGTGATATATCTTTCATTTGTTTCCAAAATCCTAATTGGATTAATCTTCCTGTATAAAAAGAATTGATTGCTAATGCTCCAATAGAACTAACAATCATACCATAACACATGTAAACCAAGCCAAAGGGGATACTTGTAACAAGAATGATAACGCTAAATACCTTCTTAATGATTTCTAATCTTAAAAACAAATCAGTCCTTCCTTTCACTTTCAATACATTCAAATTGATTGCATGAATAGGATACCACATTTTTGCCATACAGATAGGAACCAATAATATGGCAGAGAAAGCCCATTTCTCACCAACCAAGGCAACGACAACAGGATAAGCAGCACCGGCTATACCACACATAATAGGAAAAAGAACAAATGTAGAAACCCTCAACATTTTCATGTATATTTCCCTTAGTTTGTTGTCATCATCTTGTAATTTGCATAAGACAGGGTATGTAACGCGGAAAAAAATAGAATTAAAATTTGAGGCAGGTAATTGTGCATAATGTTCGGCTCGACCATAATAGCCTAAACTCGTTGCATTATATATTTTTCCAATTACTAATACATATAAATTATCATGGATGGTATCTATCAAACCGCTGATAACCAAGTTTAATCCAAATGAGAACAATTCCTTGAATGATTTCCATGAATAAATCCATTTAGGTCGCCAATTGGAATAAGACCATAGAACGATAGTAATAACAATAGTTGAAATTAATTGTTGATATACTAATGTCCAAACACCATATCCCTTGATGGCTAATATAATGGAAGCCATTCCTGAAATAATGGCTGCTAACATTCCAGAATGAGCTTGTTTCTTGAAATCCAACTGAATAGAAAAAATGGAGCCTTGAACAATATTGAAAGCATTGATGATTACAACCAAACTTACTACTCTCATTAAAGGACACAAGATAGGTTCTTTGTAAAATGAAGCAATGGCTGGAGAAATGAGATATAATATTCCATAAAATATTATACTCATGACGATATTAAAATAAAAAACCGTATTGTAGTCTACTTCATCTGCATCTTTTTTCCTAATCAGTGCTTGTGAAAAACCACTTTCTATTAATGATTGGGAGATAGCGATAAAGACACTAATCATACCGATAAGACCATAATCTTTAGGAGACAAAATACGAGCTATCACTAACATGACAAGAAATTGGACTCCTTGAACCCAAAAACGTTCCAAGCCAGTCCAAAATGTACCTTTAATAGTCTTGTCTTTTAATGATTCAGGCATATATATCTATGGTATGATTAAGTCAACTATTCTTTCAACATCCTGTTCTTTTAGTAGATGATGAATGGGAATACATAATACTTGATTAGCCATACGAGTTGCAACGGGCAAATTAGATTCTTCTGCCCCCTTAAGCCTTCTGTAAGTAGAAAATGTGCTGATTAATGGATAAAAATAACGACGTCCCCACACATTGTTCTCTTTCATCTTAAAATATAAAGCATCTCTACTCATTCCATATTCCTTTTCGTCAACGAATATCGGAAAATAACCATAGTTATGTCTTACTCCTTGCATATCTTCCAGCATTCTAATGCCAGAAACGTCTTTGAGCAATTCACGATACATCATGGCAATCTTTTTTCGTGCAGCAATGGCAGAATCAACTTTTTGTAAATTCAACAAACCATAAGCAGAACGAATTTCATCCATCTTTCCATTGATGCCAGGAGCAATGACATGTGTCTCATCGGTAATGCCAAAATTTTTGAGATTATCTATTCGATATTTCAATTCTGCATTTTGAACAACCATCGCCCCACCTTCTACTGTATTGAATACTTTTGTCGCATGAAAACTCAGTGTAGACAAATCTCCTTCATTCAAAATACTTTTGCCATTTATTTCTACACCAAACGCATGAGCAGCATCATATATCACTTTTAAACCATATATATTGGCTATCTCAGCAATACGTTTAGTATCACAAGGATTGCCATATACATGTACAGGCATTATGGCTGTTGTACGTGGTGTAATTGCAGCTTCTATTTTATCTGGGTCTATATTACCTGTTAATGGATCTACGTCAACGAATACTGGGGTGATTCCATTCCACCATATAGAATGAGTCGTTGCCACAAAACTATATGGTGTCGTAATTACCTCGCCACTAATTCTCAATGCTTGTAAAGCAGTAATCAAAGGTAGCGTGCCATTAGTGAATAGACTGATAAATGGAACTTTCAGATATTCACAAAGTGCTTGTTCCAATTGATGATGTATAGGTCCAGCATTTGTTATCCATTTGGAATCCCAAATCTTAGATAACAAATCATTAAACTCTCCCAAATCTGGCATCAAAGGAGAAGTTACCGTAATCTTATTTTTATATATGTCAGGATTTGGTTTATTCATCAATTGAAATAATAAAGGAAGGATGCAATTCCCTCTAAGGCGGGTTTTCGCTGATTTTCTATTTCTATCTTGAATTCTATTTCCGTTTTGCAAATGCCTCGCAAATTTTGGATATTATGCAACTTAGTGACTAATCTTACACGACTTCCCGTTATTACAGGTTGACCAAAACGCATTTTGTCCATACCATAATTAACGAGCATTTTGATGTTGTTTACTTCAATGATTTGATCCCAAAGATATGGTAAAACAGAAAGCGTAAGATAACCATGAGCAATCGTACTCTTGTAAGGACTTTCAACTTTTGCACGATTTACGTCAACATGAATCCACTGGTGGTCAAGTGTGGCATCGGCAAAGAGATTGATACGTTCTTGATCTAAAAGCAGCCAATCAGAATATCCTAAGTCTTTTCCTAAATATGCTGCAAATTCATCGTATGAATTAATGACAAGCTTTCCCATAATAATTGTATTTTGCCTACAAAAATACGCCTTTCTTCTCAAATATGCAAATTACTTGACAGAAATTGGAATTACTACCATCAAAGAATAAGTAATTTAAAAACATAATTGCATAAAATTACGAAAAATGTGCAACAATTCAAATTTAATTTGTATCTTTGAAATCTCTAACTAAAAGCCTATGGAAACTATCAGAAGTTTTGAAGACATGGTCATACATCTTGCTCAGCGTGGTGAACGTAAACGTGTTGCCATTGTGTGGGCAGCCGACCAATATTCCCAAGAATCAGTCATTCGTGCTCTTGAAGTGGGTTTTATCGATGCTATTTTCGTTGGATGCAGGGAAGAAGTTGAAAACAATAAACGGATTATGCGTTATCAAGACCACATAACCTTTATTGATGCTTCCGACCGAGATACCGCAGCCAAGATATCCGTGCAAATGGTTCGCGAAGGAAAAGCTGACATTCTCATGAAAGGATTAATCAATACAGACAATCTCCTACATGTTGTATTAGACAAACAAACAGGTATGTTGCCAAAAGGAAATGTTCTCACTCATATTACCGCAGCACGTTTGCCTGAATATGAGAAATTACTTTTCTTTACTGATTCAGCCGTCATTCCCTATCCAACACAAGAGCAACGAATACAACAAATACGGTATATGGTTTATGTTTGTCACGCTTTGGGAATAGAAGAACCGAAAATATCGTTAATTCATTGTACGGAAAAAGTAAATGAGAAATACTTTCCTTTCACTATTGGATACAAAGAAATCATCCGTATGGCAGAACGAGGCGAATTTGGAAAATGTATCATAGATGGTCCTCTCGACTTAAAAACCTCAGTAAGTCCAGAAAGTATGCGTATTAAAGGTATTCAATCACCCATTAATGGCGAAGCTGATGCTCTCATCTTTCCAGACATAGAAGCTGCCAACGTGTTCTATAAATCCATCACACTTTTTTTAGGTGTTGAGACGGCTGGCGTTCTCCAAGGCACTATGGCTCCTGTAGTGCTTCCATCAAGAAGCGATAGTAAGCTATGTAAATTCTACTCTCTCGCTCTTGCAGCCATATAATTGGCATTTAAATTAATATAACCTAACCTTATCTTATTTATTATGCTCATACTTGTTATCAATCCTGGTTCCACTTCCACGAAAATGGCTGTATATGAAGACGAGAAGCCGATGTTGCTTCGAAGTATTCAACACCCTGCGGAATCTCTGAAACAATTTGAAGAAATTACCGACCAATTTGAATTTCGTAAACAATTAATCATTAGTGAACTCAAACGGATGAATGTGCCTTTTGATTTTACGGCAGTTATTGGTCGTGGAGGTTTAGCTAAACCTGTTTCAGGTGGTGTTTATGAAATCAATGAGAAAATGTTGATAGATACTAAGAATGCCATTCATAAACATGCTTGCGATTTGGGTTGTATCATAGCCTTCGAGATTGCTAAGGATATTCCTAATTGTAGGTCTTTTATCGCAGATCCTGGTGTTGTAGACGAGTTGAATGATTTTGCTCGTATCAGTGGTTCTCCGTTGATGAATCGTATATGTATTTGGCACGCTCTTAATCAAAGAGCCATAGCTCGAAGATTTGCCAATGAGATAGGCAAGGAATACGAAGAACTTAACCTGATTGTTTGTCATCTTGGTGGAGGTATTTCTGTTGCTGCTCATGAACATGGAAGAGCCGTAGATGCAAATAATGCACTTGATGGTGAAGGACCATTCTCTCCAGAGCGTGCAGGTAGTTTACCTGCTGCTGACCTTGTTAGACTTTGCTTTAGTGGTAAATACACCGAAACGCAATTATTGAAACGAATTGCGGGTGAGGCTGGATTAACCGCTCATTTGGGAACTAATGACATGAAGGAAATAGAAAATCGCATCATGCATGGTGATAAACATGCGCAATTGATTGTAGATGCCATGATTTATCATACAGCAAAGGCTATTGCGGCAGAAGGTGCGGTATTATGCGGAAACATAGATGCAATTCTTATCACAGGTGGTTTGGCTCGTTCTCAATATGTAGTGAAACAATTAAGAAAACGTATAGATTTCTTGGCTCCAACACATTGCTACCCTGGAGAAGATGAAATGGAAGCCCTTGCTCTCAATGCCCTTGCCGTGTTGCGTGGGCAAAGGGAAGCGAAAGAATACAAATGATGGTATAGTAGATATTATATATATTTTTACAAAAATATGTTTGTTTTTTCTTGCAATATAGAAATAAAGAAGGTTCTTCGGCGCAACCGACAAACCCTGTGGGGGGGGGTGTAAGTCGCTAACCCAAAGACATGTTGCTGAACGGTACATGATTGCAGAAAAGTTATTACCTTTGCATCATGAATCGTATCAGCAATATAAATATGTATGAAGGCCTTGCCTCATATTTCCTTCCTACAGGTGTCTTGGAGTACTTTGAGTTGACTGATTTCGCTGAGGTTCCGACACTGGACACCAATGTACTGTACACAACCGAGCTTCACATCTATCTTGATGAACGTGACAATCGCACTTCTGATATGAGAGGTTCAGTAAGTGACGGTTTCGGCGAAGAGTCCTGTCTTTTGGATTTTCCCACACGTGACAAGAAAACAGTCCTCCATGTACGCAGGCGTCGTTGGACAATGCCAGACGGAACGACCAAGTCGGTGGATCTCGACAAGAAGATACAGTTGAAGCACCCTGGCACGCGATACTCTAAAGACTTCGCGCTTTTTTTAAAGAAAGCGGATGGA
>OMWI01000021.1 GCA_900314715.1 uncultured Prevotellaceae bacterium | reverse complement strand
CATAGAACAAGCCATTTGTGCGTTTGATGATTCCGTAGAGTGTAATTGTGTTGGAGGGTCTTGCTTATCTGAACTGCCTGGTTGTTCATGATTGTGCGCAAGAACCGACCGAATTGTTGTAGGTTTTGCATACTTAGTGACTATACGCGTCAAATAGACGGTGTCGCGAATAGTCGTTGTTTGTAGGATGGTGTCGTGTTGCACCTGGATATTTTGTGCCAATGGCAGAGCGTCGTGCTGGGACATCTTGGCGCAAACGCCATAACCGGCAATGAAACTAATGATACTGGCAGCAACGGCTATGGCAGCAACTATACCACGGTTTCTTCGATGGCGAGGTTGCCATGGTTCTATGTTTATTTGACTATCAACAATCTGGCGCTGACGACGGGCCGACTGGATAATCTGTTTGTTAGTGATTTTCATATCTCTTTAGTTTTTTACGGATGATGTTCATTGTCTTATGAAGGCGTGATTTGACGGTCCCTTCTGGGATTCCGACAATCTCGGCTACCTGTGGAATGGTCAGTTCTTCCTGATAATGAAGGGAAAACAGTTGGTGCAATGGCGGTGGTAACTCAGACAACACCTGTGCCAGCGCATCATCGAGGGCGGCTGCATCCAACTGAACTTCTATCTGTTCATCACTAATAGGTTCTGCATCGAGCGTGGATGACAACTGTGTCTCGTATGTATTGCTACGATAGTGATTGCGGCAGATGTTATAGGCGATGGTGAAGAGCCACGTGCTGACGTTCTTTCCCTCCTGATAGCGGTTGCGTGCTTCGTAAGCCCGAAGAAAGACATCGTGGGTGGCATCGGCAGCCAGTTCCTCATCACCGCCTAATTGCAGAAAGAAGAAACCCTTCAACCGTCGCGCAAAGCGGTGATACAACTCTTCGAAAGCCGCATCATTGCCAACTTTTACCCGTGCCATGAGTTGTTCGTCGGTCAGTTGGCGTAGAGGTTTCAGGTGGAAGATTCTCATAGCCTCAATCCTTGACGGGTTCTGTCTTCAGGATAACATGAGTAGGAATCGGCTCGCCCGTCAGATAATGAAGTCCTTCTTTCTTGCTAACCTTGCCATAGAGTCCTGTGAATGACTCGTTGTATCGGACGGTTCCTTCTTCCACCTCATAATGCACGCCTTGTTCATTCTCCACCTTGTGGATGTTGAACACATTGTTACCAAGCAAGAAGCCCTCATCTTCGGCTTCCATCTGAGCCAGCACGTCGTGATACAGACGATTCAGCCAGCGGAAACGGTCAGGGTCGTTCTTCTTATAGTAGGGCAAAAGGTCTTTTAATAGAATGAGGTAATGGAAAGAGAGGTAACTGTTACGCCTGTCCGTCTCAGGCCTGAAAGAGAAACGCAGATAGTCCAACAGGTAGCGTTCTTCCACATTGCGACGTTTCACGCTAAGGTTATCGTACGGCTTGGGAGAGTAGCGGATGGTCAGTCCTTCATTGTAAAGGTATTGCTTCAAGTCGTCGGGTACTCCTTCGCCAAATAGCAGCATGGAGATACTATTGGAAGACAGATAGACGGGGCGCTTGACGTTGGCGAAGATGTAACGAAGCAGTCGCTCAAGACCCTTAAAACCTTGGTGATTCCGGCGCAGGCTATCGGCAATCTGAGGGGAAAGTTCCATTTGTTGGATACATCCGCTGAGGAAAGGAGAGTAGTTGATGACAGATGCTTCATTATAGAGAATCTTGTCACGATGCACGCCCTTCACCAGTTGCAGGATAAGCTTCCCGATGACGTTGCCGTTGTGTTGTCCCAGATAGACAGCTCCCTCGTCCATACCTTGCAACTCGTTGTAGTGGTATTGCAATTCATCAGCTGGATAAAGGCCGTTCTCGTAGAACTTAGTGAGCAGATGGGTGAGCCTTACGGTGTCCAGATTACTCATCAGATACCCCGCCCATTCCTCGTAGTCGTAACGTGCCGCCTTGTCGGGTATGAGTTCTATCACGCGGTTGGCATAGTGAGTGGACAGGGTATCTGGCATATCGTCAGGGTTCTCATATTTCAGCCAATCGTAGGAACAGTCGTAGGCACAATAGTTGAAGGTGTAGCTGTCGGGGATTGCCTGTTCCATCCTACTCATAAAACCAACCTTGCGACGCATCTGTAACTGTGCTTCGAACAGCTCATCTCCAGTCTTGTAGTGCTTGGGATTCACCAGGAACCGATTCTCGTAGGTGTTGTAAACCTCATACAGATTGCGCCACGCCACCTCGTCCTTCGGGTGCTCTATGGTGAAATTGTTCCAATAGTTATACATGCTATCCAACTTCAGGCTATCTGCCATGTAGAGCGCTGCATTCCGCCTGATTTGTTCCGTCTGTCCGGCGCTGACTCCCGTCATCATCATGAAGGCAATCAGCAAAGTCATCTTAATACGTTTCATTCTTTATTCGTGCTTTGTTTTGACAGCATACACACGAAACGGGAAATCGTTCATTTTATTTTCCATTATACCTCATTTGGAGTTGGATTGTTCATTCATAACTATGATTTTTGTTTATTTCGCGAAGACCTCCCGTTTATTTAGCTAATTCTCATATTATCAATGAGTTGTATTTTTCAAGACCTCATGTAAGACCTCACCTAAGACCTCCCATAGACCTCACCTAAGACCTCCCACTCTGAGGAATGTTGAGTGTTGAGTGTTTAATGTTGAGAGATTACCTTCAATTTGAAATACATGAGGTCTTACGGGAGGTCTGTGGGAGGTCTTAGGTGAGGTCTTACATGAGGTCTTGAAAAGACCAACTCATTGGTATTGTTAGAATTACCATCATTTACGGGAGGTCTTTGCAAAAACAAGAAAACCATGCGTTTCCTAATGGTAAACGATATGTTTATCACCACTAAACATCATGTTTATCATCGTGAAGATGATGTTTAAAACTACGATTACACTCCTCTCCTATGAATAATCGAGTGAGCCTACAAAACAGATGAATAAGGAATAAATGATTTCTAAAAAAAGGACATAAAAAAAAGCGATGGCCTATCGCAGGTGATCGCTCCAATCTTCAATAGGTATTAGTTTTTTAAGGTAAAAAGATTGTTTTCAGGATAACGTATGCAAAGGTACTACATTTTTTTTAACTACCAAATTATTTTCACAATTTTATTTCACAACGACATCAAATTCGTGTATTAACTCCTCATAAATGCGTTGTACGGGAAGTCCCATGACGTTAAAATAGCTACCTTTTAACGAAGTAACGCCTACATAACCAATCCACTCCTGTATACCGTATGCACCAGCCTTGTCGAAGGGACGATAGCGGTTGACATAATAGTCGATTTCCGTATCTGAAAGTACCTTAAACGTCACTTCCGACACCACAGAAAACTTTCGTTGCTTGTCTGCCGAGGTGATGCAAACGCCCGTCACTACCCGATGCGTATTACCGCTCAATGCCCGCAACATGTTTTTTGCATCACTTTCATCTACGGGTTTTCCCAAGATAGCATCTCCCAATACCACCACCGTATCTGCCGTAATCACAATCTCGTCTTCGGCAATATCGTAGGCAGCCGCTTTTTCCATTGCGATGTATTGGGGAATCTCCTCAACGCCTAATCCTTCAGGATAAGATTCGTCAATACCAGACAACACCTTCACTTCAAACGGTATGTCCAATCCAGCCAGCAATTCCTTTCTCCTTGGGGAATTACTCGATAAAATTATCTTCTTCATCATTTGATTACCAACCAAAAGCCCTTTCGTCTGCCAACCACTTGCCTTGCGCACGCAACACCTGTTCTATCACGTCACGCGCACAACCACGACCGCCTTTCTTATCGCTCACGTAAATACATACTTGCTTGATGTCATCACAAGCATCTGAAGGACAACAAGGACAACCACAACGTTTCAACACTTCATAATCGGGAATGTCGTCGCCCATGTAAAGCACTTCCTCATCGCGCAATTGATACTTACCCACAAACTCCTCGTAGGTTTTAATCTTCACGGCACATTGCATATAGATATCCTCCACGCCCAAGCGTTCGTATCGCAAACGAACGGCCTTGGTGTTTCCACCCGTCAGAATGACGATTCGCATACCCACTTTTTGCGCCAATTGAATTGCATAACCATCCTTGATGTTGACCGTGCGCAATGGTTCGCCATCCGAAGCCAACACGACGGTTTCGGAAGACAACACCCCATCTACGTCAAAGATGATGGCTTTGATTTTCTTTAAGTCGTAATTGATCATAGACGAGATTAGCCCTGCGTAAATTTATCAATATGCACGTTTTCCCATTTCAACCTATCTTCGTTCTGAGGCTTCCTTTCGTCTGCCTTATGACCGAAGGCAAGTACGCAAAGTACTCGTTGATTTTCGGGAATATCCAAGATACCACGAATAACGTCTTCCGTAGACGTACCATCCGATAAGGTATAATTTTTCATCTGAGCCCAACAAGAACCCAATCCTAAATCCTCTGCTTGGTATTGCATGGAGATAGCTGCAATGGCACAATCCTCCATCCAACACTCATCCTCTTCGGGATTGGCCGTAACGACTACTGCCAGAGGTGCATTACCGACAAATTCGGCATAGAGTTCTTTGGCATCAGCCAATTTCTGCAAATCTGTCTTGTCTTCCACAACCACGAAATGCCACGCTCTGCGATTCTTTGACGTAGGCGACATCAATGCAGCCCTGAGAATTGTCTTCACTTCATCAGCGGTCAACGGCTGATCTGTAAACTTACGATGACTACGGCGCAATTGCACCAAATCCTTAAAACTTTTCATGTTATTATCGTTTAGATGGAACAAAGGTAACAACTTTTCCGCAAAATATTGTATAATCGTAAAAGATTTATTATTTTTGTAGCGTGAATCTCCGTATCAAGATTATTTCCAAAAGCGAAGAGTTGCCCGACATGAAATGCAGCAATTTCTTCCATAGCGTAGAGATGTTCAAGATTATCGAACAAACTCCACAGCATAAGCCATACATGGCATTGGCATTACGCGAAGATGGAAGTATCGCCGCACACATGTTCGCCTGTACGCGTAGGAGAGGTTCATGGATTCCACCCTATCTGTTCACGCAAGGACGCATCTACGGTGAGGGAGAATACGATGACGACGTGGATAAGGACGAGACATTTGCCTTGCTATTGGAAGCCATCACAAAATCTTTCAAGCACAAACTCTGCGTATATGTGGAAATCAGCGACATCAGCACCAAGATGTTTGGTTATCGCCATTTCCGCGCCAACGACTATTTCCCTATCAACTGGCAAGAGGTACGCAATTCCTTGCATAGTATGCCACCCGAAGACAGACTTGATGACAAGACGAAGGAACAAATCAAGAAGGCGGAGTCGATGGGCGTAACGATGAAAGAGGTGGAAACAGAAGAGGAAATACACCATTTCTATAAGTTGTTGAAGGGTTTCTATAGAATGAAAATCCGCCGTTTCTTGCCACCCGAGAAGATGTACTCCACGTTGAACAAGAGTGACAACGCGCGAATTTTCATCACCCAATACAAAGATAAAATTATCGGAGGATGTGCCTGCATCTACTCTGGAACGAATGCGTACCTATGGTATATAGCCACGCGTAGGAAGACATACGCATTCGTCTATCCCGAAACCATCACGATGTGGAATGCTATCAAGGACGCATACGACCGACATTATGCCCACATCAATTTCCTCGACGTAGGATTGCCGTATAAGAGCAACAAGTTCAGGAAGTTTATCCTAAGCTTTGGAGGTAAACCCGTAACGAAATACAGATGGTTCAATTTCTCCATCCCATGGGTCAACGATTTCTGTATGTGGTTGTTTAATAAGTAAAAAAGAAAGTTAGAAGCAAGAAAGTTAGAAGCAAGAGATTAGCTATTACAATATATGCTCAATAGAATAAGCAAATCTCTTGCTTCTAACTTTCTTACCTCTTGCTTCTAAAAAGCTACCTCCTCACAAGCGTAGAACCTGTTGTATCTTGCGTTTGGCCATTTACTTGAATGACATAAACGCCTTGGGGTAAATCTTGGATGTCAAGGAATACGGTATCTTGATGAGATGGCAATTTCTCGGAACGAACTTTCGCACCTGTGGTTTGATACACATGAACCCAACATGGAGTTGTTGGGGCTTCGTCGAACGAGATTTGTACCTTTCCGTTATCTTTCGGCAATATCTTCACCTTCTTGGGTTGGTTCATGGAGATTCCTTCAATTCCCGACAAATTCAAGACATCCAACAAACCCTTATACACGTCGATTTGTCCGTATCCATAATAAATATTAGGATAGTCAAGCGTATCGTCAACGCGTTGGCAAGTGCGCTTGAAAACCTCCATGATGTCTTGTGGCGTTAATCGCGGATTGGCTTGCAACCAAAGGGCGATAGCTCCACTCACGGCTGGGGTGGACATGGAAGTTCCCGTATTGGTGTTCCATGCGTAAGTACGACCGTTGAAATCAAAATGCGCCACATCCCATTGAATGTCGGAAGCATCGGGATGCTTCTCCAAATAATAACTGCTATACGAGGAAATCACATTCGTGCCTGGTGCAACCACGTCTGGTTTGATGCGCCCGTCGAATGTAGGGCCAACTGACGAATAACTACTTCTCGCTCCATTCGTTCCGTTGGCATTTGTCTTTTGTTGTCCAAGATAATTCGTTATTTCCGTTCGATAGCCCGTAGCACCCACGCAAATGACATTCGGAGCACTCGATGGAGAATGTATCGTGCATAGTTTCTCACCATCGCACAAGGCAGGATTGATTTCGGGACGCGCCAATAGATAACCGCTTGTTTTGTAGAAATGCACGTCGGCTTCCTTGCCAATCAATTCAAGCGACACGCGATCGGGCGAACCCAATTTTCCCATCACGGAGATGTAATAATCGTAGCACATCTCGTTTTCCTCATAACAAGAGGGATAGCCATATACGTCGATGATATACCTTAAATTATTCACGTAGAACGTATCTACATACTCCGAATCAGGTAGTTCGATGATACGTTGGGTGGGAATGACGATAGTATCGTTGCCCGCTGCTTGATAAACCACCGTTCGAATGTCAATATCCCTATCCGTCTTGATAGTTCCCGATGCATGGTCATGAATGGAATACAAGAAATTACCAGCCAATTCGCGACCTGGTTCTTTGTGGAAATACGCAACGTTGTCGCCATCGTTTCCTGCCGATGCCACAAGGATGTGTCCTGGTCCCATCAAACTATCAAGCAAGGCATAATATAAGATGTCGTAACCATAAAAATCTTGCGGACTACCTTCGCTAAACGAGATAACACAAGGTTTGCCCACGCTATCGGCATAATCGAAGATATACTTGAATCCCAAGGCATCCGTAGCGTATGTATACTTGTAAATATTCACGGAATCAATCAAGGGAAGGTCTTCGCTACAAGCATTGGCAACCAAACAAATGTCGCTTTCGTAGGCGAGTCCTCGATAGGGGGTATTGTATCCACTTCCAGCTGCAATGCCCAACGTATGCGTTCCATGCGTTTGGTCAATGCCATCGAAAGAGTGTCCCAAAGCGAGCAACTCATCCTTGCCTACGTAATCTCGTCCTACGTAAAAATCACTCTCCAACGTATCGGTCGTGATATGGTCCCACATACATTTGATACGGTAGTTCGTGGCAGAAGCATCGTAAAAGTTAGGATGCGTCAAGTCGAATCCAATATCCATCACTCCTACCACCACATCCTTTCCCGTATATGCTTGTGGCAATTGGTAACCACTATAGACAGGCAAGGCATTGATGTTGTTTGCCAAGATGTCTGTATGAATCGAATTGCTGCGATTGGCTTCAATGCGAGAAACGCGATGGTCGAGCGAAAGCATTCCCAATCGATTGAGCGGTATGCTTGCGATGTAGATATCACCGTATTGTGCGAGTATCTTGCAATGGTTGTCTCTCAACAACTGCTCCCCGTCTTCCTTGATTCGGATAAAGGCACACACTTCTTGCGATTGTGCACTTCTCACCTTATGACTACGTTGCTGGTTGACTCTCTGCTCGTGTGCAATTTGGCGCAACATCGACGACATCTTACCATAATTAGGCCTTTGCGCGTGCATTTGCAAGGCAAGCAACGACAGCAATAGGATATATAAATATTTTACCTTCATGACTACAAATAAAAGATAGGTGAATGAACAAATATCATTATTGCTTGCAAAGTAAATGAAAAATTCTGAAAACCACAAAAAAATTTCATTTTATTGTTGTACCTTTGCACTCACAAAACAATTTTACACATTTATATATAATATGGAGAATAACAACAAGTACATTGCCGTATCTTACCAATTACATACTATTGACGGAGATAAGGTGCAATTGGCGGAGATTGCCACCGATAAAGACCCCTTTATCTTTGTCAGCGGATTTGGCATTACGTTGAAAGATTTTGAAAAAGAAATCGTAGGATTGCAGAAAGGCGATACATTCGACTTCACGCTCACCCCAGAACAGGCTTACGGTGAGTTCTTTGCGGAACGTGTCATCGACTTGGATAAGGAAATGTTTAACGTAGACGGTCGTTTCGACAAGGAACGCATTTATATTGATGCCATTATCCCTCTCCAAAACCAAGAAGGAGATAGGTTTATGGGTAGAGTCATCGAAATCGGTGATAGTAAAGTGAAGATAGACCTCAATCATCCTTTTGCAGGAAAAGAATTGAACTTCAAGGGAGAAATCATAGAAAACAGGGATGCTACTGAGGAAGAAATCAAGAAACTGATTGATAGTTTGTGCGGAAAAGGTTGCAACTGTGAAAACGGCGACTGTGAGAGTGGTTGCGGTGGATGTGGCGGTTGCCATTAAACTTAAATCATTTACAGGGTGAGAAATACATTCGGAAATATATTTACTTTGACCACTTTCGGCGAGAGTCACGGAGATGCCGTGGGCGGAGTGATTGATGGAATGCCTGCGGGTATTGACATTGACATTGCATATATCCAAAAGGAATTGGATAGACGACGCCCAGGACAAAGCCATATCACAACGGGGAGAAAGGAAGCTGACCAAGTGGAAATACTCAGTGGCGTCTTTGAGGGGAAATCGACAGGTTGCCCTATCGGCTTCATCGTACACAACACCAATCAGCACTCCAACGACTACGACAATCTGAAAGGCGTATTCCGTCCGTCGCATGCCGACTACACCTATTATAATAAATATGGTGTACGCGACCATCGTGGAGGCGGTCGTTCGTCAGCCCGCATCACCATCAGTAGGTGCGTTGGCGGTGCATTGGCAAAACTGGCCTTGAAGCAAATGGGCATTCGCGTCTACGCATATACCTCTCAAGTGGGAAATATTGCACTTGACAAAGATTATCGCCTTTACGACCTATCGAAGATAGATAGCAATGCCGTAAGATGTCCTGACGAATTGAAAGCCAAAGAGATGGAAAGCCTGATTTCTCAAGTAAAGGCAGAGGGCGACACGATTGGCGGCGTTATCACGGGAGTTATCAAGGGATGTCCCGTGGGATTGGGTGAACCAGAATTCGATAAGTTACACGCACAATTGGGAGCTGCCATGCTCAGCATCAATGCCGTGAAGGGTTTTGAATACGGTGAGGGTTTCGACGGTGTTGCCGAAAGAGGAAGTCAACAAAACGACCTGTTTGTCAATCGCGAAGAGAAAGTTACCACCCTTACAAATCATAGCGGAGGCATTCAAGGCGGATTGAGCAACGGTCAGGATATTTATTTCAGAGTGGCATTTAAACCCGTCGCAACATTACTCCAAGAACAAACAACAATTGACAAAGACGGAAATGAGACCACATTGCGAGTACAGGGAAGACATGACCCGTGCGTTTTGCCAAGAGCTGTACCCATCGTCGAAGCGATGGCTGCAATGGTCATTTTTGATGACATTTTGTTAAATTCTACCATAAAAATGCAACATTATGTTAATTGTTAAGAATTTTCTATTTCTTTCGATTAATTATTTATGAAAAATCATTATATTTGCATCGACTTTTATGGCATTTGGGAAAATCCCATAGGGGTTTATTAAGTCTAGTTTAGTTTTTGTGTTGGTTGAGGGCGACTAATTAGTCGTCCTCATTTTTTGTTCCCTTACCATGTTTGCGATAGATAAACACTATGTTTACGAAATGCAAACACCATATTTACGGAACGCAAACACCATGTTTATGGAATGTAAACACCATATTTACGGAATGCAAACACCATATTTAGGTTCAGTCGATATTTAGTAGGGGAATTAAGATTGAATCTTTATTCTTTACCGTAGTTTCATATCATTGAATTAGCTATCTATTTGAGAAAGGAGAAATGCCGTAGGCATTGGATAATAGTAGCCAGCTATGCAGAAACGCCTTTAGGTGTTTCGAAATGGCTGGGTAGGAAAAATACACATATAATTCCTTGCTGTTATGCAAGGGACATGAGGAATCCTGTCGCAAACCTAAAGGCTTGCATTTTTATATATCCATATCTTACCCAGCCATTTCGCCATACCTATCGGCATGGCTGCATAGCTGGCTACTATCATCTGATGCCTACGGCATCTTCCCATGCAAGCTTTGATTATCTAACTAAATTTTAATCCCCCTATGAAAAATCGACTGAGCCCATATTTACGGGAACACAGAATCTGCAAATGGTAACAGAAGTAACAGTAACAAGTAACAATAAGATACCATCCACATAGAGAAAAAGGTTGATTTATATTGCTTATAATAATATAATATATATATTATATTATTATAAGATATAATTACTTATAATTTTTCAATTATTTCTCTTGAATATCTCCACCTGTCTTATTGTTACTTGTTACTGTTACTTTTGTTACTTTTTACTATCCAACACAAAATTGATGAAATTTATACTTTAGGTTGCGGTAGTATCAGATTTTATTTGTACCTTTGCACCCGATATTATTAATATAATTATGCTTAAGAAATTTCTTTGTTTCATTATCATGTTGATGAGTGGCATCATATATGCCAACGCACAATCAACGACCAAGATCTTCGTCGTTAGCGACCCCCATGTCATGGCACCAGAACTTTTGGTTGAAGACGGTATGGCTTTCCAGAAAGTCGAGACATCAACCGAGAAACTATTCAGATACAGTTATGATTTCTTCTCGGCCATTAAGGATACCATCTTACAAAGAAAGCCCGACTTGGTGTTAATGCCTGGCGACTTGACGAAGAGCGGTGAACTTGTCAGTCATCAAGTGCTGATTTCCATACTCGACGAAATCCGCGAACAGGGAATCAAGGTGTTGGTGATACCAGGAAACCACGACCTCAATATCATCAGCGATTATTACATCGGTGACATGACCATGCCTGCAGAGAAGACAACACCAGCACAGTTTGTTGACATGTACCAGAATTATGGTTATGGTATGGCTATCGACCGCGATTCTGCTTCACTCTCCTACGTATGCGAACCCATTGAAGGCTTGCGCATGATTTGCATCGACTCAGAAGGTTTTTACGACCCACGATTGGCCCCCGACAACGGAGAAGAGCAAATACACTCTTTCGAGAAAGCACTTACGTGGATTTTGAAGAAAGCTGATGAGGCAAGAGAAGAGGGCAAGCAAGTGTTTGCCATGATGCACCACAATATCCTGGAGCATTTCGATGGACAGGCTGAATACATGAAGAATTATTTCTTGGAGAACGGAAAGAACATTTCGCAACAATTCCTCTTGCACGGAATACGATTGGTATTCACAGGCCACACGCACATCCAAGACATCGCAAAGAACTACAATGCGGAGCGCACGGATTCCATTATCGACATTGCGACGGGAAGTTTGATTTCCTATCCTTGTCCTTTCCGCGAGGTGACGGTTACCGACAATTTCTCCCAGATTGACGTGAAGAGCGGTAAGTTGACCAAAACCAAGACCTCTGACGACGTATACGCATTGAGTTACGAAAGACTTTACCAGAACACGCTCAACAGATGTCCGTTGTACGCACAGAAATTTTGGTCTTCCTTCCGCAGAAGCCTCAACCAATTCTTGCCATTGTTGCAAGCATTGGAAATCGACATATTCAAGTTCCCACAAACATCCGCTGAGTTTGGAGAACTCACCACCCGCTATATGGGCGCACCTATCTCTAAGGCATGTATGATTTGGTATGGCGGTAATGAGAACAAGAATCCTCTATCGGCAGCCATCGAACAAGAGGTAAAGGATAGCATGTTGCGCATGTCCATCGACATGTTAGGCGACGAGACGGTTGGAAAGATGGCTTACGATTACGCTATGCAAAGCTATTACACGGACAATTTCGAACCTATCATCAATAGCGTTATCAACGATTGTACGAACTACGGAACGGATTATGCCGACGTTACCGATGACGAGAATGCCACGTTTACACTTCCCAAGCCAACCCTTTCAGGCATTCGTAACATTACGAGAACAACGAAGAGCAACGATTACTATACCATCGACGGAAGAAAGGTTGATGTGAACCACTTAAGTAAGGGTATATACATCCATGACGGAAAGAAGATAGTGATTCGATAATGCATAAAAAAATATCGTGAGGTTCATCAAAAAGCCTCACGATATTTGTTTTCATCCTTGTCATGTAACATGCTTAAATAGCTTTGGTACCGACTCGCCGCTATGTAATGGTTTTCCAAAGCCTTCAAGACTGCGCAATTGGGTTCGTGGGTATGGGTGCAATTTCCGAATTTGCAATCCTTGGAGAACTGGAATATCTCACGAAAATAACTTGTCAATTCGGTGGGTTCCATGTCAAACGTTCCGAAGCCCTTGATTCCTGGCGTATCGATAATCCAGCCCTCACCAATTTCCCCTTTTTCATTACTCTTAATGGGCAACATCTCGCTAAATGTAGTGGTATGCGTACCCGTGTTATGAGCATCGCTAATCTCTGCGGTTCGCAAGTTGGCATCTGGCAATATCTGATTGATGAGCGTTGACTTCCCCACTCCACTATTGCCACTCAGCAACGTCACCTTACCATGCAACATGGCAACCAATTGGTCTACGCCCTCGCCTGTAGCGGCAGAGACGGAAACGCATTGATAGCCGATGGTATCGTAAAGCGTCATCATCATCTCTTGAATATGCAATTCCTCTTCGTCCAACAAATCACGCTTGTTGAACACTAATACCACGGGTACTCGATACGCCTCGGCAGAAGCCAAGAAGCGGTCGATAAACGTAGTGGAAGTCTCGGGATAATTCACCGTTACCACCAAGAATGCCTGATCGACATTGGCGGCAATGATATGACTCTGCTTGGAGAGATTAGATGACTTACGAATAATATAATTACGGCGTTCATCAATGGAAGTGATGAAAGCCGTACCCTCTGCGTTCACAGCAATATCGACATGGTCACCCACAGCAACGGGATTGGTGCTGCGGATGCCTTTTAGTCGAAAATTGCCTTTTATCTTACTCTCGATAGTTTGTCCGTCCGTGGTTCTGACGGAATACCAACTACCTGTATTTTTAATGACGAGACCCTTCAAAACTATACAGTCATAATTTCCTTGGTCTTGGCTGCCAACAAGTCATCAATCTTCTTGATGTACTTATCGTGCACTTTCTGCAAGTCAAGTTCAGCGTCTTTCTCGTTGTCTTCGCTCAGTCCGTCCTTGATGGCTTTCTTCAGCTTGTCCTTGAGTTCAGAACGAACGTTTCTCACTTCCACTTTCGCTTTCTCGCCAATCTTGTTGCATTGCTTAACAAGGTCCCTACGACGTTCCTCAGTAGGTTGGGGAATGCCCAAACGGATAATCTCGCCATTGTTCTCTGGTGTAATACCCACGTCAGAGTCCATGATTGCCTTCTCGATATCCTTGATAGCCTTCTTGTCCCATGGTCTAATCGCTATCGTACGAGGATCGGGAACAGACACGTTTGCCACTTGGTTAAGAGGAACTTTCATTCCGTATGAATTAACGCGAACACCATCGAGTATAGCCACATTCGCCCTTCCGGCGCGAACGCGATTCAGCGAGTCTTCCAAGAACATCGCAGCCATCTCCATGCGTTCTTCCGCATTAGCTAAAGTTTCTTTTACATCTAACATATTATCAGTTATTGGTTTAATTTGGACAAAATTAAAGATTAATTCCGACATTTGCAACAATTGACGCGATTTTTTCCAAATATTCTTGATCGGTCTTGTCGAATGAGTTCAGATTTTTGCTATCAATGTCTATCACGCCCAACACACGTTGGTCTTCATCGAATATGGGAACAACGATTTCCGAGCGTGACAACGACGAGCAGGCAATATGTCCGGGAAATGCCTCAACATCAGGAACTATCAAGGTCTTGCGCTCCTTCCAAGCCGTTCCGCATACACCTTTGCCAAACGGGATGTGATAACAAGCCACAGGTCCCTGAAAAGGTCCTAATTGTAATTCATCGTCTTTCACGAAATAGAATCCCACCCAAAAGAACGTATCGGGAAACGTATCATGCATGGCTGCCGTGATATTCGCCAACACGCCCATCACGTTGCTCTCTCCTTCCATCAAGCTCTTTACTTGGGCGCACAACAATTCATATTGACTTCTCTTGTCTTCCATCATCTATTGTATATTTATTCGTCTTCCAACTCACGTTGAACGATATTGGTAAGTTCTATCAATTGTGGAATACTCAATTGTTCTGGTCTCAGCGTCATGATTTCTTGTTCGTAAAACTCCGAACGAGCAGGTTTGTTGGTAAACAATTGGCGCAAGGAGACACGCAACATCTTTCGACGCTGGTTGAACACCGCCTTTACCAATCGCTTAAACAACACCTCATCGCATCCCAAATCCGTTACGTCGTTTCGTGTCATTCTAATAACTGCGCTCTTCACCTTTGGAGGCGGATTGAACACGTGTTCGTCAACCGTAAAAAGATATTCTACATGATACCATGCTTGCATTAAAACCGATAGGATTCCATACGACTTATTGCCAGGTGCTGACGCCATACGTTGGGCAACCTCGCGCTGAATCATACCTGTACAACAAGGAATCAAGTCGCGATTATCCAACATCTTGAAAAATATCTGTGAACTGATATCATACGGATAGTTGCTTGTCAAGACGAACTGCCGCCCATCGAATATTTGCCTTAAATCCATCTTCAGGAAGTCTTCCCCGATGATGTTTTCGCGCAAAGAAGGGAAATTAGCATGCAGATACGCCACACTCTCCCTGTCTATCTCAACGGCTTTCACTTCCCTTGGCTTGGTAACGAGATATTGCGTGAGCACTCCCATGCCAGGACCAATCTCCAACACGGGAATGTCAGGACAAGCGTCCACCGTATCGGCAATTCGGCGAGCAATATCCAAATCCACCAAGAAATGCTGTCCTAAATTCTTCTTTGGTTTTACACGTTTCATGACACCTATTTTATGCCAAGACTAAACGCCTGGCGTATTTTTTGCAAAAATAAGAAAAAAGTTTGGAACGTATGAAAGAAACATCGTATATTTGCAAAAAATTGTCAGAGAGAATAGAAACCTGAAAACTCACAAGAAAAAACCATGAAGAAATTCAACTTATTATCCATTCTATTTGCCCTTACTTTCACAAGTAATGCTACCGCAAACACGATAACGAATACACTTTGTGCTCCGACGGAAATAAAAGCCGACGTACTGAAAGTGAACAATCGTCCCGCGGAGTCTAAACGATTGTTCCGTAGCGATGCGGTAGAGAAGAAAATCAAGGAAGTGGTACAATTGCTCACCAACCATCGACTTGCATGGATGTTTGTTAATTGCTTCCCCAATACCATCGACACCACCGTGCGCTTCACCGAAAGTGATGAAGAGGGAAATCCCGACACTTTCGTATATACTGGCGACATTCACGCCATGTGGCTTCGTGATTCGGGAGCACAAGTATTCCCATACGTGAAACTCGCTCCACAAGACAAACACCTACAAAGGATGTTGGCTGGCGTATTACTTCGTCAGTTCAAGTGCATCAATATCGACCCCTACGCCAATGCTTTCAACTTACTCCCTAATCCCAACGGAGATTGGATGAGCGACATGACTGACATGAAGCCGCTATTGCATGAGCGTAAGTGGGAAATTGATTCACTCTGCTACGTGTTGCGTCTTGCTTACGAATATTGGCGCATCAAGGGCGACACCAGCATCTTTGGCGATTCTTGGATTCAAGCGGTAGAAAACATATTAGCCACTTTCCAAGACCAACAACGCAAGGAGGGACATGGGAAATACAGGTTTCAACGTAGAACGGAACGACAACTCGACACGATGAGCAACGACGGTTGGGGTGCTCCTATCAAACCCGTTGGTCTTATTGCGTCAGCCTTCCGACCCAGCGACGATGCAACCACACTATTGTTTCTCGTACCATCCAACTTCATGGCCGTTACACAATTGCGCCATGCTGCCGAAATCTTGACGAATGTAAACAACCGCACAGATCTTGCTAAAAAATGTAAGCATCTTGCTAATGAGGTGGAAGACGCACTCAATAAATATGCTATTTACAACCATCCAAAATATGGTTTGATTTATGCGTTTGAAGTAGATGGATTCGGCAACCAAATGTTGATGGATGATGCAAATGTACCTTCACTTCTTGCCATGGCTTATTTGGGTGATGTGTCTATCTCTGACCCCATCTATCAAAACACGCGTCGTTTCGTATGGAGCGAAGACAATCCCTATTTCTTCAAGGGAAAGGCTGGAGAAGGGATTGGCGGGCCACATATCGGCCACGATATGCCTTGGCCAATGTCTATTATGATGAAAGCCTTCACCAGTACGAATGACGAGGAAATCAAACAATGTATAGAAATGTTGATGAAAACCGATGCAGGTACTGGATTTATGCATGAGTCGTTCAACAAGGATGATGCCACCAAATTCACCCGTGCATGGTTTGCTTGGCAAAACACACTTTTTGGCGAACTAATCATCAAACTCATTGATGACGGAAAACTGGATGTGCTCAATAGCATCACGATAGAATCTGAAAAGAAATGACAACATATGAAACGAATCATGACAATCATGGCAATGTTGTGCCTTGTATTTGGCGCATTTGCCGCAACGAAAACCAAGACGCTCGTTTCTCCTAACGGGAAGATAAAAGTGGAAATCACTATTGGCAATCGTCTTACGCTGAGTGTTTTCCAAGGTGATGAACAGATTCTAAAAGACTGTCCGCTAAGTTTGCAATTAGGTAAGGAACAATTTGGTGTGAATCCCAAGTTGAGCAAAACAAAACTCTCGAAGGTTAATGAAGTAATCAAGCCTATAGTACCATTGAAGTATGCAGAAGTAGCCAATCGAGCCAACCAACTGACACTTGCTTTCAAGGGTGGCATCAGCATTGATTTGCGTGCATACGACAACGGCATGGCTTATCGTTTCGTCATCAATAAGGGAAAAGGTCAGATTGATGTGGTTAATGAAGGACTTGAGTTGAACTTGCCCGAACCGTTCACCGCTCACATCTCCGAGACTGGCGGTTTTGGTACATCGTACGAGAATCCCTATACACACGTTAGCACCGAAGAATTGGATGCTGAAGACGAGATGACTTATCTTCCAATTCTCATGGAAACACCTCGTGGAACTAAGGTGCTATTTTCCGAAAGCGACGTGCGTGATTATCCTCACATGTTTCTCGCTCCAACGGGTGAGAATAGATTCTCTGCGTGTTTCCCAAAATCGCCCGAGACTTGGGAACCGTATGGTGATCGTGGTTGGAAAGTAACCAAGGAGCGCAATTGCATTGCTCGTACAAATGCCCGTCGCACATTGCCTTGGCGCTTTGCCGTCATTGGTACTGACGCAGACATTGCCACCAACCAAATGGAGGTTGTGCTTGGAGGTAAGTGTGAATTGGAAGATACTTCATGGATTAAGCCAGGACAGGTTTGCTGGGATTGGTGGAATCATTGGACGATTTGGGGTGTTGACTTCGAATCGGGTATCAACAACAACACCTATAAATATATTATCGATTGTGCCTCAAAATACGGTGTGGATTATATACTATTGGATGAGGGTTGGAACAAACGCGTGGAAGATCCATTCACCACACGTGATGAAATAAACGTGAAGGAACTGGTGGAATATGGTAAGCAGAAGAACGTTGGCGTTATGCTTTGGCTTTCGTGGCTTACCGTAGAACGACACATGGATCTCATTCCCTATTATGCCAAGATGGGAATAAAGGGATTGAAGATAGATTTCATGGATCATAGCGACCAATGGATGGTGAACTATTACGAACGAATAGCTCGCGAATGTGCGAAGAATCATTTGCTCGTTGACTTCCATGGTTCTTTCAAACCAGCAGGATTGGAACAACGTTTACCTAACATCATTTCTTACGAGGGTGTTCGCGGAATGGAACAAGGTGGTGGTTGCAAGCCCGAAAACAGTATTTGGTTGCCCTTTATGCGTAATGCGGTAGGTCCTATGGACTTCACGCCTGGTTCTATGCAAAGCGCACAACCAGAAGACAATCGCGGAACAGGTTCTTTACCAATGGGTGGAGGTACTCGTGCTTATCAGATGGCGTTATACGTATGCTTCGAAAGTGGTTTGCAGATGTTGGCGGATAGTCCTACACGCTACTTACGTGAAGACGAATGTACGCGTTTCATTTCTTCCGTACCCACAACATGGGATGATACGCGCGTATTAGCAGCCAAGGCGGGCGATTATTACGTCGTTGCTAAGCGTAAAGGAACAAAGTGGTTCATCGGTGCCATTACTGGTGATAAGCCGCAAGATTTAGACATCTCCCTCGATTTTCTAAAGGATGGTGGTCACATGACTTATTTTCAAGATGGACGTAATGCCCATCGTATCGCCGTTGATTATAAACGAGTGGAACAAAACGTTACTCCGCAAAGCCACATAAAAATCCATCTCGTGCGTAATGGCGGTTGGTGCGCTGTCATTGAATAAGCCGTATTAAACGTAGCATTATCACCATCTATGTTACTGTCACTCGGAAAAGCAAAAGAAAAATTAGTTTTCCTTTTGCTTTTCTCTCGTTTTTGCGTAACTTTGTAGTCAAAATAATACAAACGCGGATTTACCCATGATAGACATTGCACAATACTTCCCGATAACTAACCCCACGTTGATATTCCTCGTGGTGTTGTTGGTCATCCTTGCCGCACCTATCGTGATGGGTAAATTGCGTATTCCTCATATCATCGGAATGGTATTGGCTGGCGTGATGCTGGGTAAATACGGCTTCGACATCTTGGAAAGAGACAAGTCATTTGAGATTCTCGGTAAGGTGGGATTGTATTACATCTTGTTCCTCGCCTCATTGGAGATGGACATGGAAGGATTAAAAAAGAACATGAGGAGGATTGGTATTTTCGGTATGCTTACCTTCCTCATCCCTGCGTCGATGATGTATCTCGTAGGTATTTTCATCTTGCAATATCACCATTCCACGTCGTTGCTCTTGAGTTGCATCATGGCTTCCAATACGTTGATAGCTTATCCTATCGTTGCTCGATACGGTTTGCAACGTAAACCCAGCGTTACGCTGAGCGTAGGAGGTTCCATGCTCTCGCTATTGCTTTCGTTGGTGGTTTTGGCGGCACTTGAAGCAGCGCAAGACAAGACGGTTGACATCTTGTTTTGGTTCTTGTTCTTGGCAAAGTTCATTGTCTATTGCACGATTGTCATTCTCATTATCCCCCGTCTATCCAGATGGTTCTTGCGCAGATATTCCGATGCCGTGATGCAATACATCTTCGTAATGTCGATGATGTTCATGAGTGCGGCATTGAGTGAGGCGGTTGGCATAGATGGAATCTTTGGCGCTTTCATGGCTGGATTGATTCTCAACCGATACATTCCCCGTCTTTCCGCATTGATGAATCGTATTGAGTTCATCGGTAACGCCTTGTTCATTCCCTATTTCCTGATAGGTGTAGGAATGCTCATCAACGTGCGGTTGTTGTTTGATGGCGGCAATATCATTTGGATTGTTTTATGCTTCGTATTCTTTGGTACGTTTGGCAAGGCCGTAGCCGCATACGTTGCATGTATCGGTTTTAGAATGCCATTATCGTCTGGTCACATGACCTTCGGTTTGACTTGTGCCCATGCAGCAGGTGCGATTGCAATGGTTATGGTGGGAATGGAAACGGAAATAGCGCCTGGCATCTCCATGGTCAACGACGATATCCTGAATGGCGTGGTGATGATGATATTATTCACTTGCGTCATATCGACCATCATTACGGAACAATCCGCACAACGAATCGTGCTTCGAGATAAGGACATTGTGCCCGACAATGGAGGAAGGAACGATGATGAAAAGTTCTTGATTCCCGTGAAATATCCCGAATACGCCAACAATCTTATCAATCTCGGCATCTTGATGCGCAACACGAAACTCAATCGTGGACTCGTAGCGTTGAACGTGGTGTATGACGACGAAAACATGCGCGTGAATCAAGAAAAAGGACAACGATTGTTGGAACAAGTAACGCTATATGCGGCTGGCTCTGACGTGCGTATGCAAACGCAAGTACGTATTGCCGCAAACATCGCAAACGGTATCAAGCATGCTTTTAAAGAGTTTCGCGCTTCGGAGATTATCATTGGAATGCACACGCATAAGGAGGTTTCTCCCAAGTTTTGGGGTGAATTTCACCAAAGCCTTTTCAATGGATTGAGCAGGCAAATCATTATGGCGCGTATCATGCAACCACTGAATACGGTGAGGAGAATACAAGTATGCGTTCCGTCAAGAGCACAATTCGAGGCGGGTTTCTATAGATGGTTGGAAAGATTGTCGCGCTTGGCAGATAACCTGGAGTGTAGAATCAATTTTCACGGAAGGAAAGACACGTTGGAACTAATAGCCGAATATGCACATAATCGTCATCCTAACATGCGTGCTGAGTATACTGAGATGCTACATTGGAATGAGTTGCCAAAACTGGCAGGTACGATTGCGAAAGACCATATATTCGTCGTGGTAACGGCAAGAAAGGGAACCATCTCGTATAAGAATGCGATGGATAGGCTCCCCGATGAGTTGACTCGCTATTATAACGGCACGAGCATGATGATTATATTCCCCGACCAGTTTGGCGATGCTATGGACAAGATGACATTCTCGCAACCGCAACATACGGAGGAAGAAAGTGCATACGAAACCATTCGTGAATGGATGAGAAGAAGAAAGAAAACAGAACACACATGATAGATATTAAAGGTATAAGGAAAAGTTTCGGTTCGCTTGAAGTATTGAAGGGAATCGACTTACATATTCAAAAAGGTCAGATAGTAAGTATCGTAGGACCGAGTGGAGCGGGAAAGACTACCCTATTGCAAATTATTGGAACGCTGGACAAGCCTAATAGCGGAAGCATCATTGTAAACGGCATTGACATCAGTACGTTGAATGCCAAGAAAATCAGTGATTTCCGCAATCAGCACATAGGATTCGTATTCCAGTTTCATCAATTGTTGCCAGAGTTTACGGCTCTTGAAAACATTATGATTCCTGCTTATATTGCCGGAAAATCTAACAAGGAAGCAAAAAGCAGGGCTTTGGAATTGTTGGAATTCATGGGGCTTTCCGATAGAGCATCGCATAAGCCTAACGAACTATCTGGTGGCGAGAAGCAACGAGTGGCTGTAGCTCGTGCATTGGTGAACAATCCAGCTGTCATATTGGCAGATGAACCAAGTGGAAGTCTTGATTCCAAGAACAAGGCAGAACTTCATCAATTGTTTTTTGACTTGCGAGACAAGTTTGGCCAGACATTTGTGATTGTAACTCATGATGAGGAACTCGCTAAGATTACTGACCGCACCATTCATCTGAAAGACGGAGTAATCGTGGGAGAAGAAACGAATCGCGAAAGCATCAATAACATAGAAACAGATAATCCATCACAATATGAACAAGATTAAGTTGGGAGACTACAACAATTTGGAAATCGTGAAGGAAGTGGATTTCGGTCTTTACCTTGACGGTGGTGAAATGGGAGAAATATTACTTCCCAAACGTTATCAACCAGCATCGTACAAGATAGGCGACGTGTTGGAAGTCTTCATCTATTTAGATAATGAGGAGCGATTGGTAGCTACCACGGAAAAACCATTTTGCAAAGTAGGCGAGTTTGCTTACTTGGAAGTGGCGTGGGTAAACCAGCACGGTGCATTCTTGAAGTGGGGATTGATGAAAGACTTGTTTTGTCCCTTCCATGAACAAAAGAAAAAGATGGAAATCGGTGAGTCTTACATCGTTTACGTATATATCGACGAGGAGAGTTATCGCATCGTAGCATCGGCAAAGGTAGAGAAATTCTTCGACGAAGATATTCCCTACATGGAGCGGGGACATGAAGTAGACGTGCTGGTATGGCAAAAGACAGAACTCGGATTCAAGGTTATCGTCAATAATGCCTATCCCGCATTGGCTTATGAGGACCAGATTTTCCAACGGATTCATACGGGCGACAAGATGAAAGGATATATTAACACCGTGCGTGAAGACGGAAAGATTGACGTTTCGTTGCATCCGATTGGCAGAAAGCAAACGCTTGATTTCTCGGAAACACTTTTGACATACCTCAGAGAGCATGATGGCTATTGCGACTTAGGCGACAAGAGCGACGCGGAAGATATTAAATACAGATTCCAAGTGAGTAAGAAGACCTATAAAAAGGCCATTGGCGACTTATACAAGAAGCGATTAATCACCATCGCCGAAGACGGTATCAGGTTGGTCAACAAAAAACATCAATAAGAGAATTGCCTATGGGATTCGGTAAATGGATTGGCGGCTATCTTGGTTTTGTATCGGCAGGACCATTGGGAGCACTCGTTGGATTCATCGTTGGCGCATTGTTCGACTCGATGACTGATTCCTCGTTTAAGAGCGAATATAATTACACTTCCTACGATGATAACCAAAGAGGCTATTCGCAACAACAAGAATATGAAGGACAACGCAATTCTTTCTTGATTTCATTGCTTACACTCGCCTCATATATCATCAAGGCAGACGGGAAAGTGATGCATTCCGAGATGGAATTAGTGCGCCAGTTCTTGCGACAAAACTTTGGTGAGATTGCCGTTCAACAAGGTGAGGAAATTATGATGCGTCTCTTTGAGCATCAGAAACAAGTAGGCGAAGCGCATTTCCGCTCTACCATACATAGCGCATGTCAACAAATAGCGCAAAACATGGATTACTCGCAACGGTTGCAATTGCTCAATTTCCTCGTGATGATTGCTCAAGCCGACGGAAGCGTACATCAAAAGGAAATAGAGGCTATTAAGGAAGTGGGTAATTCACTTCACCTTTCACAACAAGACATTGATTCGATGCTTAACCTTCAAGGTGGCGTGAACGATTTGGATGCAGCATACAAGGTATTGGGTATCTCGAAAAACGCAACTGATGATGAGGTGAAGGCAGCATATAGGAAGATGGCGCTCAAACACCATCCTGACCGTGTAGCTACGTTAGGTGAAGACGTGAAAAAAGCCGCAGAGAAGAAGTTCCAGGAAATCAACGACGCAAAGGATAAGATATATAAGTCGCGTGGACTATAGGTTTAGCAAAGCCAAATGATATGTTTACATAAGCTAAACGATATGTTTGCATGAGCTAAACAATATGTTTAAGTGCCCTGTAAGTATGCTTTACCTACAGGGCACTTTCATTTATGATGCAATATTTATTCTTATGCTTCGAATTCTTCTTCGGGAACTGCTACATCAATAGTTGGAGCTTCTTTCTTCGCAATCTTGCGAATAGCGCGTTTACGCTTGGGTTTCTCCTCAGCAGCCTTATTCTCAATTTTAACACCTGCCAATTCTGGGTCGATCATGATTCTACCGCAATATTCACATACTACGATTTTCTTGTGCATCTTGATGTCGAGCTGACGTTGTGGCGGAATCTTGTTAAAGCAACCTCCACAAGCATCACGTTGCACGTAAACAATACCCAAACCATTGCGAGCATTCTTACGAATACGCTTGAAACTTCCTAAAAGACGTGGTTCTATCTTAGTCTCCAAGTCTTTGGCCTTAGCCTTCAACTTATCTTCCTCCTCCTTGGTCTCTTGCATGATTTCGTCAAGTTCACCTTTCTTCTCTTCCAAGGCAGCTTCGCGGTCAGCCATCGTCTCACCAGTAGTTTCCAAATCACGTTTGCGCTCTTCCACCTTAATCATTGCCTCACGAATCTTCTTGTCGCAAAGTTCAATCTCAAGAGTTTGGTACTCAACTTCCTTAGTCAAGGTATCATACTCACGATTGTTTTTCACTTCTTGCAACTGATTTTGGTAGCGTTCTACCGTAGCTTGAGCTTGTTGGATTTCACCTCTCTTACGAGTAATGGCGGTTTGGAAATCTACAATTTCAGCCTTTATCTTTTCAATACGCGTAGCAAGGCCGGCAATTTCATCCTCCAAGTCTTGCACTTCCAAAGGTAACTCGCCACGAAGTGCGCGTTTCTCGTCAATTGCCGATAAAGTTGTCTGAAGTTGGAATAGAGTTTTCAATCTCTCTTCAACTGTCAAATCCGTTAAATCTTTTTTTGCCATAGTTATAAATGTTTCTTTTATGAATATATTCTAAATTATAAATAGAGGATAGGGTTTGTATTGGTGTCTGCAAAATAGCATGGGAAGTCGCAACCTTCTCGTTCAAGAATCGCCTTGAATATCTCCGTCGTGTATTGTTCGCTTTGATAATGACCTATCACGGCTATTTGGATTTGTTGTTCATGACCGAAATACTCATGATAATGCATTTCACCCGTAATAAACGCATCGGCTCCAGCGGCAATAGCATCATCCAAAAGGAAAGAACCTGCTCCTCCGCATAAGGCAACCTTCTCTATGTTTCGCTTAAGCAGCTGATTACATTGCACACATTCTACCTTGAAAACGTCTTTGAGCAAGTTGATGAATTCCTTAGCTGTCATTGGATTAGGCAGATTTCCTATAATACCCGAACCAAATGAAATGTCCTCATATTTGCGGGATTGTCCCAAAAAACAAACATCATGCATTCCGATTTTCTCAGCCATCTTATAGTTAACGCCATCTTGCGCATTGTCCAAATTAGTATGCATGGCAATAATCGTGATCTCATGCTTTAGGGCTTTCATCACGGTACGTTGAACGTAGTCAAAATCAGAGACACATGACAATTTGTGAAAAATCAAAGGATGATGAGCTATCACTAAATTACATCCTTTAGCGATAGCCTCATCAATGATTTGCTCGTTGACGTCTAAACACAATAATGCCCCTGAAACTTCCACGTCTGTCAATCCAACTTGCAAGCCTGCATTATCATAGCTTTCTTGCAAGGGCAGAGGTGCGAATTGTTCAAGGGCAGCAAGCACTCTACTTATTTTCACGCTATATAATTTTTGCTTTGCAAAATTAATAATAATAATGCATGAAATAAAAAAATTATTAATCTTTAACGACCATCTTTGTCAAATTTAAGAAATATTATTAACTTTGCAAAAAATAAAATAGATTATATAGAGCATGAAAGTGATTCATTTCATTACATTAGACGAAAAGCACATAACTGAGATGATCCATTTTTTCGAAGATATCGAAGAAATGAACAATCGTTTTATTTATTTCCAAAATAACAAGAACGACACATCACTAATTCATACCTCAAATAAATACGAAGTAATAAATATATCCCAAATTATAGAAATAATATCAAATCCTTTTTCATGTGATATTATTGTTATCCATAGTTTATTATCTCTACCATGTAATATAATAAAATTAATTGACAAAAAAATAAAAGTTGTTTGGTTTTCATGGGGATTTGACACTTATAGTAATAAATTTCCACAATTCCCATTAATAAAACTTAAAAATAGAATAAAGCCAAAGACTATAAATTTAAGATATAGAATACGACTATTACATGAGAATTTTAGAACCATAGTCAAAGAACTGCATAAAAACAGCCTAAAAGAGAGAAAACATTTCATAGATGCTATTAAAAGAATAGATTATTATTCTGGTGTTTTTCCTGAAGAATATGATTTGTTAAAAAAGAATTCCTTTTTCCATGCCAAACAAGTTTATTTTAATTATGCTCCTTCTAAAGGACAATATAATTTAAATAATATTAATACAAATATACATCCTTCAGGCAATAATATTCAAATAGGACAATCAAGCAATAAACTTGCTAATCACAGAAATACATTTTGGAATATGCGGAATCTTAATTTACATAATAGAAAAATAATAGTACCTTTAAGCTATAATGGTGATTCTCTTTATATATCGACTGTATCTAAAATGGGTTACAAATTGTTCAATAATAATTTTCAACCTTTAACTACCTTTTTTCCAAAACAGGAATATCAAACTATTATCAAAACAATTTCTATAGCTATTTTTAATTTAGAACAGCAATCTGCTGTTGGCAACATTATTTATCACTTTTGGAACGGTTCAAAAGTATTTGTTCCAAAATCATCTCTTAATTACAAGCATTTTTCCAAACTCGGGTTTCATATTTTTTCTATAGAAAAAGATCTTAACCAAAAAGAGATAGACACACCCTTATCAGACGAAATGATTTTAGCAAATAGAAAATTAATCATTCAACATTATTCTTACGAGGCTATCATGGATAAAACTAAAAATAGTTTCTTTAATATTATTAAATAAAATAACGTCTTATGAAGTTCAAAAGTTTTTTTCATCCTTTTCAGTCATTTGACAGATGGATATATCGTAAATATCATCAAAATGGAACATGGAATAAACTAATTGAAAATTGCCCAAAAAGAGCTTTACAATTAGAATGGAGACGTGCATTTCACACTAAATTAAACCTAAATAATCCAAAAACTTTAAATGAAAAAATACAATGGTTAGAAGTTTATTCGGACACTTCTCTTTGGACAAAATATACCGATAAATACGAAGTGAGGAAATATGTAGAAAAATGTGGATATAAAGAATATCTTTTAGATCTATATGGAATTTGGGAAGACACAACAAGCATAGACTATGATTCTTTACCTAATAGTTTTGCTATAAAATGCACACATGATAGTGGTTCGACAATAATAATAAGAGACAAAGCAAAAGATTTAGACAAAAAGTATGTTAATCAATTATTAAATGAGCATTTACAAAAGCCATATGGCTATGACACATGTGAACCACATTATTTAAAAATTCCGAGAAGAATTATTGCAGAAAAATTATTGCCTCAAAGTAATTCAAAAAATACAAACATCAATTTTAGCTCAACTATAGATTATAAAATTTGGTGTTTAGAAGGAACTTCTATTATAGCTTTTGTATGTTATAATAGAACCATTGGGGGAGATGTAACATATGATTTATATCAAATTAATCCATGGAGGCCTAAGAGAGAGTATCTTTCTCCAACATATCAAAACCAACAATTTATAGATATACCTAGGCCCAAAAACTTAGAAAAAATGTTGGAAATTGCTGAAAGATTAGCACAAGGATTCCACCAAGTAAGAGTTGATTTTTATAATATTGATGGACAAATTTACTTTGGCGAAATGACATTTACTTCAGCCTGTGGAAGAATGGAGTTCTATTCTGATGATTTTCAGTTATTATTAGGCCAAAAGATACACTTACCTCCCAAACAAAGATAACCATCCGCATCACCAATCTCCTAACCTCGCTTTGGCCTCTATCCTATCCTCCACATCATCGTTTAGAGATGGGAAGAAATTGATATTGGTGATTCTCTCCACCTCATCTACGGGACAAGCGCAATCTGACATAGACTGATAGCCGCCACGATTTTTGTAAATAAAACCGATGGCCTTGGGATTTCCCTTTCTACACAATACCACTTTATAGAAAGCATCGGGTACACACACTTTATTCCTTCCGATAGTCTTATCGTGTGCATTGCCGTAGAAAACAGGACCGCAAACAATGTCGATGGCTCCATATTCCTTCGCCCAACTCCTACATTGTTTCTCCAAGTCATTCCACGAATCCTTGTTCAAGCCATGATTTTGTGGACAAATATTTGTAAAGAGGAATGTTTCCCGTAATGCATCCTTATCCCATTTATTGTCTCCAGCAGGACACATGTGCCCTCTATCGTATCTGGAATTATAATAATCATTATCTGTAGCACGGGGATTAGGAACATCTGTATCTTCCTCAAACATGAGTTGACTCCGTTGGTTGCTTCCATAGCAATGAGATTTCACCAAATGCCATGCTACCCAATTCGGAACCTTAGTAGACTTATTATACGATACGGTATATCCCTTCCTCTTGATGATTTGTTCAGGACGATTTTTCAATGGAGCAGGAATCTCCATCATCGTCACTTTCGCCTTGTCATTCTTTACGTTAGACGAAGATTCCACTTCAGCAGCACTTCTCGCATCATAGAATTCCTCCACTACTTCTTGTTTGTTTTGATTCCCTTGCTTCTTGATAAAGTCGCAAGATATAATCAATGCCGAAAGAACCAACCATACAAAAAGACTCTTTTTCATGTTCTCCCCCTCTCATTCTTGATTATTAGCCTTCAACTTTCCATATTTATCAATCGACAATTTACTTGCCACTCGTAGTGTTAAGACGATAGAAATCACCGAAGCACAAAACACAGCTATAAGAACCATTATTTGCAATCCAACTGCCGTTAGCACATCACTTCCACCAATCAACATGCTCCACATCACCATGGGAGTATATCCCATCATAATAAGAGCCATTTTACTGATGCATGGAATTGACACTTGTTCCAAAGCTCTTTTCTCGAAATAGCGAAGAGCCTCACGTTGCGTAGCACCATTGCCCATCAAATAATAGTACAATTTACCATGATATTTCAATCCCATGTAATAGGTTCTCAAAGATTGCGCATTCGTTTCCACGATTCCGCCAATCAACAAACCGAAAATTGGTACTAAATAACGGGTATCTATAGCATTTTTCATCCCAAACGAAATCAACAAGAAATAAACGCCTACGATTAACGCGGAGGAAAACACCCCTACTCCAACGGGAAGCAAATGCCTTACGATGTTCAATTTAGCTTTCATGGTTGTCACAATTGTACCAGCTACCATCATCAACAAAATCCAAAGGACATTCACCCATATATTGTTCCATTGAAAGACAAAATACAAACACACTCCCGTCAATCCGAGGAAAATCAACATCTTGAGTGTTGCTCGCAATATCTTATAAAGGAAATTCACCTTATATAATTGGAGTATATAGATGGGAATGATTAACAGCAACAATCCCAAACAAAATCCTACAATAGATATATTCATTTGTACACTTAGTTATGATATGAATGACTATTTATCTCTACCAATTTATCGCAATAACGCAAAATAGGGTCGTGCTCTTGACAAGTAACAACAATCGAAGAATCGTTTCGTGCCATCTGCCGAATGCAAGTTCCAGCCTGAGCCAGTTGTTCTTCATTGAGCCACAAAGATGGTTCGTCTAACAACACCAGTTCTTTTTCAAGCACACATAAACCGGACAACAAGATGACACGTTGTTCTGAGGTGGTCGTCTCTGAGAGTTTCTTGTCGAAAACCTCAGTCGCAATGCCTATTTCCTCCCATAATGTCATCAACGTCTCTTTCATTTCGTCGAACTTCTTTTCTCTTTTCAAGGAAAAAAGACTACTTATCATGTCGGAAACCTTATCGTATGGCATATTCACGTTTTGCGGCAAGAAAGCCATCCTACAACGGAAGTATGGGGCTGAATGAATGTTTACCAAATCTCCGTCTACATTCAACCAACCCTCATCGAGGGGAATAAAGCCCATCATGGCTTGCAACAAACTCGACTTTCCACAACCTTGCGAACCAGCCACACACACAACTTCGCCCTCTTTTGCCATGAACGACAATTGAGAAAACAAGGGCTTTCCGTCTCTGTCTATGCGACCATTCTTTATTTCCAACATTTTCTTTCTCTATTTTCGATGCAAAGGTAGATAATTTTTCCGATATTAGCGAACCAACTTTATCAGATTTTTCATTATCTTTGCACCATGAACTATATCCTACCAGCAGAATGGTATCCCCAAAGTGGAATCCAACTTACTTGGCCGCATGTAAATACGGATTGGAAACCATATCTTTACGACATCCAAAGAGTATATTTAGAGATGATAAACACTATCTCTAAGTTTGAGAAAGTACTCATTGTATCGCCTCATGTAGAAGATGTGCGAAAAGAAATTATGCAATCCATCCCCGTGGAAAACCAAAAGAACATCCTTTTCCACGAATGTGACACAAACGATACTTGGGCAAGAGATCATGGAGCTATCACATTGCTGCCATTAGACTTGGATTATCTTGCCAACAAACAAGACAAGAATGCCCTGTTGTTGGATTTCCAATTCAACGGATGGGGAAAGAAATTCCCTGCTGAACTCGACAATAGAATCTCAAGTAGTATTTTCAATCATGGTTTATTTCATGCTTCTATCCAGTCAAACGATGACTTTGTCTTGGAAGGAGGTTCTATCGAAAGCGACGGAATGGGTACAATCATGACAACTTCCCAATGTCTTTTGGCACCTAACAGAAACCAACCGCTTAACAAAGCGCAAATTGAGGAAGAACTCAAGCGTAGGTTGTTTGCCTCGCGTATTATTTGGCTCGATTACGGCAACCTAATCGGCGATGATACTGATGGACACATTGACACCATCGTACGATTCGCGCCAAACGACACCTTATTATATATGGGGTGTGATGATAAAAACGATGCGCAATACGATGATTTCCTTGCGTTGGAAGAGCAATTGAAACAACTAAGAACTTCATCAGGTAATCCATATCGACTATTACGTCTACCGACGCCATCTCCCATCTATGACGAAGGAGAACGTTTGCCCGCTACGTATGCTAACTTCCTGATTATCAACAAAGCCGTTATTTGTCCTACATACGCGCAACCTTCGTTCGACAAAGAGGCTCTGAATACGATTTCAATGGCTTTTCCACATCATGAAATCATTCCTTTAGATGCCCGAACCATCATTCGGCAACACGGATCTATCCATTGTTTAACCATGCAATACCCCATCGGAGTATTATAAAAACATATTCTCATGAAACAAATAAACGTAGGTATTATCCAGCAACACAATACTGCCGACATAAAACAGAACATGCAACGATTGGCAGAGAGCATCAAATCATTGGCTCAAGATGGAGCAAATCTCATCGTTTTACAAGAACTACATAATGGATTGTATTTCTGCCAAACGGAAAACGTTGACTTGTTCGACTTAGCAGAATCTATTCCTGGACCTTCAACGGAGTTTTACGGTTCGTTGGCAAAAGAATTGGGAGTGGTAATCGTTACTTCTTTGTTCGAGAAACGCGCTCCTGGATTATACCATAATACGGCTGTTGTTATTGAGAGCGACGGAACGATTGCGGGCAAATATCGCAAGATGCATATTCCTGATGACCCTGCCTATTATGAGAAATTCTATTTTACGCCAGGCGACTTAGGGTTTCACCCCATCGATACCAGCATCGGACGTTTGGGCGTGTTGGTTTGCTGGGATCAATGGTATCCAGAAGCTGCTCGATTGATGGCATTACAAGGAGCTGAACTATTGATTTATCCTACGGCAATCGGTTATGAAAGTAGTGATTCTGATGAAGAACAACAACGTCAACGTGAAGCTTGGACAACCGTTCAACGTGGTCATGCGGTAGCTAATGGCTTACCTGTCATTTCCGTCAATCGCGTAGGATTTGAACCAGATCCTAGCAAACAAACCAATGGCATTCAATTTTGGGGTAGTTCTATGGTTGTTGGTCCTCAAGGCGAGTTCCTCTATCGCGCACCAGCTGATGAAGAAGTATCAAGAATCGTCAAAGTTGACCTTGAACGTAGTGAACAAGTTCGTCGTTGGTGGCCTTTCTTGCGCGATCGCCGTATTGATCAATATGGGGAAATCACCAAGAGATTCATTGACTTTGAGTAAAAAACAAGCGGGAGCGCCAAAACGATGTTCCCGCTTGTTTTTAACGATAATGTCATTATCTCACTATCACTTTCTTTCCATTGAAGATATAGATGCCAGGATGAGATGGTTGTTCTATCTTGACACCTTGCAAGGTGTACCAGCCTTCAATCTTTCTCTCGGTAGAAACCTCAGGAGTTTCGATAGCTGTAGTTTCCTCTTCCTCATCCATTATGAATTGATTGGCACGAGCGTTAGCAGGATGTGTGAGAACACCTGTTACGGAAACATTGGCTATACCCACTTGTTTAGTTGAACCAAGTTGATAGATGTTGATGATAAGCTGCTTTACGCTCTCGTTATCAGCACCATTTACATTGTATGTATACTTTGTATAGGCAGGATTGGCATTGTTGCGAGCAGGACGGATTCCTGATGCAAGTGTCGTTCCATCAAAACTAACATTCAAAGCACTGCCATCGGTACCAATACGTGTAGCCGTGAAAGAAACACTTGTTGCCTTGAAGGTGCTTCCATTGGTCGGGGTTATACTAAAGGTAAGCGCATTGCCACTATTGGCATTCGACTCGTTGCCAATGTTTGTACCCATCAAAGTCTCCGTTATGTTGGAGCAGACCCGTGTTCCCGCATATTTGAGGGTGTTTCCCTTACTTACGGAAGTAGAGACATAACCTTGGAATGCACTGGGAATAGTAGCGGTCTGATTGGCTCCACCGCCATCAAACTTCCATTGGATAGTACCAGTGTCTTGAACCATTGCGCTTGGATGCGTGAGATTTCCTCTAATCATGATTCTTGCAATACCGAATTGCTTGGTAATGCCAAGTTTGTAAAGATTGATTATCAACGATTGTACAGCACTACTACTTGCACCATTCAGGTTGTAGGAAAACACTGTGTATGGTGGATTGGCATTGTTGCGTGCAGGTTTCTGGCCTGTTGCCAATGTCTGGTTTCCCCAAGCCACATTGTAATTGCCACCATCGGTACCAATACGAGAAATATAAAACTCTACATGGGTAACGGCGAATGAGCATTCACTGGCTGGTGTGATATTGAACATCAGACGATTGTTGTTGTTTGCAGATGCCTCATTATTGACTTTCACGCCTATCAAACTTTCCGTAATACCTGTTAATACCTTTGTACCAGCCCAAGTCAAGTTACTACCCAAGGTGGTAGATGCCGTTACAAAACCTTCAAAATTGCTGCTAAGAGTAGCTGTTTGATTGGCTCCACCTTGATTGAACTCCCAATAGATAGTCCCTTCTTCTGTCACCATCGATGTCGTGGGATCTGGCGTAGGATCAGGATTCACCACTGGAGCATCACCTACATAGAAATTGAAGTTACGAGTGAGTGACACACCGCTTTCAGAAGCTCTCACGGCGATAGTGAACACTTTGTTAGCCATAGATGCGGGAGCATTCACGATAAGTTCACCATTGGAAATACTTGCTTGAGCAGAACCGCTATTCGATACGATAGAATAACTCGGAGAGGTGTAACCAGCGAAATATCCAGCGAGTGCAACGGTCTTGTTGACTGCTACCGTAATACCTTCTCCATCAGTATCACCGATAAAGTGAGGCTCTGCCATCCAATTCAGGTAATCCTCAAGATTTGTATAATAGGTGGAGGTATTATATACATTGTTGTTAGCTGATGAAGCATTCCATCCCTTAGCATTCTCAAACCAATTGGGTATTCCGTCATTGTCAGAGTCCCAACCAGAAGGACGAGAAGCAGAAGTAATGCCTAAACCATTCCAACCTTCAGAATCACTCTCCTTATCAATCAAACCTGGTTTGCCCGAACGACTACCATACTTGGTAAATGTACCATGGAGACTCTCAGACACAAGACGTGCCTCGTTGTTGTCAAGACCAGCGTAGTTACATCCCACATCACTCAAAACGTTCTTGAATGCAGCATCGGCAGATGTTTCTACTTGGCTCTCATGGTTCCAGAAGCTATACGGAGAAGATGCCCATACATTCCAATTGAGATTCTGTCCGCCACTTAATTCATATTTATACGTATTGTTGTTCGTATCGGGAGTCTTCGTATTACCATCCTGACTCACCCTATAATTGCCGTTGAGATAGTATTCTTGTGTTCCCGAACCAGCTCCTTCCAATTGGGCGATGAAGATGAAATTCTGGGTCGTGGCTGGACCTTTCTTGTAATAGTTGTTCACAAAGTTTCCTTCATGAACACCACCATCAGTAGCGCGACCACCCCAGTTGTATACTACATTATCGCGGATATTCAAACGTCCAGCGTATGCACCTGCACCATCCAGACCTCCACCTAAACTCCATGCGCGACCTTCATTATGAGCAAGTAGATTGTGATGCAACGAACCCACATCACCAGCTACCGTTGCGGCAAAACCATGTTGCACGGCATTGTTGGAATTATAATAATTCTTATGTCCGTTTTGATTCAGTGACTCACCGATGATATTGTGCTGGAAACTATAGTTTTTAGCACCACGAGAGGAGAATGTCTCATCCGAACCCCATCCCAAAAGACAATGGTCCATAATTCCGTAGTTTGCGGAGAGTCCACCAGCATTACCCGTATTTTCGTTAGGCGATGTACCATTCCAATCATCCCCATGTCCATAGCGGAAACGCATGAATCGTGTAATTCCATCATTGGAATTAGAACCAAACGGTTGATTACGCAACATGATACCAATGCCAGGGGCGGTTTGTCCTGCGATAGTTACGTATGGGTCGCTACACGTCAATGTACTTTGCAAGGTAATGACACCACTTACATCAAATACGATGGTGCGAGGACCAGATAATCTTTCCAAACCATAACGTAAGGTTCCATTGGTATTCGCATCATCGGCAAGACTTGTCACATGATATACTACACCTCCTCTACCACCTGTGGCATATTTTCCTGCACCATCAGCACCAGGGAATGCCAATCGACGAGGACGGAAACTCCATACCTTACCAGTATAAGTATTTCCGTTGATGACCTCATCCACGCGCCAATAATATTTTTGCATGGGATTGAGTCCACTCTTGGTGAATGATGTAGAAGTGGTGGAAGTGCCTCCCGACGTAGCATTTAGCACGGCGGTTGAGTCTGTTCCGAAATAATAGATGTGCCTTGTAGGAGTATTCACCGACTGTGTCCACGATAGAGTTAAGCTACCTCCGTCTGCATTCACGTGGCAATCCATTGAAGCAGGATACGGATTCTGAGCAAGGTTATCGGCATTATCCACACCCAACTCCAAGGAATTGATGAACAATCCTGTGCAGAAATAACTCGTTCCATTAGCAGGAACGGTGTAATAAGTAATGGTTGTCTCTTGACTCGTACTTCCAACGTTGAAAGTGACATAACTCTTGGCACTTGTACTTGTGCTGGTTGCGCGCATCGATTGTTGCAATCCTGTTACCTGTACAACCCCATTCACAGATACGTTGATAGGTGGTACGGTGTAATTTCCATCAGCTTCCACATAGTTGTGATAAGCTTGCAAAGAGTGAGTACCAGCGGAGAGTCCCCTAATTTTAACGGTGATAGACACAGAACCAGAAGTAGGCTTTCCGCCACTGCTATTATAAGCCGTAAGACCATCACCAACTTGCATGTCATAGTTCACTCCGTCTTTCCACCAATTGCCTTTCAGTTGTGTAGCTGCAGAACCAGAACCAGTTCCTAAGGTAAATGTTACACCGTTGATTGTTTTGGTTGTTCCTTCTCCATCAACATACCAACTGGTAAAGTTGGTAGCAGTTTTCAGTTTGGCATTGTCGAAATCGATGCTTTGTGCCCAACTCAATGTGTTGAATACGGCCAATAAGATGACTATCATCCATGCCCTCTGTCGCTTTTCATTTAGATGCGACTTTTTCTTGAAAGTAATTTCCATAATGAATTTAATTTGTTGTTAATAGATAGCTATCTAAAAAAGTTATGAGAGTTAGTATATTCCCTTACAAATATATAAAAATAATGTGAATGAATTGTGTATATTTAGTAGTTTAACTTTTGTTAATAGTACTTTTTTTCGTGTGTGCGCCAACATGTTACGAGCATTCTTAAGACATCATTTTTATTACCGTTTTTTTATTGTTTTCATGTATATTTCTGATGACAAAGGAATCAAACTATAGAAATAATAATGGGCAGACTTCAATGCCTGCCCATTATCAATAAGGATGATTATTACAATCAAGAATCCTTCTCTTTCTTGCCAAACTCTGGGTCTATCTTCAAGAACGAAGTCACAACAAATGTAATTGCACAACACATCATCACGATGATAAAGAACATTCTATAACCCACCATTTCTTGCAATGCACCAGCAAACAATCCAGGAATCATCATCGACAATGCCATAAATGCCGTACACAATGCGTAGTGGCTCGTTTTGAATTGTCCCCTACTATAATATATAAGGTATAGCATATAAGCCGTGAAACCAAATCCATAACCAAACTGCTCGATAAATACGCAAACGTTGATAACAACCAAATTACTTTGCAACGCATAACTCAAGTAGACATATACGATATCGGGCAAAGTGATTGCACAAACCATTGGCCACAACCATTTCTTTAAACCATCCTTACCTGCGCAAATACCACCGAGAATTCCGCCAAGCGTCAATCCTATCACACCTACCGTTCCTTGCACTAATCCGTACTCTTGCGGCGATAATCCCATACCACCGTTATGAGCCGCATCTATGAGGAACAATGCCGATACTTTAGCCAACAAGCCTTCTGGCATACGATAAAGAAGCATGAACAAAATACCTACAGTCACTTGCGGTTTCTTGAAAAACGACTTGATAGTATTCACAAATTCCTTCCATATCGTTTGCACGTTCACGTCGTTACGTGCCGCATCTTCTGCAGGAACTGGCAACGCATAATGATGCCACAACCAAAGTGCGATAAAGATACCCGTTACTCCGTAAAACATCAAACTCCATGAATAGGAAATACTATTGCGATAAATCACTTGCAAGTTACCAGCAATCATGACAAGTATACCTTGTCCGAATATAGTTGCCAAACGATAAAAAGTGGAACGAATACCCACGAACCAAGCTTGTTGGTGTGTATCGAGTCCTAACATATAAAAGCCGTCTGCCGCAATATCGTGCGTAGCTGAAGCGAATGCCATTACCCAAAAGAAGAATAAGGTACCTTGCAACCATAAAGAAGTTGGAATCATAAAGGCTACGCCTCCAAATGCTGCACCTATTAACAATTCCATCGTTACAATCCACCACCGTTTCGTCTTGATTAAGTCTATAAAGGGACTCCAAAGTGGCTTTATTACCCATGGCAAATAAAGCCATGAAGTATAGAATGTAATTTCCGTGTTACTCAATCCCAATTGTTTGTACAATACCAAGGAAATCGTCATTACCGCCACGTAAGGCAATCCTTCGGCAAAATACAACGTGGGAACCCATCCCCATGGTTTTTTCTGTATTTGTTTCATCTTGACAAATATTTTTCCGTTTCTTTGTTCTCTTTCTTATTTATATACTTGCTTAATCACCGCATTCTTGTAATAATGCAACAATATCTCATTGTATTGATAACCTTTCTCGCCCATCATGGCGGCACCCACTTGGCACAATCCTACACCATGTCCCCAACCGGCACCAATCAATTCAAAACGCTTATCGTATTTGTCTACCACAAAGGCAGAACTATACAAATGCGTGTTGCTCAATGCCCTTCGGATTTCGAGTTCTTTTCCAATCGTAAACGTATGTTTTGTTCCCACGATTTTCAGTTTGGAGATTCTTCCGCTCTTTCCTCGTTCCAATGGTATCAAGTCGATGATTTCACCGAAATCCATCTTCAATTTATCGCTCACCAATTCGGATAATTCCTTTTGCGAATAAGATACGCGCCAACGATAGAACTCAGTTGTCTCTTGATCGTAATCATTAAGCACTTGCGACAATACCTGTTTGTCTTTCGTGTTACAGAACGATTCTGGCGCATTACGAATCCATTCTTCCGCATTCTTCTCAATAGACAAATCGGGAACATCGCCATTGCCATCGCGAATGGAAAGTAGATAGGGCTTACTGATATTCTCCCAACAATATTGATATTCCTCGGTTACTCCACCACAACACTTACTGAATCGAGCATCGCAGATTTCTCCTTCCGACATCAATACTTGTCCTCTCGTGGCTTCCACGGCTTCCAGCACGCGGTCGTCGGTCTTCATGGTTATTCCTTGATAACGTTGGCAATGGTCGTCTGCACAAACGTCAAATATCGTGTGGTCTTCTCTATCGTACCAACGAATCAACTCATCATCTTTCTTGATGAACGAGAAGAAATTATTGCCACTTTCTTGGTTCTTACGACGTTTATCCATTTGTGCCAAAAGCCAACTACGAGAGATAACGGCATGGGCTTTCAACAATTCCAAGGACGATGTGGCTTTCATTTCGCTCGAAATAACGCTTTCCAAGTAATTCTCCACGGGCAACTCATTGATGGCACAAATCTTGTCGGCCTCAACAACCAATCTTAACATGCCTTGGAATGTTTGCGTCTCTTTTCTCTCCCAATGGAAATTCACGCCAATAGTCACGTCTTTCAATGAGAAAGAAGCATCGGGTGATTGTGGAAGGAAAGCCAACTCACGATATTGGTTTCCTTTCCATAATATTCCACCTTCCGAGAATTCCACTTGTTGGTCACCCACCAACTCTTCGCCTTTTGCCAAATAGGGGGTGTTGAGCGAGAAACAAATCTTCTGCCCACTCACCACACCAACTTTCACGCTGGGTTCTTCGCGGAATCGTTCCCTGATTTCAGATAATGACGTCTCGGTTTCAAATAAGTTCTTGAGTTGCTTAACTACCATAGCCGTTTCATCTTCATTCAAGCTGCATTCCCTTAATATGTTGACGGCCATTTCTGGTGTCATTCTCTGGTAGTCTTCTTGACGAGGGGTAATCAGCAAACCCGACATATCCAACGCACCAGGACTTACCATCATCTGCTTGTCGTCTTCTTCGAAATAGCAATCAGGACGATGTTTCTTTCGAGGGAAGATAACTGACAGGAAGTCTTCGCCTTGTCGCCATGACACGATATTCATCATGGGTTCCTTCTTTCGCAATGAAGACGTTCTTATCTCGTCGAGTACCTTATATAACTTCCTAAACAACGCTACGTCAGTTGACTCATGTCTGCTTCGTATAACGAAAGCAGGACAAACAAAATCGGTGATTTGCGCTAAATATTCTACCTCGTTGATGCTACAAACCATCTCCAACTTCCTGCTTAATCGTTGCCATCCCGTTTGTATCGGCAAGACGTCGCTTGTTCCTGCTTGTAAATGCAGATGATCGGGTGCTGATGCGCCACATTCAGGACCATTGTAGAATACGGTCAACTCTGGATAGGCTTTCAACAACTTATGCATCTCATTATAATAATCGATGATTTGTTGAGGTTGATGTTTCTTTGCGGGAATCGTAAAGTGTGTAGGCAAGATGGGGAATGGATTTACCAACAATTCAAACCGTTCGTCTATCGACTTGGAAATCTGGTTGAGCGGACGATTTTTCAAGCAAAGGAAACAGGGACGCTCCGCCAATGATTGCTTGTCTATCTTGGCTCCCGTTGACACCATACGAGCAGGGTTCCATTGCACTTTCAACGTATTGTCGCCAAAAGACAATTCTCTCGTTTGCACGTGTGCCAACTCACGATAATGCTTGCGGGCATCTTCCCATTTTTCCAATTGTCGGTTGAAGAATCGTTGCAATCCGCCATTGGCTTGTTCTTCGGTCTTGCCTTGGTGCATCTGTTGTCGAGCCAATATTTCCAACGTGCGCAATCGGTCTTTGTAGAGATTGTTGGCATTCACCTTTTCAACGCTCAATGCCGCATCACTATTGCCTCCCCATCGTCTACAAAGATACAATTCCGTAAAGATTCTACCGATACGGTATCTACGAGAGAACGCCAAACCTAATGCGTAGTCTTCTCCGTAACTGGTATTGGGGAAACGAATTTGACGAACCAACGGGGTAAAGAAAGCACGTGGTGCCCCCAATCCATTGATGCGCAAGGCATTGTTAGGACCGTTCTCGTCGGTCCATTCCTGATGGTCTATCAATCCTGGCGGCAACGTATTCAAGTCAAAGTCACACATCCGATAACTGCCTATCACCATCGCAGCCTTTTGTTTGCGGAAGGCATCTACCACCTGTTGCAATGTCTGAGGTGAGGAATATAGGTCGTCTGAATCCAATTGTACGGCAAACCTACCGCATCTATCGTCATTCACGGCTACGTTCCAGCAACCGCCAATGCCCAAGTCCGTTCGCTCGGGGATGATATGTACCAATTGTGTCTTATATCTGGGATTGCCCTTGTCGTTCCTGATGTCTTCCAATATATCTCCCGTCTTGTCGGTTGAATGGTTGTCAACGACAATGACATTGTATTTGAAGCTCGTTTTTTGCGACAGGGCTGAATGAACAGCATCCGCGATGGTTTTCTCTCGATTGTAAACGGGAATCACCACCGTTGCCTCATATTCGAAATTCTGCTCGTTGAAGTCAACGTCTACGTATGTCGTGGTATCTACTCGCGCTCCTATGGCTTCCAAGTGAGCCGTTGCTACCTGTTCCATTTCTATTTGCACGTCCCGATTACGCGGATTCACGTAGTCGAATTGCTTCTCTCCGCTCTTTCGGGTATCGAGTTCCACTTCGGTATACAGGCATTCGTTGATGCGAAACAGGGCACCGTTCCTACTCAAGAACAAACGCAGGTCGTACACGCCTGCAAATTGGTACTCTGCAATCGTTGGTTGGGTGGCGTAAGCATGCAACAAACTCGATTTCACGAGCAACAACTGTCCGAAATCGAAATCATCGCGTATGCTACCTAATTGATAGTCGATAGTAGGATGAACGGTGGCGCGTTTCTCCCCTACTCTCGCTTCAAACCTATCGCTATACACCATGGCGGCATCAGTCTCACAAGCCACGCGCAAGAAACGGTCGAGTGCATACAAGCCCAATCTAACGGGTGTGGTCTTCAAGCTCAACAACACGTAATCTGCCTCTGTGTCTTTTTCGATGGCCAAGATGGTTTTCGTAGACGTCAGGTTTTCTACTACTAAGTAACTGCAATCATGAGGTGCTACATGTTTTTTGGAAAACTCCTCCGACACCATCAAGTGAATATGATGTATGGTCTTGTCTTGTCGAAGCACGTCCAATTGTTCTTCAATGACATGAAAATCCTCGCAAGGCAAGAAACAATCAATCTTCTCTCTCATATTTGAATTTCGTTGTCACGTTTCATTTTATTTGCAAAAATACAAAAAATAAGCATTTTACGCAAACTTGGTTGGCATATTTGCGTTAATCTTGTGAAAATGCTCTTTTTTTACGATGATTATTCGTAATTTTGCCCAATTAATGGGATTTGAATAGCATGGAATTAGACAAGAAACCACTTCTCGGAATGTCGTTGACTGAGTTGAAAGATGTCGTCAAAGATTTGGGATTGCCCTCTTTCACGGCACCGCAAATCGTTAAATGGCTATACGTACAACACGTGAAGAGCATTGACGACATGACTAACTTGTCTAAAGCGAACCGTGCGCGACTGGCTGAGTCGTATTGCATAGGATGTGCCAATCCCATCGATGCACAGTATTCTAAGGACGGAACCATCAAATATCTTTTTCCCGTACAGGGCGACAAGTTTGTCGAAACGGTCTATATTCCCGATAAGGATCGTGCTACGCTTTGCGTTTCCTGTCAGGTGGGATGCAAGATGAATTGCCTGTTTTGTCAGACGGGAAAACAAGGTTTTGAGGGAAGCCTCTCTGCTTGCAACATCCTCAATCAAATCTATTCGCTTCCTGAAAGGGATAAGTTGACGAACGTGGTTTTCATGGGACAAGGCGAACCGATGGATAATCTTGACAACGTGTTGAAAGCCACAAACATCTTAACTGCCGACTATGCCTACGCATGGAGTCCGAAGCGCATTACGGTTAGTTCAGTGGGCATCAAGAACAAATTGAAGAGGTTCTTGGACGAGAGCGAGTGTCACGTAGCCATCAGCATGCACTCTCCCATCCCTGAACAAAGGGCGCTATTGATGCCTGCCGAAAAGGGAATGTCAATTCGGGAGGTGGTGGAATTATTGCGACAATATGACTTCACCCACCAACGGAGACTATCGTTTGAATATATCTTGTTTGCGGGATTGAATGACACCATGACGCATGCACGCGAAATCGTTCGATTGCTTCATGGGTTGGAGTGCAGAATCAATCTCATCCGCTTCCATCAAATACCTTCCGTGCCTCTTCATGAGACGGATGAAAAGAAGATGGAATCGTTTAGGGATTACCTGACCAACAAGGGTATCTTCACCACCATTCGCGCTTCACGCGGACAAGACATCTTCGCCGCCTGTGGCTTGCTGAGCACGGCGAAAAAGATTGCTGACGAACGGAGATAGTATAAGTAGAACTTATATACAATATAATTCATTATGGAGAATAAGAAAATTCTTGTGGGAATTACCCACGGTGACACAAACGGCATTGGATATGAACTGATTTTTAAAACCTTTTCTACACCTGAGATGTTGGAGCTTTGTACACCTATCATCTACGGTTCGCCCAAGGTGGCTGCTTACCATCGAAAGGCTCTCGACATGCAAGCCAACTTCACGATTATCAACCAAGTGGAAGAGGCGCGCGACGGACGGGTAAACTTGCTCACTTGCATGAACGAGGACGTGAAGGTGGAGATTGGCACTCCTACGCCAGAGTCTCATCAAGCGGCAATGAAAGCACTCGACCATGCTTTGGAAGACTTGCGCAATCATAGCATTCAAGTATTGGTGACGTTGCCCATTAACAAAAGTGCAGACGGGAAAGGTGGCAGTCAATTTGAGTACATGCAAGAGAAATTGGGAGAGGCAAACAAGGCTACCGTCTTGATGGGTAACGACTTGATGAGAATTGCCTTGGCAACGAAAGACATGGCTATCAAAGACGTTTCCAACCAGATTACCATCGAACATGTATCACAGAAAATCATTGCCTTGCATACGGCATTGAAACGCGACTTGCGTATCTTCAATCCTCGCATCGCCGTGTTGGCATTGAATCCCAATGCGAACGGCAAGGAGGAAACGGATGTGATAAAACCTGCCATCACTCAATTAGAAGAACAACACGTTGAGGCTTTCGGTCCTTTTACGGCGGATGACTTCTTCGGGAATCATAAATATGGAGCTTTCGACGGCATTCTCGCCATGTATCACGACCAAGGTATGATGCCTTTCAATACCATCAATGGCGGAAGCAACTATGCCCTGTTATCGGGATTGTCTTATGTCTGTACGTCGCCCACGCATACACCCTGTTTCGAGATAGCAGGACAAAACAAGGGGGATGAGAGTTCGCTGAGGAAAGCAATCTATGTGGGTATTGACGTATATCGCAATCGCATCAACTATGACAAGCCCTACGAGAACCCCCTACAAAAACTCTACCACGAAAAGCGGGATGAAGGCGAGAAGATTCGCTTCTCCATTCCTAAGAAGCACGAGAATAGCATCAAGGAGAAAAAGGCTCCAGAGAACATCGAATAGAATTTAGAAGCAAGAAGGTTTGAAGCAAGAAAGTAAGAAGGTTAGAAGCAAGAAGCAAGAGATTTGTCCTCTCATTTGAAAGGCTAATCTCTTGCTTCTTACGTTAATTGTGAATTGATAATTGTGAATTGATAATTGATGGTTTATAGCATACAAAGCTATCGTTTACATCGCCTAAAGCTATGGTTTACGCATTCAAAATGACGTGTTTCTTACCTCAAACACATGAATTTTGAGATTTTTCGCAAGACCTCCCGTTATATAGGTTAATTTATTCTGCATCAACGACTTAACATTTTCAAGACCTCACCTAAGACCTCCCGTAAGACCTCCCATAGACCTCCCGTAAGACCTCCCGTCTTGCCGACATGGTTTTCGGTAGATTCTTCTTTCGCTCGCTCATCTCAAGTGTATCTCAAATAATTGCTTCATCGAACACTTTTTTGCAAACTTATACAAGCATCGACGGGAGGTCTTACGGGAGGTCTATGGGAGGTCTTACGGGAGGTCTTAGGTGAGGTCTTTCAAGCCTTTCCATTTCACAACCACCTGATACTTAGGAGTTTATGAAAAACGACGGGAGGTCTTGGCAAAAAGAATGAAAATTGCAGATTGAAGACTGAAAAAGGCAAATTAAAAGACATTGGAAAATCACAAAACCTATGTAATTTCGCTTGAGTCTATTGTTTTGTATGGTACGAAAAAGAAAGACAAACCCCTTCGCCATTGTGTGACGAAGGGATTTGTTGATGTGGAGCTGGCGGGAATCGAACCCGCGTCCGCACAAGGAAACCATACGCTTTCTACATGCTTATTCCAGACTTTGGTTTTCGAGCATCGACAAGACCTGGACCACCAATCGATACCTTATCCTCTGAATTTCATCGTGCTGCCGAGGCTCAACACGACTATTTCCGATTTACCTGCACCGCTGAACCCTCAGATTCGGAACAACATCCTTGGAGCGATGTCTCGTTCCATCACCTTGTGACGGAATAAAGCCAGTAATCTACTATGCTTCGATTAGGCAGCGAGAGCGTAGTTTCTTTCGCCAATTAATTTTTTGTTCACTCAGATTAAGGAGGTAGCCAACGAGCCTCCGCATGCTTACATACCATCTCATCTTGCCGTCAAATCCAGTCAACCCCATGAAATAGTATCTTGCTGAAAAGCGGTGCAAAATTACATATTTATTTTTAAACACAATATTATTTTAGGAAATATTTTTTTGGCTCAATAAAAATGTTGGTTTCATTTCGTACATCGGCCATGTACGAATGGTACAAAGCCGTTGTACGAATGGTACATGATGATTGTACGAAATTGAAACGATAACATGCCTATAACTCCAACATCAAACTATTCCAACGGGAAACGCAGGGAAAAAACACGAATTAATTTGGTTATTCGCTCACATAATCGTATCTTTGCATCAAATTGAGAAACCATGATGAAATTAATGAATCGCCACCACATCCTACTGACTGTCTGTGCATTGATATTGGTGCTTATTTGCTACTTGAGTGTGAGTGCCCCGATGCGCTTCGAGGAACAAGTGAAGGAACGGGAAAAGATAGTAGAATACAGGATGAACAGCATCCAACAGGCTGAAACGCAATACTTGCGGACGCACGGATATTACACGGCGAGCTTGGATAGCTTGGTGAAGGAAGGTCTTTTGGCGGATTCGTTGCGTTTCATTCCCTTCTCCGACGATGTGATGTTCTCCATCCAAACGAGCATGGAACCATTGGAATCTGGCGAAACGGTGCCGCAGATGTCGTGTAGCGCATCCTATCGTGACTACCTGAACGGCATGAACGAAAAGGAGATAGACAACTTGATTCGCCGCGCCTCAGAGGAAGGCAAGTTTCCTGGTTTAATCATCGGGAACGTAAACCCATAAAAAACCATTACACTGACGATGAACAACGAAAACAATATCAAACAAGAAAGACTGAACATCAGGATTAGTCACAACGACCTCTCGTTTGCCGTGGTAGACCGTGAATCTGTCAACAAAGTGGCATACGAGCATTATCCCATCAGGACTGGCATTGCGATGGCAGCCAACTTACGGGAGGCTTTCAAAGATGGCGATTTGTTGAGCAGGGGCTATCAACGTGCTTTGGCATTGATAGACTCGCCCGTAATGCTGATTCCCGTACAGGAATTCAACGAAGACGACATAGAAAGCATGTATCACCATACCATCACGGGAATGGAAGGGAATACGGTGATTTACCAAGTGTTGCCCAACTTGAATACGGTGGCGGTGTTTTGCATCAACAAAGACTTGAAACTCGTTATCGACGAGCATTTCAGCGACGTGCGCTATTTCCCCATAGCCCATCCCGTATGGAACTACCTGCATAGGAGGAGTTTTACGGGAGTACGCAAGAAGTTGTATGCTTATTTCCACGACAAACGTATGGAAGTGTTTAGCTTCGACAAAAACAGGTTTAAGTTTTGCAATAGCTTCAATGCCGAACATGCGCACGATGCCGTGTATTACATGCTCTACACCTGGCAGCAATTGGGATACGACGTGCAACACGACGAGCTTTATTTAGCGGGCGACATTCCCGAAAAAGACTGGATGATGGAAGCCTTGCACCACTATGTACAAAAGGTATACGCGCTGAATGCGGAAACGGAATTCAACCACGCACCTTTCACCAATTACAAGGAAATGCCTTTCGACTTACAAGCCATTTTTACGGAAAACAGATGAGAATCGTTACAGGGATATACAAGGGTAGGCACTTTGAGATACCACGGAGTTTCAAGGCGCGTCCGACAACCGATTTTGCGAAAGAGAGTATCTTCAACGTGCTCAATGGTTATATTGACTTTGAGGATGCTACGGCGTTGGACTTGTTTGCAGGTACGGGAAGCATATCGCTGGAGTTGCTAAGTCGTGGATGTGCTTCTGTAGTAAGCGTCGAACTCGACCGCGACCATGCTCGTTTTATCAGCGATTGCATGAAGAAGATAGGAACGGAAAAGAACATCCTTATCCGTGGCGACGTGTTTAGGTTTCTGAAGAGTTGTCACCAACAATTCGACTTCATCTTTGCCGACCCGCCCTATTCATTACCCGAATTGCCGAAGATTCCATCGTTAATCTTCGAGTACGGCTTGTTAAAGGAAAACGGTATCTTCGTATTCGAACACGGCAAGCACAACGACTTTTCAGACCATCCCCATTTCATAGAGCATCGAAATTACGGAAGCGTAAACTTTTCGGTGTTTAGGGAAGAGGTGAGGGGTGAGGGGTGAGAGGTGAGAGATATGTCTTTTTCATTAAGTAATAAAGGAGAAAAAGGTATTCTCTCACTTCTCACCTCTCACTCCTCACCTCTTACGATTACAACATTGGTGAAATCAAACGGAAGACGGATTCCGTGAACCGCTTGAGGAAATGACGATGTTCTAAGTTAACCGTACTGTTCAATAAGATACAATGACTTTGGTCGTCAAGGAATACCTTCTTTAATCTCAACGCAATTCCTTGATGGTAGAAGAAGATGTTCGACTCAAAGTTATTCTCGAAACTGCGGAAATCTACGTTGGTGCTGCCGCAAGTACTCAATGAATCATCGCTAATAAGTAACTTACTGTGATTGAAAGCAGCCTTATATAAGTATATTTTCACGCCAGCCTTAATCGTTTCCACGAAGTAGGAACGAGTAGCCCATTCGGTGATTTTCGCATCACTTTGAAAAGGAATCATCAACCTTACGTCTACGCCAGCCAAAGCAGCCGTTCGCATGGCGAAAAGCACTGGTTCTGTTGGTAAGAAATAAGGAGTCTCTATATAGACATATCGTTTGGCTTCCAACAAGATACGCACATATCCCTGCATGATGTCAGGCCATTCAGAGATAGGACTACTTGTTACGACTTGCGCCACACAATTGTTGCTGATATTAGCATCGTAAGGAGGATAATATTTATGTTTGGTGATAAGCGTACGGTCAACGAAATACCAATCTATCAAGAATGCCCGTTGCAAACCATATACAGACGCTCCACGAATGCGCAAATGCGTATCGCGCCAAGGTTGTTTGGCCGTTCCCTTCACGTATCGCATGGCGATATTCATACCACCGATGAATCCCACCAAACCATCAATGATACATATCTTGCGGTGATTGCGATAGTTGACCTTTCTCGTGAACATCGGGAAACGAACGGGCATAAATGCATGAACGTCGATTCCCGCCTCTCGCATTCGCTCAAAGAAGGAGTTCTTCACTTTCCAACATCCCACATCATCGTAAATGACGCGAACCTCTACGCCCTCTTTCGCCTTGGCAATCAACGCATCGGCAACCAAACGTCCTAACGGATCGTCTTCAAAGATGTAAGTGTCTAAATGAATATGGTCTTTAGCCTTGGCAATCTCAGCCAACAACTCTGGAAAAAACGCATAACCATCGGTAAAAATATCCACTTCGTTGTCCTTGTAAGGAAACGCCCAGTTTTGCTCAGAGAACAATCTCACCAACACCTTATGACTATCCGCTACGTGAAGGTCCTTTTGTTCGATGTATTCCATCATAGAGCGTTTCGTCAATCGGTCGATACTCCGTTGGCTAATCATCTTTTCCTTTCGAGTATTCATGCCGAAGAAGAAATACAAGATGATTCCTATGACTGGCATGAAGAGCAATACGAAAATCCACAACAACGTCTTTACTGGTTGTCGATTATCCATCACGACGGTAATTATCGTGCCTATCACGATAACCGCATAAATAAGGGTGGCAATCCAATAAAGATATGTCATTTCGTATATATTATTATGAGCGTTAAGACATCATATCACTTAAACCCAGCCAACTTATGGATTTGCAAAGACAATCGCCATTTGGGGTGAGCCTTGATATACTCTACACATTGTTGGATGATAGCTTGATTCTTCACATCATCCCCCACGTCGCAAGGTTGTAGATAATACTCATCGGCTATGATTCCGAAATCATCAACACATGCCTTTTCATCAAACAAGCATTTCAATTCATTGCATCGTTTCACCATTACCCGCTCCTTGGGAGACACCGTCAACCAATCAAGATTATCGGGAGGAAGATTAGTACCGTTACTTTCCATCGCGACAACATATCCTGCTTGATGCAAAGAGTCTATCAAAGCCCAGTCAACTTGCAATGTAGGTTCACCACCAGTAAGTACCACCATCGGTTTTATCTGTTGGGCAACTTCACATAATGCATTAGCGCGTTTCACGATTTCATCCGCACTCATTTCCGTATAATCCGTAAAATCCGTATCACAAAATGAGCAACGCAAATTACACCCCGCAAATCTCACGAATACGGCAACCTTGCCCGTATTGTTACCTTCGCCTTGCAGGGAATAAAACATATCGTTCACGCGGTAGGTCTTCATCATTCGTCTTTTTCGTAAATGGCAACGTTACCATCGCTTTCTTGCACCCTTGTCCTATAACAATGCGGAATCTGGTCGGTAATCCAGCGCGCGATATTCTCAGCCGTAGGATTGAAAGGAAGCACTTCGTTCAGGTCTTGATGATCCAGCACCTTCTTCACCCTTCTCTTGACTTCGCTGAAATCCACCACCATCCCACTCTCGTTTAATTCGAGAGACTTGCAATATACCGTAATCAACCAATTGTGACCGTGTATGTGCGTACACTTGCTCTCATACGGAAGTACAAGTCTATGACAGGCAGAAATCTCAAATGTTTTCTCTATAAAATACATATTATCTCGTCATTATATTATTGCCCAACTTTTTCGCCAACTCATTGCGCAGATGCATGGTTTCTTGATACTCGCTCATCAACGCTCTCATTCTCTCCATGTCGTTTGTCACCTGCGCGATATCTCTTTTAATTGCCTTCAGCCTTCCATCTAAATATTCCTTCCGGAAATCAAGAATCAGATGCAACGTGCGATTACGCAATGATTCTTGGTCGTTTTTCACTTGCTGACTTTCACACAAATGAAACTTATCTTGACTCATGTCGGCTGCCAACTTACTTATCGTAATGTCCTCGTGATTGATAAAATAGTTTTGCGTATCAAAACCATCATCGTTCAAATGTTCCACGGCTTCCTCTAAGATGCGGTTATACAACTCATTATTAAAACGTAGATTGTCAGCACTTAGATTCAAGCTCACGTATTGAATGATATTAATGTCGTGAAGATTACCTTCCTCGTCTTCCACGTTGTTATATATCACCCTTTTCCCATGTCTAATCACCAATTGAATGAGCATTTGTTGCACCTTACTATCACCAGTAGTAGGCGTATTGGATGAAACGACATTCACGGGAACAACCTTTGGAATAGGCGTTTGCACCTGTGGAGTCTTTTGTTCTCGTCCATTGCGAATGAACTTATTCATTTGGTTAATCAAAGTAGACTCGCTAATGCCTATTCGTTGAGCACAATCATGCAAGTAAGTATCTCGCAAGATTTGATTTTGCACCATTGCAATGCTCTCTACGATAGAGTTAATGGCTTCGCTTCGCTTCAATGGGTCGCGCTCGTTTTTCAACAACAAATCCGTCTTAAACTGGATGAAGTCGGTTTGCTTCTCCTCTATATATTGTCTGAAATCAGAAGCGGTGTGTTTACGTGCGAATGAATCTGGGTCATCACCATCTGGCAAAAGTAAAACCTTCAAATTCATTCCTTCACTAAGCAACATATCCGTACCGCGCAAAGCAGCATGAATACCAGCACTATCTCCGTCGTAAAGCAAAGTAATGTTTGACGTGAACCGATGAAGTACATGAATCTGATGAAGACTAAGAGCCGTACCAGAATTGGCAACAACGTTTTCGATTCCACATTGATGCATGGAAATCACGTCGGTATATCCCTCAACCATATACACTCTATCTTCCTTGGCAATGGCTTTCTTGGCTTGGTAAATACCGTATAATTCTCTATCTTTGTGATAAATTTCCGAATCGGGCGAATTGACATACTTCTGTTGTACACCTTTCGTAGCGGCATCAAGTTTTCTTCCACCAAAACCAACCACCTTTCCGCTTACACCTATCCACGGGAAAATCACCCTACCTGAATAACGGTCAATCAGTTCTCCTCTATCGTTCTTGTAACAGATACCTACCTTTTCGATAAACTCACTCTTATAACCTTTCTCCAAAGCGGTATTCGCGAAAGCATATCGATTACTGAGGTCGAAACCCAATTGGAATTTGGAGATGATATCATCCCTGAATCCCCTACTCCTGAAATATTGCAAGCCGATGGCTTTGCCTTCTTCATGGTTGTGTAAGATGTCCTCGAAATACTTCAACGCATATTCGTTGATGATAAACATGGATTCGCGCTCACTTTGTTCACGCTTTTCCTCATCGCTCAATTCGCGTTCCTTGATTTCGATATGATATTTATTGGCCAACCATCGCAATGCTTCGGGGTAAGTCATTTGTTCATGTTCCATCACAAAACTGATGGAATTTCCACCCTTACCACAACCGAAACAATGACAAGTACCACGAGCAGGAGAAACGATAAACGAAGGCGTCTTCTCGTTATGGAATGGGCACAATCCTTTATAGTTCATTCCCGCCTTACGAAGCGTAACGAACTCACCCACCACATCCACGATATTGGCGGCATCTTTGATTTTCTCTACGGTAGCCCTATCTATCACGTTTATTTCAGGTATTTTGCCAACGGGTGTTTCATTTGTTTCAATCCCTTAGCCACACATTTCGCATTGTTCTTGGCTCCCATCATGCTGGTGTGTGTATGGTCTTTCTTGAAGTAAGGCAATGCATCTTCCTTGCCTTTGAATTTCTTATCCAAATAATCGGCAATAATATTGTGTATGTCGAGGAAATCCACGCCTGTTTCTTCCACCACTTCACGATACCATTTACCGTATGAATCGTTGCGACGTTCCACCTTACCATTCGGCCATTCGTTTCTCGGAGTCAACGAAACCAATATAGGCGTAGCGCCTTTCTCACGTACGTCATCGATAAACTTCTTCAAATACCAACCGAAGGAATATACCACCACAAACGAACCGTCTGCTTCCATCTTATATACATGGCAAGTATCCTTCGTTCCAGGTATCACGCCGCGCGCCTTCTTATCGGTTATCGGACAAATATCATTGTGTCCAAACTCTATCAATACGAAATCGCCTGGTTGAAGGGTATTGTAAATCGCCTCCCATCTGCCTTCGCGCAAGTAAGTTCTGGTTGACCTTCCCGCAATAGCTACGTTAACGGGTGTGATTTTCTTCTCATTGAAAATGGTATTGGCAAATGCGCCCCATCCCCACATACCATCTTTCTCCTTGTCGGCATTCTTCACGGTAGAATCTCCAGTAATGAAAACGATAGGCTTACCCGTTTCTCTCTTCACGTCAACCTTCTTCAATCCCACGTTCATCATCATTCCTTTCAACACATTCAACTTAGGATGGTTGGAAGCCATGATGCCTTCAGCTGCACTTCGCGCATTCATCTGCGCACCATAATAACTGGTGTGGATATGGTCGCCGAAGAAATGATATTTCTCTTTCCAATGGCTATACGAATCCAACTTGGCTCCAGAAATCTCGTTGAGGTCAACGTAAGGAACATCTAACTCCACGGATAATTCCTCCAACCATTTTCCTTGCGGTTTACGAACAATCTTACCCGTCAACTCGTCGTAAGCATCACGAGGAGTAAGCGACATCAAGATGGGATTGGCTCCCTTCGCACGAATCTCTGAAACATACCTGCGCATATATCCACCGTATGTGTAAACGGTTTCCTTCTCGCCCGTTTCCTTGATGGTAACATTCAAAGAATCAGGACCGATACCAGGAATGACCGCACGAGCGCGACCTTCATCGAAAGGACCATTGTCATTATGTCCGATAGAGACAATTACCCAATCGCCTGATTGCAACGCTTCACGTACTGCTGGCCACAATTTTGTATAGAAAGTACGGGTGGACATACCACCTAATGCTTGGTTTTCTACCGTTATCTTATTGGCATTGAAGTATTGGTTGGCATAATATCCCCATCCCCATTGACCGTTAGAACCATCGCCTTTCGTACCGTTGCGCATGGTGGAATTGCCAATAAGAAATAGCACGGGATTACTTCCTATTCGCGTAGAACCAGGTGCTGGACGACTCATCAAAGCCTTAGCAATAGAGTCGGGTGTATTATCCACCACTTTGTTCACGTCCTCTATGGGATCTGGAAGGTTATCGAACACCTGAGCTTGAGTAGTCGTTAACGTCAAGGCAAGCATAAAGATTGCCAAACTAAACCTTTTCATATATCTATCTGTTGAATTCGTTAATACTTGATGCAAAATTACAGTATTTCGGCGGAAAAACCAAAAAATGAATTGAATAATAAAAGTAAATGCAAACAAACATATCATTTAGGCTCAACAAACGATATGTTTAGCAGACCTAAATATATTGTTTAGACGCGCTAAACATATCGTTTACGACACCTAAACCGCAAAAAACATTGCACAAACTTGCAACTTTGTGCAAGCCAAATCCCCGTTCGGTCGTTTTTAGCCACTTTTATTTTGCCACTCAGTAAAAAGTTAGTAATTTTGCGGCTGATTTTTAGGATATTATATTAAATCACATAAATATTTTATATGGCTTTAAAGATTGTAGTACTTGCAAAACAAGTACCCGACACAAGAAACGTAGGTAAAGACGCAATGACAGCTGAAGGTACTGTCAACCGTGCTGCTTTGCCTGCCATCTTCAATCCAGAAGACTTGAATGCCTTGGAACAAGCCCTTAGATTGAAAGAGCAAAATCCAGGTTCAACAGTAGGAATCCTAACGATGGGTCCTCCACGTGCAGGCGAAATCATTCGCCAAGGACTTTACCGTGGTGCCGACACGGGATGGTTGCTTACCGACAGATTGTTTGCAGGTGCCGATACATTGGCTACCTCTTACGCATTGGCAACAGCTGTCAAGAAGATTGGCGATGTTGACATCGTAGTTGGCGGACGTCAGGCAATTGATGGAGATACGGCACAAGTAGGTCCACAAGTAGCTCAGAAACTCGGATTAAACCAAGTGACATACGCTGAGGAAATACTGAAAGTAGAAGACGGAAAGGCTCTTATCCGCCGCGTCATCGATGGTGGCGTAGAGACAGTGGAAGCTCCACTGCCCGTAGTGATTACCGTAAACGGAAGTGCGGCACCTTGTCGTCCTCAGAACGCTAAACTCGTGATGAAATACAAGCGAGCTACCTGTCCGATGGAAAGACCTGCCGAAGGCACGTCTTACGATAACCTCTATGAGGAGCGTCCTTACTTGACGTTGAATCAATGGAGCGTAGCCGATGTTGATGGAGACCCACAACAATGCGGTTTGGCTGGTTCGCCAACAAAGGTGAAAGCCGTGAAGAATATCGTCTTCCAAGCGAAAGAATCAAAGACATTGACAAGTGCCGATGTCAAGAATTGTTAAACGAAAAAATCATCGGTTAAGACATGCAGAACGTTTTTGTATATATAGAAGTAGAAGGCACAAACGTTGCCGAGGTTTCCCAGGAACTCTTGACCAAGGGTCGTAAATTGGCCAATGAATTAGGCGTAGAACTACATGCAGTAGTTGCAGGTACTGGCATTAAGGGACAAGTAGAAGAGCAGATTCTTCCATACGGTGTTGATAAACTATTTGTTTTCGATGGAGAAGGATTATTCCCTTATACTTCCGCACCACATACCGATATTCTTGTCAATCTCTTCAAAGAAGAACAACCACAGATTTGCTTAATGGGTGCAACCGTTATCGGTCGTGATTTAGGACCTCGTGTAAGTTCTTCACTTACCAGTGGTTTAACAGCTGATTGCACGGAATTGGAAATTGGTTCGTACGAGGACAAGAAGAATAATAAGGTTTACGAAAACTTACTCTATCAGATTCGTCCCGCTTTCGGTGGAAACATCGTAGCAACCATCGTGAATCCCGACCATCGTCCACAAATGGCGACCGTGCGTAGTGGTGTGATGCAAAAGGCTATTTATGAGGGTGAATGCAAGAAAGAGGTGGTTTATCCAGAAGTTTCTAAATATGTATCGGCTGAAGCTTTCGTCGTAAAGGTACTCGACCACCACGTAGAAGCTGCCAAGCACAATCTGAAAGGTGCGCCTATCGTAGTTGCTGGTGGTTATGGTGTTGGTTCTAAGGAAGGTTTTGACCAACTCTTCCAACTTGCCAAAGTACTTCACGGTGAAGTAGGTGGTTCTCGTGCAGCCGTAGATGCTGGTTGGATTGACCACGACCGTCAGATTGGACAAACTGGTGTTACCGTTCACCCAAAGGTTTATATAGCCTGCGGTATCTCTGGACAGATTCAGCACATCGCTGGTATGCAGGACTCTGGTATTATCATTTCTGTAAATAGTGATCCTGATGCTCCTATCAATCGCATAGCCGACTACGTGATTGTTGGAACGGTTGAGGAAGTTGTTCCCAAACTGATTAAGTATTATAAGCAGAATAGCAAGTAAGATGAAGAAACAAGTTTTATTACTTATTGTTTATGCACTCTTGGTCATCGCTTCTATTTGGTTGTCGCTTGATCCTGATAAGGCGATTTGGAGAAAGGTTCTCAATGAAATCCTTGCAATTTTCTTCTCCATCCGTTTCTATGAGACCTTTAAAGGATTAAAATAAAGATAATAAGTAATTGATTAAGTATTATAAACAAATTAGTAAGTAAATGTGGTCCTCGCTTTTCTTGATTCATGGTCATGGTCATCCACACTATCCGTGGAATGGGGTATTGGACTTAGCCCTGATTTGCATCATCATAGCAATGTTTGCATACCATAAAATCAAGAACAAGATAATCAAATGGACCATCGTTACACTTGCTTCTCTTTTTGCTTTAGGTTTTATCATTATTATGATTTATAAATATTGAATTATGGCAAACTATTATAGTGACCACCCCGAGATAGGGTTCTATCTCAACCATCCCTTGATGGCTCGTATTGTTGAGCTGAAAGAAAAGGGTTTCGCTGATGCGAAAGAATATGACTACGCACCCGTTGACTTGGGCGATGCGATTGAGAACTACAAGCAGATTCTCGACATCACTGGCGACGTGGCTGCAAACATCATAGCTCCTAATTCTGAGAGCGTTGACTTGGAAGGTCCACACCTCGAAAACGGACGTATGATTTATGCCTCTAAAACGTTTGAGAACCTTGACGCTACACGTAAGGCTGGCCTTTGGGGTGTTTCCATGCCTCGTAGATACGGAGGTTTAAACTTACCAAACGCTGTGTTCTCGATGCTTTCAGAGATTATCTCTGCCGCAGATGCTGGTTTCCAAAACATCTGGAGCTTGCAGAGTTGTATCGACACACTCTATGAGTTTGGTTCTGAGGAACAACGTCAGAAGTATATTCCTCGTGTATGCGCTGGAGAAGGAATGTCTATGGACTTAACCGAACCAGATGCTGGTTCTGACCTTCAACGTGTGATGTTGAAAGCAACCTTCGACGAGAAGGATAATTGTTGGCGTTTGAATGGTGTGAAGCGTTTCATCACCAATGGTGACTCTGACATTCACCTTGTTTTGGCTCGTTCTGAAGAAGGCACCAAAGACGGACGTGGTCTTTCCATGTTTATCTACGACAAGCGTAATGGTGGCGTAAACGTGCGTCACATTGAGCATAAACTTGGTATTCACGGTTCACCTACATGTGAGTTAACATACAAGAATGCCAAGGCAGAACTCTGCGGAAGCACACGCTTGGGACTAATTAAATATGTAATGGCGTTGATGAATGGTGCTCGCTTGGGCATTGCCGCTCAATCGGTAGGCGTAGAACAAGAGGCTTACAATGAGGCTTTAGCTTACGCAAAGGAACGTCAACAATTCGGCGATAAGATTATCAACTTCCCTGCTGTCTATGATATGCTCTCTCGCATGAAGGCAAAACTTGACGCTGGTCGTTCATTACTTTATCAAACGGCTTGTTATGTTGATATTTACAAATGTTTGGAAGACATCGAGCGCGACCGTAAACTGACTCCCGAGGAGAAGCAAGAGATGAAGAAATACCAACGTTTGGCTGATGCTTTCACACCATTGGCTAAAGGTATGAACTCAGAATACGCCAACCAAAATGCGTATGATGCCATCAGCATTCATGGTGGTTCTGGTTTCATCATGGAATACAAGAGCCAGCGCCTATATCGCGACGCTCGTATCTTCTCCATCTATGAGGGAACGACACAGCTGCAAGTGGTAGCAGCCATCCGCTACATCAGCAACGGCACGATGCTGCAAAATATCAAGGAAATGGCCAGTTCCGTATGTTGTGACAATGTCACAACTAACCTAACCGCCCTAAAAGCCCGCGTAGAAAAGCTCATCCCCATTTACGAAGATGCACTTACTTACGCTAAGGAATTAGGCAACCAAGACGCTTTCGACTTCCTTGCTCGTCGTCTCTATGATATGACTTGCGAACTCGTGATGTCTTTGCTCATCATCCGCGATGCAGCCAAGGCTCCCGAATTGTTCGAGAAGTCTGCTAACGTATATGTTCGCATGGCAGAAGAGAATGTGATTGGCAAGGCAGCATACATCAAGAACTTCCACGTAGAAGACTTGGAAAGTTTCAAGGCTGCTGAAGCTCCCGTAGAAGCATAAGACAATCGACACTTATAAGAAATCCGATGAGCAGAAAACTACTCATCGGATTTTTCAAGTTTATGATATTGACACTAAAGATATTACTTCATCTTCACCTTTGCACTCAAGGCACTCACTCCCAATTCTTCATTTCTCATTGAAGGAGCGGCATTAGCCACCGTAAAGACATATTCGCCACGAACAAGTTTCGAACTGCCATCTTCTTGCACGGTCATCAATCGTTCAACGGGAACATCGAAACGCACTTCCACACTCTTTCCTGGTTCTACTGTCACACGTTGGAAACTTGCCAATTGTTGCAAGGGAGCCGAAACGCCTGCACCTGGTGCCGAGACATATACTTGCGGAATCTCCGTTACACTCCATGAAGAGTTGTTTGTCAAAGTCACAGACACGGTAGCACCCGTTTTCTTGTTGGCGATAACCTTCAAATCGCCATATTCCACCTTTCCATAATTAAGTCCGAAACCAAACGGATAGAAGATATTATCTGTCATATATTTATAGGTGCGACCTTTCATCGAATAATCTTCAAAATCGGGCAAGAGTTTACCATCAGCAGGGAAAGTAACGGGCAACTTACCAGAGAAGTTTGCATCTCCAAATATCAAGTCACCAAGTGCATAACCTCCTTCTTGTCCTGGATACCAGGCCATGATGATGGCATCTGCCATTTGTGATATTTCCCTTACATCAACAGGACTACCTCCCGTCAACACCACGATGATGCCACTCTTCTTGAGCGCATAGATATCGCGCAAGAACTTCATCTGACTCTCTGGCAAACAGATTCCATCACGGTCACCACGTTCGGAGTCAATGGCTTCGCCTTCCTCTCCTTCCAGATTACCGTTGTTTCCCATCACTACGATAGTATAATCTGCTCCAGCAGCTTCATCTACCGCCCAATTAATCTTATTGCGCGTAGGCGTACTTTCCAACACGCCAGGACGATAGTTAACTGCCGTTCCGTTGCTTACCTTCGACACGATTCCTTGCAGATAGGTACAATAACGGTCTGAAATGCCAAAGTAGTTACCCATCAACCAAAAAGCGTCAGCAGCACCAGCACCCGTTACGAACAATGTCTTGATGTCTTTTTTCAAAGGCAACACGCCATCGTTTTTCAACAGCACCATACTCTCCTCGGCTACTTTTCTTGCCAAGGCAATATGTTTTTCCGAACCAATCACGCTCTCATCCATGTCATTATATGGACATTGTTTATCGGGTTTCAACAATCCGAGTTTCAATCTGGTCATCATCAATGGCATCAAGGCTTTATCTATATCTGCCTCTGTCAAAAGTTGTTCATCCAAAGCAGTCTTCAATGCCTTGAAGGTAGTACCGCATTCTACGTTCAAACCCGCTTTTATGGCAATGGCACAAGCCTCAGCTTCGGTCTTCGCTATCTTATGTCCACTATAGATATCGGTCACCGCGCCACAATCACTCACGATGTGTCCCTTGAATCCCCATTGGTTGCGCAATATATCCGTAAGGAGGAACTTACTACCTGATGCACTTTCGCCATAAACACGGTTGTATGCTCCCATGATGATTTCCACCTTGCCTTTTTCAACCAACATCTTGAATGCAGGAAGATAGGTCTCCCACAAATCGCGTTTCGATGGTTCCACGTTCACCGAATGGCGCGTGGCTTCTGGTCCTGAGTGAACGGCATAGTGTTTACCGCAAGCAGCAGCTTTCAGATAGACGGGATCATCACCTTGTATTCCTTGTACGAAAGCCGTTCCCATCGTACCCGTAAGATATGGGTCTTCACCGTATGTCTCCATTCCCCTACCCCAACGTGGATCCCTGAAGATGTTTATGTTCGGACTCCAGAATGTCAAACCCGTATAACGTGCGTAATTCTTGTTCTTTCGCGCAACGATGTACTTGGCACGTCCTTCCGTTGCAATGGCGTCTCCTACCTCTTTTACCAAGTCGGGATCAAATGTAGCTCCCATGCCAATAGGTTGCGGAAAGACCGTTGCCCTACCGCTTCGTGCCACCCCATGAAGAGCCTCGTTCCACCAATCGTATGGTTCTATTCCCAACCGACTGATACCTGGGGTTTCGTTCATCATTTGCGAAAATTTCTCTTCCAACGTCATCTGTTTGATGATGTCTGTTGCCTGTTGCTCAAGTTGGCTCAAGGCTTCTTGGGCAGATGCCGATACTGCTGTAGTCAACATAGTCAAAAAAATAAATCGTTTCATAATTATAGTGTCTATATTTTTATCACGTTAATAGTTTGGTTACAAAAATACACATAAATCATGACATTATACTTATCAAACAAAAATAATTTATCTTGATTTCTTTTTTTCATCAAATTTATTGACTCCTTTTTACACAAAAACGCTATCTTTGCAACATCAAGTATTCATCAAAAACACCATATTATCATAAACCATGAAACAAGACCAACAACTATCCCAAGAAGCTATTGAAAGAGTAAGCAAGATGGAAGCCATGCTCAACCAAGCATCAGAAGCCATACAGGAATTGTCGTCTGCACTCGACAAATACGAGAAAGCCAACGATGCTATCATTGCATTGGACCAATATTATGGTGGTGATAAATGGTTAAGTGACTTCGAAGCAGATGAAGCAGGATTGTTTCCACATGACATGAAACGCGGCGTATTGTCTGAAGATGCTGCATGGAACGTGCTTTCCGACTACCATTCCCTGAACGTTCGTATGTTAGAAGTTGTTACTGCTATTCTAAAGGGATAAACTACTTATTTGATTGCCCATGACAACTCCCACATTATTTAAAGAATATATCTGGTTGGTGAAAACCATTTTCAATGCCAAGGCAATTTCGCTCAGCGATCTCAACATCCGTTGGGTAGAGACAGACATGAGCGGTGGCGTGGAGATGAGTCGCACAACATTCTATCGCCACAAGTGCGCCATTGAGGATATGTTTGGAATATACATTGAGTGTGACCGCAAGAATGGCAACAAATACTACATTGGTAATGAAGAAGTATTGCGAGAAGAATCCGTACAAAACTGGATGCTCTCGACGCTAAGTGTCAGCAACATGTTGGGAGAAAGCCAAAGCCTTCAACATCGTATCTTGTTAGAGAATATTCCTTCTGGAGATGGAAAATTGCAACTGGTCATCAATGCCATGAAAGAAAACAGACAAGTCATGATGACCTATCGACGTTATGGCTCCCCAGCAAGTAATAGTTTTACTTTGGCACCTTATTGCGTAAAACTATTCCATCAGCGATGGTATCTTTTGGGATGTCTCTCTAATGGTTTTTGGGCAACATTCTCTTTTGACCGCATGGAGGAAGTGAAGATGACACCAACAAAATTTAAGTTGCCAGAAGACTTTGATGCATCAGAGTATTTCCGTGAAAGCTATGGCATTGTTGTGAATGACAAGGTTAAGACAGAACGAATCGTACTCAGAGCATACGGCTATGAACCTTACAATCTGCGTGACCTCCCTTTGCACCATACCCAACGAGAAATCAACAAGACGGAGGACTATTCCGACTTCGAATTAAGGCTTAAACCTACAACTGACTTCATGACAAAACTGTTTTCTCGTGGCGAATGGTTGGAAGTATTGGAACCTCAATCTCTGGCAGAAGAATTGATTGAATGGCATAGAAAAGCTATCGAACGATACAAAAAGTGAAAATAATCATATACAACCATGAAAAAGAAATCATTTTATTCGGCTCTGTGCGTAATGATTTTGCTGATGAGCCAACCAACGATGGCAGGTAAGAAGATGGGAGCCTACCTGTTTACGTTTTTCAATGATCCCACACATAGTTTGTTCATGGCTGTAAGCTATGACGGATATACGTTTACCGCCGTAAACGATGGTAAGCCTGTGATTGGCGGTGACTCGATAGCCGCGCAACGGGGTATCAGGGACCCACATGACCGACTTGCATGTGTTTGGTAAACAACGGGGACTACGCACCACGCAATGGGAACGCGAAGACAAATACGGATGGGGAAACAACAGGGGATTGGTGTTGATGAAATCGAAAGACTTGATTCACTGGACGCATACGGAAGTGTTTGTCAACGAAGCATTTCCAGAAAACTTCGGTGAACTGGGATGTGCATGGGCACCACAGACGATTTGGGACCCATCCGTGGGCAAGTTGATGGTTTACTTCACCATTCGCCAACATCCAAATGGCAGAACTAAGCTTTATTACAGTTATGCTAACGATGACTTCACGGCTTTGGAAACAGAACCCAAACTACTGTTTGAATATCCCGACGAGAAGATTCAAGTATTAGATGCCGATATTTGTCCTATGCCTGATGGTCGTTATTTTATGACCTACGTTTCACAAGAGAATCCAGGAGGAATCAAGTACATGATTTCCGACCGCATCAATGCCTACAACGACTATCACCACGAACAGATTGATGCCGAACGGAATGGTTGCGAGGCGCCCAACACTTGGAAAAGGATTGGAGAGGATAAATGGGTGGTGATGTACGACATCTATAGCATCAATCCTCATAACTTCGGATTCGTGGAAACCACCGACTTCAAGACGTTTACCCCATTGGGAAGATTCAACGAGGGTGTGATGAAAGCCACCAATTTCGTTTCTCCCAAACATGGTAGCGTCATTCAGATTACCAAGAAAGAAGCCAAACGATTGGAAAAGTATTGGAAGAAGAAATAGAATCATTGTTGTCCGCTAAACGGCGGTCTGAAAGACCAACAAGCTTAAAGCTCAGGGCAA
>OMWI01000011.1 GCA_900314715.1 uncultured Prevotellaceae bacterium | reverse complement strand
GTTTGAAGACGAAACTCGTTCTCTAATCTAAATAGTTCGCCTATAGCTTGGTCGATGTCAAGACGAAACTCCCATGAACGACTGCCACGTACGTTTTCGGGACGACTGACGTAAACGGCGGTAGATGGGTTATAACTGAGAGCCGTCACACGGTCGCGATCATTGGCTCGATAACCCATGCTGGCACTGAGAGAGGTTTGGCATTTGGCGAGCACCATGTTGTAAGACAATTTGAAATCGTGGCTATGCGAATCTTTTAGCATCGGGTTGCCCTCGGTAATGAAGAGCGGGTCAGTGAGGTCGCGATAACCGATAGTTTGAAGAAGTCTGGGGCGAGAGGTATAATATTTATAACTGAACTCGAAACCTATTGTCTTGCTCAATTTCCAAGTGGTACGAATGTCAGGCTCTATTAGCAATTGACATCTCACGGCAGTGGTATCGAGCAAACCACGTTGATAATCCTGACTCTCATGTTGCCATTTAGCTGTGATGTTGGGTATGATTTGGAAGGGTTTGAAATTGAAAGTGGAACCGACCCTCAAACTATGAGCGTGATTGGTAGAGCGGTCACGATATGAGTTGGCAGCGTCTGCAATGCCATCGGTCATAAAGTCGCAATCCTTCCTGTCTCTCTGATAATGAAAGATATATTGCGCTTTCATCAGCCAATTCTTGGTAAGCCATTTGGAAAAGAGACATTGCGCTTCCGTGGATAGTGATGAATTGGGAGAGGTGGAAGACTGGTTCAATTTTGAGGAAGCGAGTGAGGCGATATGCGAGATAACGTTGCGGTCAGTCCAATTGTTGGCCTTGCTATCGGAATAGTTCAACGAGACGCTACTACTAAGTCCACCGTCCTTGATGTAATGATCCCACATGGCAGTGGTGCTAAGTGAGGTTGTGCGTCCATTGCCGTGCTTGTTCACATGTTGACTTAACGTTGGTAAATAACCACTCGCATTTAGTTCCTCTTGTTCTACCGTTTGTCTGCTATGCGATCGTTTGTCATGATGCTCCACACTTGCGCGAATGGTGAAAGAATTCAACGAATCGGTTGCCCAATGAAGGTCAGCGTTTAGCGTAGGACTTAATTCATGATTGCGATGATATTGCTCACTGGTACTACGCATGGCAGCGGTATTTGGCAGGTAGTTTTCGGTCTCTGCGTGCGAAGTGTTCCAATTGTCATCATGAGCCACGTTGCCGGTGAAAGTGTACTGACTTTTCATTTCCTGCGTGCCTTCCTTCTTTTTCCATTTATGCTGATAACCTGCTGCGATGCCCTGTTCTTGGCCATAGCCATCCCCCCAACTACCACTCCATCCATTCATGCTTTTACGGAGCGTCTTCTCTATATTGTTGGCATTGGCAAAAACCATCATGGGGTCAGTCTTTGAAAGACGGTTCATTGACAATTCTCCCTCATAGTATTTGGGAGTTTGATAGCCAACAGACACATCACCATACCAGCGGTCGAGGAAGCCTGGTTTAATGGTCAAGTCGAGCACCATATCTTGCGTTCCATCGTCCTTTCCCGTGCGCTCGCTAAACTCCGAGGCTTTATTATAAGCCTTAATGTCTTTCACGGCTTCAGCAGGCAATTGCCTTATCAACTGATCGCCTCCCATCATACCCTCACCATCCATCGTCAGGCGAATAGGTTTTCCGTTCCACGACATCTTGCCTTGATTATCCACCTCAACGCCAGGCAATTGACGAATCAGTTCGTCAAGTCGCGCACCTTCTTGTAAATGGAATGCTTCGGGATGGAAGACTATCGTGTCGCCTCTCACCGTAAACCGTCGTGCACGACCTGTCACTTCCACCATCTTCAACATCTGAGGAGACATTTTCAGTTCAATGTTGCCAATATCGAGCGTATCCTTACGACTATCACCGAATACCAATACCGTCTTCGTTTTCGAGTAATAACCCAACATCGAAACCTCTATGCTACACTTCCCATCGGCATGGACATGAAAAACGCCCAATGAGTCTGCCTTGGTCGTTGTTGTTATCGTACCATTGTCACCGAATTTTTGCGTCATCTTCACCGATGCTTCAGGTAATGCTTCCTTTGTTTCCGAGTCCACCACACGACCACGAATAATATCGGCATTGGCGACATTATTGCATACAAGCGTTGCAATAAGCACGAGTAAAAGGGTGATAATGGATTGCTTATTCATTATTCGTTTCGGTTTTGTTATTCCTACTGTTATATAGACACCAATTTATCGGAAACATGACCAACGAGGGCGTTAAACTTTCTTAATTGCAAGACACGAAAAAAGATGCGGTATTGATTCCGCATCTTATATAGAGGTTTCGCCAAACGCTATTTCGTAATTCTCACCAATTGAATGAACATGCGAAACGCAATACTAATGTATTCCCCTCTTGTTCAAGGCAACATAATATCGGGCAGCATTTTGCAAGTGTTCGCTCATGGTACGGGCAAAATTGTGCGTACCGCTAAAGTCTTCCTTGGCACACATATATAAATAGTCATGGTGAGCATAATTCAGCACCGCATCAATGCCAACGACCGACGGGATGCGAATGGGACCTGGAGGAAGTCCTGCATACTTATACGTGTTATAAGGACTATCCACTTGCAAGTGATAATTATAGATTCTACGAAGGGAGAATTGTTTCAAGGCAAACTTCACGGTAGGATCGGCTTGAAGCAACATTCCTTTCGGATTGATTTCGTTGTGGTATCTCAGACGATTATAATACATTCCCGCAATCATAGGTTTCTCCCCGTTGTTTGCCGTTTCCTCGTCTACGATGCTGGCAAGGATAATCACCTCGTTAGGAGTAAGGCGCATCGCCTTGGCCTTAGCCAATCGCTCTTGATTCCAAAACTTGTCGCTTTCCTTCTTCATCCTATCGAGGAAAGTATTCACGCTTACGTTCCAATACATGTCATACGTATTGGGGATAATCATACAAGCGATGGTTGCCGTATCATATCCATATTTCTTGCAAACCTCGGGATCAGTCAAGGCTTGATATAATTCCGCGCTATCAAGCATCAATTTACTGGAAACCTCAGAACTCAATCTTTCCAACGTGCGAACGGATGGAACGGTGACATTCATCGGAGATTGCAAGCCATTCTTCAATCGTTTGAAAATAGTATAAGCACCCTCGCCCGACTCTATCGCATAACGCCCCGTATGAATATGGTCGGAGAAACTCGAATGCCTTGCCAACATCTTGAAGGCATTAAGAGAATGCTTGTTGCTAATGGGTACCAATTTGGCGTAAATCGAATCCGCCGTATCATCCCTATCTACGTAAATATACGAAGTTCCTTCCTTTGCCGATAACGACGACATGAAATAATATAAAACCAATCCGATGATGACCAACACGCACAACAATGCCGGAATGGTGTATTTTCTGCGAATCTTAAAACTTGTTTTCATGATACTATGATTTAAACGCGATACTTATTCTTATGTTTAGCTTTCTGGGGCTTTCCCGATGCCGTGCTCTTAGCATGATGCGGTTTTGCCACACCACGATACTTACTCCACAAACTATGAATGCGCGTAACGTAATCAGCCGTTTCAGAACCGCGCATATATCCATACTTCACGATGGAATCGTTGTAGAACTCAGGCGTGGCTAACTTTCTCACATACTCGGAAACCTCGTTCCATATATGAGGATTGCCTCCATTCTTCTCTGTCAACGACATGGCGTCTCTCACATGAAACGCGCCACCGTTGTATGCAGCCAAGACAAACTTGGTTCGCTCGTTGAAATTTCTGATATCCCTAAAGTGATAATTCAATTGACCGATATACTTGGCAGCAGCGGCAATGTTCTTTTCGGGTTCCCACACCTGTTCGGGTTCCAAACCTAAATCATGCGCCGTAGCAGGCATCAATTGCATCAAGCCACAAGCACCAGCAAACGATTGTGCCTTGGGGTCAAACGTAGACTCTTGATAACATTGGGCTGCCAAAAGTCGCCAATCCCATCGTGCCAAATGCGCATACCTACGGAAATACTCATCGTAGTGAGAGATAACTCCACCAGCTTTGTTCAGCACGGGAGCATATTCGTGGCGAGAAATACTTTGCGTGGACAACAAGAAAGCCTCGTCTGCTTTCATTTTCTCTTCTAATTGCGGAGAATACCAACGATTCAGGGAATCCGCCAATTCACGGTTACCTTTATTAACAGCCCACGACGATGCGCAATAAAGCACGTCTTTATAGTTGTGAGGCAATGTATAGGCAATCACGTCACCTTCTCCTTCCATCAACTTATCCACCATTTCCGCCTCGTCCTTACAAACGTCTACGCGAAGGGAAACGCCAATCTTTTGCGCGAACTTCTCACACAACCGATATTGAAGTCCCATCTTGTAACCTCGATGGTCATAATAAGTGTCTGGACCTGTCAACGTGAGCATAATCAACTCGCCGTTGTTCTGAATGTCAGCCAACTTGTAAGTACTTGCCTCCACACTATCCACGGTTTGACCTTTAGCCACTTGATTGCCTTGAAGGGGAGTGCCCCAAGGTGTAGTTTCAGATTGTCCGTTATTCACACAACCAGACAATAACGCTAAAGCCGATACAAGAAAAACGTATTTAATATGCATAAAAACTATTATCGGGCACAAAATTACAATATTTCTTGCAAATTTTCATGAAAAAGATTAATTTTGCATGGTATTTAAAGAAAATTAGAACTTATGTTACGAATTGCCGTACAATCCAAGGGGCGTCTTTATGAAGACACGATGAATTTATTGGCTGAAGCCGACATCAAGGTTAGTTCCATCAAACGCACCCTTCTCGTACAATCATCCAATTTTCCCATTGAAATATTGTATCTCAGAGACGACGATATTCCTCAGAGTGTTGCCAGCGGTGTGGCTGATATAGGCATCGTAGGTGAGAACGAGTATTTGGAAAAGGGCGAAGATGCCAACATCATCGCTCGATTGGGATTTAGCAAATGCCGTCTTTCCCTTGCCATTCCCAAGGAACACGACTATAAGGGATTGGAGTGGTTCAACGGAAAGAAAATCGCCACGTCTTATCCTAATATCCTCAGAAAATTCATGCAGGAAAAGGGTATTTCTTCCGACATACACGAAATTACAGGTAGCGTAGAAATCAGTCCTGGAATTGGATTGGCTGACGGTATCTTCGACATCGTTAGTTCGGGAAGTACGCTCGTTAGCAACAACCTGCGCGAAGTGGAAGTAGTCATGTCAAGCGAAGCCTTGTTGATTGGAAACAAGCACCTCAGCGATGAAAAGCAAGAGATACTCGACGAGATGATGTTCCGCATTGAGGCGGTAAGACAAGCCGAAGATAAGAAATACGTGAGAATGAACGTTCCGAAGAATCGCCTGAACGACATCATCAATGTATTGCCAGGCTTGAAGAGTCCTACTATCATTCCTTTGGCAGATGATGATTGGTGCTCTGTACACACCGTACTCGACCAAAAACGTTTCTGGGAAATCATCGGAAGACTGAAAGAAATGGGCGCACAAGGTATCCTTGTTACTCCCATCGAGAAAATGATTTTGTAAAGCAATATGAGAATCATCAAATATCCATCACGCGACGATTGGAAGGAAATCATCGAACGCCCACGACTTGACGTTTCCCAACTCAATGCCACGGTAGCGAACGTGCTCCAAGACATTCAAGCGAAAGGTGACGAGGCCGTGAAGTTCTATGAGGAGAAATTCGACCATGTAAAACTATCGTCTTTGGCCGTTTCGGCAGAGGAAATGGAAGAGGCTGGTAGATTGGTTTCGCAAGAGTTGAAAGACGCCTTGACATTGGCACATGGCAACATTGCCCGCTTCCACGAGTCGCAGAAGTTTGAAGGAGAGAAAGTAGAGACCTGCCCAGGTGTAAATTGTTGGCAGAAGAGCGTTCCTATCGAAAAGGTAGGATTATATATACCAGGCGGTACCGCCCCACTCTTTTCCACGGTATTGATGTTGGCCACTCCTGCTAAGATAGCAGGGTGTAAGGAAATCGTTCTTTGCACTCCGCCAAATCGTGAAGGGAAGGTACATCCAGCCATTCTCATGGCAGCCCAAATAGCAGGTGTAGACAAGATTTTCAAATGCGGTGGCGTACAAGCCATCGGCGCTATGGCATACGGAACGGAATCTATCCCCAAAGTCTATAAGATATTCGGACCAGGAAACCAATACGTGATGGCTGCTAAGCAACAAGTGAGTTTGCACGATGTTGCCATCGACATGCCAGCAGGTCCTTCTGAAGTATGCGTCATTGCGGACGAGAGTAGCAATCCCGTATTTGTAGCCGCCGACTTATTGAGTCAAGCCGAACATGGCACGGATTCACAAGCATTACTAATCACCACATCAGAACAGATGTTGCAACAAGTGGAAGAAGAAACGCTCAAGCAATTGGCATTACTTCCACGAAAGGAGATAGCCAAGCAATCACTTGACAATAGTAGGTTTGTATTGGTGAAAGACTATGATGAAGCCATGCAACTGAGCAACGAATACGCTCCCGAACATCTTATTATCGCCACTTCCAATTGGGAGGAGATGGCAAATATGGTGGTGAATGCTGGTAGTGTTTTCTTAGGTGAGTACGCTTGTGAAAGTGCGGGCGACTATGCCAGCGGAACCAATCACACCCTTCCTACACATGGTTATGCGCTTGCTTACAATGGCGTGAATCTCGATAGCTATAATCGCAAGATTACCTTCCAACACTTGTCTGCCGAAGGTATTCGTTCCATTGGAAAGGCAGTGGAAGAAATGGCTGAAAACGAGCAACTACACGCACACAAGAATGCCATGACAGTAAGAATACAACAAATCACACGATCATGAAATCATTAAAGGAATTGGTCAGACCCAATATTTGGAAGTTGGCTCCGTATAGTTCGGCTCGAAACGAATATAGCGGAAAAACGGCAAAGGTGTTTCTTGATGCCAATGAAAATCCATACAACAAGCCATTGAACAGATACCCTGACCCTCTGCAATGGGAATTGAAGGAGAAAATATCGAAAATCAAGAATGTACCTGCCTCACAAATATTCTTGGGAAACGGTAGCGATGAAGCCATCGACCTACCCTATCGTTGTTTTTGTAGACCTGGAAAAGATAACGTAGTGGCTATCGAACCTACATACGGTATGTATAAGGTGTGCGCAGACATTAACGAAATCGAGTATCGCCCTGTCTTGTTGGAGAATGATTACCAGTTGTCAGCCGACAAGCTTTTGAAAGCATGTGACCAAAATACGAAAATCATCTGGATTTGTTCGCCAAACAATCCCACGGGTAATAACTTCAACCGTGATGAAATGCTCAAGGTGGTGGAGAAATTCGAGGGATTGGTGATTATCGACGAGGCATATTCCGACTTTTCATCGCAGAAGCCCATTCGCGATGAACTGAGCAAGCATCCCAACTTAATCATCCTCAATACCATGAGTAAGGCATGGGGATGTGCAGCTATTAGGTTGGGTATGGCATTTGCCAGTGAAGACATCATCAATTTATTTAATAAGGTGAAATATCCATATAATGTCAACTTGCTGACGCAAAAGGAAGCACTTGATGCTCTATCCGCACCATACGAGGTAGAGAAATGGGTGAACGTTTTGCTATTGGAACGTAGTCGTCTCATCAGTTCCTTCAAGGATCTCCCTATTTGCGTGAAGGTTTACCCCTCGGATGCAAACTTCTTCTTGGCAAAGATGACGGAGGCACAAAAGATATATGATTATCTGGTAGATCGTGGTATCATCGTGCGTAATCGCTCTCGCATCAGCCTCTGTCAAGATTGCCTACGTGTTACTATCGGAACGAAAAGCGAAAACAACCAATTACTCGCCGCGCTAAGACAATATGAATAACATAATAACGTAATAACGTCACAACGAAATAACGTTACAACGTCACAACGAAATAACGTTACAACGTCACAACGAAATAACGAAAAACTTAATAACATAAAAAACAAAAAACCTATGACAATTACCATGATTATCCAGCTACTCATCGTATTGCTGGCCCTTTGGGTGGGCTCAAGGTATGGTAGCCTTGCCCTTGGTGCAATCTCTGGAATCGGACTTGCCATTCTCGTATTTGGATTTGGCTTGAAACCAGGTACACCTCCTACTGACGTGATTTACATCATCATCGCTGCCGTTACGTGTGCGGGCGTTTTGCAAGCCTCTGGCGGTATGGATTGGATGATTCAGGTGGCTGAGCGACTTCTTCGCAAGCATCCTGACCGTATCACATTCCTTGCTCCTCTCACCACATTCTTCCTCACCGTACTCGTAGGAACGGGACACGTGGTTTACACACTCATGCCTATCATTTGCGACATTGCATTGAAGAAAGGCATTCGTCCTGAACGTCCTTGTGGTGTGGCCTCTATTGCCTCTCAGGTGGGTATCACTTGTTCGCCTATCGCCGCGGCCGTAGTAGCTTTCTCTGCTATCTCTGCCACCAATGGCTTCCATGTCAACAACTTGCAAATCATCATGATTACCATTCCTGCATGTGTTTGTGGTTTGATGGCTGCCGCTACAGCTTCTTACAGACGTGGACTCGACCTCGATAAAGACCCTCAGTTCCAAGAGCGTCTGAAAGACCCCGTACAATACCAATATATCTATGGCAACTCTGCTACCACACTCGATAAGGATATTTCGCAAGATAGCAAGAATGCCGTATATGTATTCCTTGGCGCATTGGGTATTATCGTACTCTTCTCTATCGTACAGATGTTTGGGGGCAATCTGTTGCCTTCTTACGATACCTTGCAAGTTGTGAAGGGTGGTCCTTCTGAGGTTGTCGTGGAAGGAGTGACTATGACTGCCCAACAATTGGTGAAGGCTGGTGTTGTGGTTGCTGGCGTGACTGAAAAGGTTCCCAAGCCATTGGCAATGAACTTAGTCATCCAAATCATCATGATTTCTGCTGCTGCCCTCATGATTATCTTCTGCAAGGCGAAACCCAAGAAGGCTGTGGGTGGTGCCGTTTGGCAAAGTGGTATGGTGGCTGTTGTAGCTATCTACGGTATTGCTTGGTTGGCTGATACCTATTTCAGCAGTTACATGAAAGAGATGCAACTCATGCTTACCGACCTTGTTTCAGCTTATCCGTGGACCATCGCCATTGCGTTCTTCCTCGTGTCTGTGCTCATCAATTCACAAGGTGCCGTTGTGGTTGCCATGCTTCCTTTGGCTTACACGTTGAACATCGAGGGATGGGTGCTTTTGGGTGTACTTCCATCTGTATATGGATACTTCTTCATCCCCAACTATCCTTCTGATATCGCTACGGTGAACTTCGACCGTTCAGGTACAACCATTATCGGTAAATACCTGCTCAACCACTCGTTCATGATGCCTGGTCTCATCAGCGTCATCACGAGCACCATCGTTGCGTATGCACTATCATACGTCTGCCATAGTGCAGGAATGTTTTAAATACTCACGTACATACATTTTATCACACCCCAGAAAGTGCATGTCTTTCTGGGGTTTTATTATGCAATCAAATAAGGAATATTTCTGTTTAAATTGAAAAATTTATCGATAAACGGAAAATATATATTGTTTTTCTTTGCATTCTATTATTTTATGGAATGCGAAACACAAATTACAAATAATATGGTTTCAGATTCGCCTCCAACGTACTTGCGTCACGACTTCCAAATAAGGAAAGATTAGCCAATTTCTTCAATCGATACACCTGTTGCGTATCCTTGTCCATCAATATTCGAATTTGCTCATTATTGAAACCCAAGCGAATCAACATACACAGTCGTAGTTGGTTCACGGGAAGATGATGCTGGGATATGAAAGCATAGTACCGAATAAAATGAGTTCTGAATGCCTTTGTCAATTCCATCCAATCCTTATCGTCTGGTGGCACCAACACGTGTTTAGTTTGACTTCTCACTTCGAATTTCCTAAAGATGGCACTTTCCTTGAATTTTGCTTCAGCATCCATCCCCTTATTCTGTATCAACCGTTCCAGCTCTCTGGCCTTGTCCTGCCATTGGACAATCTCTGTCTCTTTGTTTTTTATCTCATCCTTGTGTTGACTGAACATCTCCTCCTGTTCCTCGGTCAACTCTAAGAGTTGCTGTTGGAGTTTGTTCATATTCTCACCCAACATGTTCTTTTCTTGGTTAGCCTCTTTGATACTTGCTTTCAACTCTTGAATTTCAGACTCCATCTTGCGGTTCTTCGTCTCGTAGTCATAATTCGACAAACGCAAGCTATCCTTAGCCATGTTCAACTTATTGATAGACGTTTCGTATTCATGTGTTAGACGTTCCTTTTCTTCTTTCGCTTTGTTTTTCGCCTTCTTGTAAACAATGGCAATGGTCATCAATCCCAAGAGAGTTATGATGGCTACTAACATTCTGCTGTTTCGCGCTTTGCGCAAATTCTCCTCTGCAAGTCTTTGTTGACGATTAAAATTATACAAAGCCGATGTCTTGTGGATGATGTCTTGTTCCACGCCCCTATAAGAATCGTCATTCGCATTGGCAAAAAGACGTGCATACTTGGCTATGGAATCTGGATTGTGCTTGTTCTCATAGGCAGCCAACAATCCCTTATAGCCAGCTTCCATAAATCCTCCCGACAGCGTTTTCCTAAACAATGTTATAGCTTCATCCATCTTATTTTGAGAAAGCGCATACAACCCCTTGTAATAGTAATAGAGTTCCTTACCCTGTTGAATAATGCCATTATCATCAAAGAACCCCGATTGATGCTCAAATACTTGCATGTTTTCCCATGCTTTTTGATACTGACCACGCTGGAGGTAAATGCTAATGGGTAAAATCAATATCTGTGCGGCAATATTTTCCCCACCATGTTGGCGATACAACTCCACACTTCTATCAATGACATGCAGCATGCTATCCGTATCATTGCGAAGGAAATACACATTGCTTCTCAGGCGATAGGCAGTAATAGCAGCCAATGTATCCATATTTCGGTAAGCATATCTTTCAGCCATTTTGAGGGCTTTCATCTCATCATCTGGCAAATACTGCCCATGAAACAGGTCAGCCATTTGTCCATAGATGGCAGCAAGTGTATGTAGGTCGCAGTCATCTTTCGTAGTATCTGCCACTTCCGTAGCCTTTTGGTAAACCTCTAATGCTATTGGAGCCTCTCCCATGTCATGGTGTACCCTTGCCTTGAGATAATACGCCATCATCTTTTCGTTGGCATTCCCGTGGTGATTGAAATAGTTGACCAACGAATCCACACGTGTCAACCACGTTTCGGTGAATACCGTATCGGCATGATTGCACTCGCTCACGTAATTCAGACGTTCGCGCATAGAATTACCATTTTCACACGATGCAAACGCCATCAATACCGCCGCCAAAGATATGATTTCTATAATTCTTTTCATGTCTACAAAGTTACAATTAATTTTTTAACCATATACACCATCAAAAAAATATCCGATGCAAAATTAACATTTACATCGGATATAACCAATATTTCAATCAATTAAATATCTACACTTTGTCTACACTTGACACCTCTTTTAGCCAAATGTTGCTTGATGCATCACTGGGCATTCGCCAATCACCACGAGGACTAAGACTTACGCTTCCAACCTTTGGACCATCAGGGAGACATGAGCGTTTAAATTGTTGGTTAAAGAATCTTCGGAGGAATGTATTCAACCAATGTGCAATCACTTCGTCTTCGTATTTATCGGCAAATGCTTTTTGAGCCAACAGGAAAATCTTGGATGGACGGAAACCAAAGCGCAAGAAGTAATACAAGAAGAAATCGTGCAACTCATAGGGTCCTACCAAGTCTTCTGTCTTTTGTTGAATCTCGCCATCTTCATTGGCAGGAATCAGTTCGGGACTGATTGGCGTATCTACCACATCTAATAATGTCTTACGAGTTTCCTTGTCCATGCCTTCTGCGACATATTTCACCAAATACTTGACAAGTGTCTTGGGTATGCTGGCATTCACGCCATACATCGACATGTGGTCGCCATTGTACGTTGCCCATCCAAGAGCCAACTCCGATAAGTCGCCCGTTCCTACTACCAAACCTCCCAATCTATTGCTGAGATCCATAAGTATCTGCGTACGCTCTCTCGCCTGACTGTTTTCATACGTCACGTCGTGCACGTTGATGTCGTGACCGATATCCTCAAAGTGTTGTTTCACGCTCTTGGCTATGCTAATTTCTTGCATGTCGATTCCCAAGTTTTTCATCATCACGATGGCATTGTTGTATGTGCGGTCGGTGGTACCAAAGCCAGGCATGGTAACACCTACTATACCCTTTCGTGGATAACCCAACTTATCGAACGTTTTCACGCAAACAAGCAAGGCGAGCGTGGAATCCAATCCACCGCTGATACCCACGATGACACGTTTACTATTGGTATGAACCATGCGCTTAGCCAATCCCATGACTTGAATATTGAAAATCTCCTCACAACTACGTGCCATGTCTTCTGATTTCGGAATAAATGGCAGCGGGTCTATCTCACGTTCAAGAACGAAATCACGAGGAGTATAGGAACGACAATCCACGATGGTAATTGGCAGACGGGAGTTCTCGAAATCAAATTTCAAGTTTCGTTGCGCATTCACGTAAGTGGAGTTGGTTCGACGCTCTGAGCGCAATCGTTCCACGTCAATCTGTGCGGTCTGCATTTGGTTTTCCATGATGAAGCGATCTCCCTCGACAAGCAATTTACCATTCTCGTAGACCATGGCATTTCCACCATAGACTACATCTTGGGTACTCTCGCCGAAACCACAACCACTATATACATATCCCGTAATGGTACGTGCACTCTGTTGGGCAAGCAACGACTTCAAGTAATCATGCTTGCCAATCAGTTCGTCACTTGCGGAGAGGTTGAAGATGATGTCTGCACCTGCCAATGCCAACGTATTGCTGGGTGGTACGGGAGCCCAAACATCTTCACAAATCTCAATGCCGAAAAGCACTCCGTCACAAGTACGGAATAATTGGGGATAAGGCGATACTAACACCCTATTGCCAGCATATCGGATTTCGGTAGGCTTGAGGTCTTGCGATGATGCAAACCAACGTTTTTCGTAAAACTCAGCGTAATTGGGCAGGTAGGTTTTGGGAACGATACCCAACAACTGACCTTTCTGAATAATGGCCGCACAATTGAGCAACAAGTCGCCTACCGCTATGGGTAATCCCACGATAGACACGATATCCAATTGGCGCGTGAAGTCAAGCAAGGTAAGCAATCCTGCCTCTGCCTCATCAAGCAAAAGATGCTGTCGGAACAAGTCCTGACAGGTATATCCCGTGATAGAGAGTTCAGGAAAGACGATGATTTCCACCCCTTTTCCTTCAGCTTGTGCTATCTGACACTCAATCTGTTGTAGATTGTATTCGCAGTCAGCCACCTTTACCGTAGGTACTGCCGCAGCTACTTTGATGAATCCGTTTTTCATGTTATTTAATCGTTACTTGCGTTGCCCCATAACCATATTCTTGGAACGAGGCATCTTGATATGTATAATGCTTGAAGCGGTAAACCAAATCATTGATGAGAGCACGACGCAACACGCCTTCGCCCTTTCCATGTACGAACACGATGCGTTGTCCTTTCTCGGAAGCATGTTCTTTCAAGGTACGACGGAATACGTCTAATTGGTAGTTGAGAATATCGCCTGCCGACATACCCGCCGTTGTATCGAGCAAGGCATTGGCATGAAGGTCTACAACGATAACATCCTCGTCGCCTTTGCGTTTGGTAATAAAGGGATTACCACCTTTACGACCATCATCGTAACGGCGAACATAACCGTTATTTTGATGACTTGACACCTTGGTATTATCGTTTGGTTCTACATGATACATCTCAGCCTTGAGTTGCTTTGCATCCACAACCAAAGGACGAGTCACCTTATCGTTTTCGATGATAGTATGCAACAAGGCTGGTTGTTCGAAGAAATCATTCTCCTGAAACGTGTGAAGTTTATAGAACTTCACGGGATCTATTCGGAATTGTACGTCAATAACGGGCTTGAGCACAAATGGTTTTTCACGTTTATAGGCAAAGAGTTGGATAGCCACATGTCCGAATGCATTCAACTCCTCACGTCCAAATTCCTCGATATACTCCTTGGTGTTTGGTTCTACCTCGCCCTGAGAACGCAATGTCCAACTATTGCCATCTGCCGCAAGGTAAGAATATTGAATATAATAATTGCTATCATTGACGAAATAGCACTCAAAGCGTGTGTGCGTGATTTCCTTGATGTCGATAGGAACAAACGCAAGATAGGCAGACAAGGCATTACCACCCTTACGTTCTTCCACGGGAGCACGGAAAGTAACTTTCGAGAAATCCACCTCATCCTCTTCGTTATCTTGATTGTCAACGATATTCGATTGGTCGCCCATAATGGCTTTCACCGAACGATTATCGGGCTTTTTCGTTTCCTGTTTACCATAAGGTAGATGTGCCTTATTGTAATCCTCCTCGCCTATTACCACCACATCATTAATTGCCATGGGAATGTCGAAGCCATCCTCATCTTGAACCAATACGATATTCTTGCCTTGGAAGCCAGAGACTACTCCGCCCCCTACTTCACTGATAAATCGTACTTTATCGCCTATTTTCATATTTATGGATTTTTGATTGTTATTGAGATTTCGGAGTTCTCAGAATTATCAGAATATTCAGAATATTCGGATTATTCTGATTTTTCAGAATATTCTGAGATTCCCTACTACTCCGGTATCAGTAGCGAGCTATCCCCATAACTCAAGAATCGGAATTCATGAGCCAAGGCATAGTCGTATATCTTTCGCCAATCACCATGCACAAAAGCACTCACCAATAACAGTAAGGTGCTTTGCGGCTGATGGAAATTGGTAACCAGCATTTTCACGATTTTATATTGATAGCCAGGCGCAATGATGATTTGCGTACTGGTATGAAGGGTATTCAAATCATTTCGTTTCAGATAATCCAAGAGATTCTGAATAGCTTTCTCGGTCGTTATCTCTTGTTCTGGAGACAATTGATAAGGTTCCCATTGATTCACATGCAATTGTTCTTCGGTGAGATTTGGATTCTGTTCCAACTTTACGCCCATATAATACAAGCTCTCCAATGTACGGACGCTCGTCGTACCTACAGCAATGGCAGATGCATGATGACGCAATAATTTCTCCAATGTCTGCTTGCGTACACTGATATATTCGCTGTGCATTTCATGACCGCCAATCTCCTCACTCTTTACGGGTTTGAATGTTCCTGCACCTACATGCAACGTTAGTTCCTCACGGTCAATACCATGCGCATCCAACTCTGATAAAACTTGGTCCGTGAAATGCAAACCCGCCGTAGGAGCAGCTACACTACCCTTAATCTTGGAATACACCGTTTGGTATGTGGTTTTGTCACTTTCTTGCGTCTCACGATTCAAATATGGTGGGATGGGCAACTCGCCCACAGCATCCAATATTTCCGCAAACGCCACATTATCATTATCCCAATCGAAAGCAATATGTTGACTGGTACCGTGTTCACCCAATCGAGTGGCTTGAAGCATCAGCGTAACCCCATTCATTTCCAAAGACCGTCGCAACGAACCCTCTTTCCATTTTTTCTGATTCCCAACCAAACAATACCACTCACAATGACCATGAGTTTGGAACATCAGTTCATAGTCGGATGGTACGGCTGGTTCCAAAAGGAACACCTCTATCAGCGCTCCCGTTTCCTTGCGGAAATGGATACGAGCCTGAATAACCTTGGTATTATTGAAAACCATCAAAGCCCCTGTTGGCAAATAGTCAGGAAGATGATAGAACACATCTTCGCTCACTTCCCCATGCCGATATACCAACAACTTGGAATGGTCACGTTGTGCAATGGGAAATTTGGCTATCCGCTCATCAGGTAGCTCATAGGTATAATCACTGATATGAATATGTTGAGTTTCCATAGGTTTATTGTATGACTGTAACACCACGGATTACCGCATAACAACATGCAAAGAGCAATACGGTGATGACAACGTGTACATCAGAAAGCGCATAACCCGTGGATGTATATTGCGTGGAGACGTAGTTAAGCTTGGGACGAACCAACGAATATATCTTACGATAGAAGAGATAGACAAGACTACCTACGATAACTCCCCAAATCAAACCAACACTGATGTCGCCAGGATAATGAAGTCCAAGATACATACGAGTCCAACAATTGAGAAGCGACCACAAGATGAGAAACACGCTCAAGAGCTTGCTTCTCACCAACCAACAGAAGAATACGGCTATCGACATGGTATTGGCAGCATGGGCAGAAAAGAAACTATAGTCCATCCCTCGAATATTATTGACGATATGAACGGAATACTTGATGATGGGATCATTGCTCGGTCTGGGACGTGCAATCCAAGGCTTACATAAGTATTCTGAGATTCCATCCGACAAGATTAGACAAAGCAGGGTACATCCTACTATCAGTCCGATTTGCGCCATTGTCTCATTATTCTTTACCACCAAATAAAAAAGTGCCAAGTACAACGGCAACCATGTGAGACCAGAAGTAAGCACAAAAGCCACTCCATCTATAAACATAGAGTCACTTCCATTGAATATTTCCAATGCCGACTGGTCTATTTCTATGATTCGTTCTAAACTCAATTGCCTAATAAATAATTATGGTTCAACATCTAATAACGACCATGATATTCGATTAGATTTCCTCTATCTGTCGTTCCAACACCCATCCTTCACGACCATCTGCCAAAGCAATGCTACGCCATCCCTTGATTGACTTATCCGTGATATTCACGCGTGTTCCCTCGTGAATAACAAAGGAATCGTTGCTTGAAACAGCTGGCGTTTTCTTGACATTCACCGTTGGTGCAATGACAATAGCACCAGAACGATTCATCAACAACTGCTTTTGTTGATAAGCAAACAAATTGCTCAACAGAAAAAGCGCGAGAAATAAAATAGCTCCAAAGAATCCCACCTTACGCAAGTTGATACTGGGTGCAAAGAGATATAGCAACACCAATAACAAAACAAGTACGATAGAAACGATAGCTGTACGTGCCCAAGTATCAACACTGGTGAAATTGACCAACGAATGATACCATGTAACGAAGAACATCTCACTTTCTGGCGTTATCTTGTCGATGGTTCGACTACGTGCAAACTGCAAGTTGTAATTGATGTCATCATCACCAGGATTCAACAAATGAGCACGTTCAAACGCTAATACCGCCTTAGTGATATTGTCGGTGCGGAAATAGGCATTACCCAAATTGTAATACAACTCGGCGGAAACACCATCTTTTAATAATTCCTCATAATCCTTAATGGCCTGTTGATAATTGCCTTTTTTGTACTCATCGTCGGCATTTTGCTTAGTAACGGCATGTACAGACATGGTCGAAAGCAACATCAATGCCAAAATAAGCAGATGAGCAGCATCTTGCACGTTTGACTTGGTACGCTTATTTTTCTTCATGGCATCTTCAATATTCATGATAGCAGTCATAGCCGACTCAAAAGTCTTGCTCATATTACCGGCAGGATCACCTGGTGCATAACGTTCAAACTCGCATTCATCGAGTGCGGAAATAAACTTGCCAATCGTAGTGTCATCTACTTGGTATTGTCTGAGTTTATCTTCGATATTCTCACGGGAAAGTTGCTCCACGGGAATGTTCATCTTGTCGCCAACGTATCCCCAAAGGGCACGAAGAACCTCATCATAGAATTCACCTTGCTTACCACTCAACATCAATTGATTTGCCTTGCGCAAGCGTTTTGTTGCCACTTTATTGGCTTTCTTTCCACGCATCTTAACAAGGTCGGCATTGTCAATGGCACGTTTGCGGAAAATGATAAGTAAGGCGATGAACGCGATGAGTGGCAAAAGGAGACTAATCCAATACGCACGACTGCCAAAGAAGAATTCGTTCACGGCATGGCGTTCGGTCTTACCCAATTTCAATCCCCTGATATCTTTCTCCTTCTCAGATGTATAATCCGCAATGGTTGATTCCTTCCCCGTTCCCTTCTTCACGTCAACTTGGAACGTGGGAGTCTTGATGGTCTTATACGTATTGGCTCCCGTATCGTAGTAAACAAAATCAATCGACGGAATGGTATACTTACCTTGATTCCTCGGTACAGCGAGGAAATCATAAATCATGTTTCCCTCAACGCCATTTGATGTCAATTTGGTCTTGTCCACCACTTTGGCATCATACTTATCGAAATCTTTCGGGAATTCCACTACGGGTTGCTTCAATAATTTCAAGTTACCAACGCCACCAACGACGACTCGCAAGGTGATGGGTTCGCCAGCCTTGACCTCTTTCTTGTCAAGTTGAGCGGAGATATTGAAATGTCCCACGCCACCAGAGAAGTTGGCAGGACGATTGGGTAAAGGTTCTACGTCAATCGTGATACTGGGAGCCACGATGTCGCACTTCACTTCCACATAACCAGAACCACCATTAAAGAATGCCTCGAAAGGATCTACCGAACGATTTTGCTGTACCACGATACCCTTATACGTAATACTTGGAATCTCCAGTTTACCAGTCATTTGCGGATACATCACATATTGGCTCCATGTCACGCAACGGTAATTCCTGCCATTGACCTTTTCGATATGAAAACTCTTGGATTGTGGCAATGGTATTTCTTGAGTATGGAAACCAGCCAAGTCTGGCATTTTTCCCTGTAATTGCGTCAATTCCACCAACGTATATACCTTATATGTCAAGAGAATTGGTTCTTGTTCATGCACTTTTCGTTTGTTGGCACTCACTCGAATAAACAAGTCGCTACCAGAAATCTTGGAACCCGCTGCACGAACTTGTCCACCTTCATCACGATCCTCGTGCATCTTGGGAGCATTATTTTGGTTGTTGCTGGCAGAACCAGATACGGTTATCTTAACAGATTGCGAAGAGATATCTTTGCCAGCAACCTTGGCATGAGCGGAAGGAATGGTATACGTACCGTTTTTCTCGGCATAGAGCGTATAAGTATAGGTAATGGAAGAATGCGAAGAAGTATGTCCGTTGACCATCTGATAGGAAGACTGCGAAGAGGTATATGGACCTGCGATGACTTCCAATCCATCAAAAGAATGAATTCCCGAGCGGAAATCCTGTACGTCTTGCGTATTGATGGTATATGATATTCGGAAATTCTCTCCCACGGCAACGCGTGATGGAGCAGATACCGATATGTTTTGCGCATTTGACGGGACAACACCCATCAAGGCACAAATGATGATCAACCATGTAATTGTGTATAAATTCCTCATTCTCTATACTCTTTCAAGTTACCAGTTTTTCTGCAATTTTCGACTTCGCGGTTCTTGCATGGCTTTCTTCATGCGTTGTTGCGTAGCCTTCTCCTCTTGTACTGCCGCATTGAGCAATTGTTCTGCATTTTCCTTGCTCATTTGGTCTTTGGGTTGTTGCTTTTGCTGGTCGTTATTATTTTGTTTATCTTGCGATTTCTGATTTTGTTTGTCTTTATCGTCCTTATTCTTGTCGTTTTTATTGTCTTGGTTTTGGTTGTTTTGCGGTTGTTGCTTCTGCAAACGCTTGCAGAGAGACAAGTTGTAACGAGTCTCATTATCATTGGGATTGTTGCGTAAGCTCTCCTTGTAAGCCTGGATAGCCTCACCATACAACTGGTGTTTCTGACAGATAACACCCATGTTATGATAAGACATTGACTTACGAATGGGACTCGTCTCCAATTTTCCCGCATTCTCGAATTGAACGATAGCAGCAGAATCTTTCTGTTGCATCATCAATGCACAACCTAAATTATACATGGCTTGCGTGTTTTTTGGATTCTTTGCCAAAGCCTTTCGATATTCCACCTCTGCCTTATCGAAACCTTGTTGGTGGAACAATTTGTTTCCTTGACGGATTGACTGACGGTCTTGGGCAAAAGTGGGAAGACTTCCCAATGTCAGCAACATACTCAATATGATTAACTTAGCTACGTTTCCCATTTTATTCCTCTTAAACAACCTTACATTCTTAAGCAATGGGTTTTTGCTTTCCAAGATGCAAACTTCTATGATGAGCAATAACAAAACGATAATGCCAAACGCCTGGAATTGTTCATCGTATTCACTATAGATAACGCTATCGGTTTCACCCTTTTGCAACTTCACCAACTCATCGTTGAGTTTCTCCTGGGCGTCGCTGGTATTATCTACATGAATATACTTACCACTTCCAGCCTGTGCCACTTGTTGACACATCTGTTCATTAAGTGCAGTCATCACCACTTGTCCTTGTGCGTCTTTCAAGTAATCACCGTTTCCTAAAGGAATAGGGGCACCACTTGAGTCACCCACTCCCAGAATAAACACATTGATACCTTTCTTCTTGGCAGCTGCTGCCACTTCCAACGCACCACCTTCATGGTCTTCACCATCCGTAATCAAAATGATTGCCTTACCTATCTTTTCCTGTGGCGTAAAACTATTCATGGCAAGATTGATGGCTTGAGCAATGTCGGTACCTTGTGTGGCAATCAACGACGGGTCGATATTTTGCAAGAACATCTTCGCGGATACATAATCACTGGTAATTGGCAATTGCGTGAAAGCATCGCCAGCAAAAACCACCAATCCAATCTTATCGTTCGTGAAATGGTCAACCAAATTCTCAACCAACATCTTACTCTTTTCCAATCTGGAAGGAACGACATCCTCTGCCAACATCGAATTACTGATATCCAAACAAATGATAGTCTCAATGCCGTTTCGTTTCTCATGCGAAATCTTCGTACCCATCTGTGGACGGGCAAGCATAAATATAAGCATGGCAAGTGCGGCGAGAGCCACCCAGAACTTCACCGAAGGACGATACTTAGAAACGTCGGGCATCAATTCCTTCAACAAGTCGGGGTCGCCAAACTTGCGTAATTTCTTTTTTCGTTGTCTCCACCCCATCAGTCGTATCAATGCAAGCACCGGTATTACGACCAAAAAGAGCAGATATATGGGATCTTCAAATCTAAACATCGTTCACATTTTCTTCAATAAAACATGATTATGGAATACGACGCAGTACCGTGGTACGCAACAGAATCTCAAAGAACATGCACAACATGGCAATCAACACAAATGGTTGGAATGCCTCGTAACGCTTAGAGAACGTTTTCACCGTCATCTTCGTCTTTTCCAGTTTATCAATATCCTTGTATATTTGTTTCAACTCTTGGTTATTGGTGGCACGATAGAAATTGCCATCGGTAGTAGCGGCAATGTCGCTTAATGTCTTGGTATCAATCTCCACGGGGATATTCACATATTGCACACCACCTGCTACGGGCATTGGATAAGGGGCAACCTTATTTGTTCCCACACCAATCGTATACACACGGATTCCCAAACTCTTCGCAATCTGTGCTGCTGTCATCGGAGAAATATCGCCCATGTTATTAGAACCATCGGTCAATAAGATAACCACCTTGCTCTTTGCCTTAGAGTCCTTTAATCTTGAAACCGCATTGGCCAGTCCCATTCCTACCGCTGTACCGTCGGAAATCAAACCACGGGCAGCAATATCTGTTCTAACACCTTGCAATAGATTCAACAAACTTTGATGGTCGGTTGTCATAGGACATTGTGTAAAAGCCTCACCAGCAAAGATGGTCAAACCGATATTATCGTTAGGTCTTCCAGAAATAAACTCACCAGCCACACTCTTGGCAGCCTCCATTCTATTGGGACGCAAGTCTTCCGCCAACATACTGGTAGAAACGTCCATCGCCAACATGATATCGATACCTTCAGTTTCACGACTATCCCAAGAATTATGTGTTTGTGGACGAGCAAGTGCTATGACCACGAAGATAAAAGTCAAGCATCTCAACAACATCGGTAGGTTGATGATTCTCATTCGCCAACTCTTCGGTGCAAATCGATAAGCGTAAGTATCGCTCATTTGCATCGTCGGCTCGCTTTTCTTTCTATAAAGGAAATACCATAACAAGTAAGGTATCAAAAGCAATAGCAATAAAAAATATCCTTTGCTCGCAAATTCCATATCACGTTCTCGTTTTTATCCCAACAACGACCATATATTATAAATAATGTATATGAACAAGGCAACGACAACCAAGGCGATTGTCCACAACATCGTCTTGATGGTGAGACGGTTCTTCTTGTTTTTCTTGTCATCGTCGCTCAATTTGGGTACAATTCGTTCTTCGGTAGCCTCTCCCTCAATCTTCGTCTGGTCAATGAAGTTGATGGCATTCACCAAGTTGAGGTCGTTTTCATTAATCAACGTCTGATACTTGGCAAACTTCACCAAGTCGGCAGTATTGAAGAGTTCTTTCAATTCGTCAATCATCTTTTGGTCGCCCGACTCACGCAAACGACTGATAATCTCAGAACTGGTCATCTCCATGGCACTGAAGCCAAAGCGTTCCTCTATGTATTGGCGCAAGGTATCCGTGAGCTTCGTATAATACTCTTTCGGATTCTCCGAAACCACCATGCGCTCCGTCTTGATTTTCTCTATTTCATTGAGAGCCTTTTGGTGGGGCAGTAATCGTTTGATGATACGAATACGCGTAATGATGGGTTTGTTTTCCTTTAAGCGGATATGTAGGTAATACGCCAATGAACATAATACCAACATCAACAAACTCAACCAAAAAGTACTTGCCCAATCGCTCCATTGGAAAGGATTGTCTTGCACATCCTTGGGAGGAAAGAACTGATTGGGATGAAGGGTATCTACATTCTCGAGGTCAATCACCTTCAACGCCAATTGATTTCCTTGGTATTCCTTGCCATTCACTTTGATTTTCATTGGAGGAATGGCATACAGATTCTCATCAAACGAAGTCAGTATGTATCTACGCGTGATTTTCTCCAATCCATCATCTACGTCTATGGTATCATCTTGACTGGATAACACCTCAACACCAGGAACTATATATTGCGTACGTTCTAATTGTGGGAAAACCACCTTGCTACCTTTGGGTGCGGTTACTCCAACTGTCATCTGCACCTGTTGACCGATATACATGCCAATGGGGTCTATTTTTTGCTCCACTTGCACTTGGGCTGTCATTGTCATAACAAATGACAACAGCAAACAGGTGATGATGTATGTTATCTTTCTCATTCTCATTTTATCCTCGCTGCTTAAACAGCATCAACAATGCTTTCACATAATCGTCGCTCGTGGCAATTGATGTCCAATCCACATTGCTTTTGGTGAATGTCTGTTGCAGGAAATTCTGCCTTTCCATGAAATACCGCGTATGTGCCAATCGCAATTTCTTCGAACTGGTATCAATGAACATCTCATGTCCCGTTTCTGCATCACGAACCTTCATCAATCCGATATCAGGCAATATCTTTGCCCGTTGGTCGTACACTTGTATCGCCACCATATCATGCTTACGGTTACACATCGTCAAGGCATGTTCGAAAGCCTCTCCATGTTCCCTCACTTCTGGACGAACAAAAAAGTCGCTCAACACGAAAACGGTACTCCTGCGCTTCATGACTCTCGTCAAAAACTCAACCGCCATCGCCACATCGGTATTCTTACTCTTGGGTTGGAAGTTGAGCATTTCACGAATGATATATAATATGTGCTTTCTGCCTTTCTTGGGAGGAATATATTTCTCAATCTGGTCGGAAAAGAAGATGACACCAATCTTGTCGTTGTTTTGAATGGCGCTGAATGCCAATGTAGCCGCAATCTCCGTAGCCATGTCGCGCTTCATCTGACGAGTAGTACCGAAATCCAACGATCCACTCACGTCTATCAGCAACATCACGGTGAGTTCTCGTTCTTCCTCAAACACCTTGACGTAAGGGCGATGAAAACGAGCGGTTACATTCCAATCAATATCACGCACATCATCTCCATACTGGTATTCGCGCACTTCAGAGAAGGCCATACCACGACCCTTAAATGCCGAATGGTATTCGCCAGCGAAGATATTCTGACTCAATCCGCGTGTCTTGATCTCTATCTTCCTAACTTTCTTGATGATTTCAGACGTTTCCATCAAGGCACTTCTACCTTATTGATTATTTTACTAATGATTTCCTCACTGGATACGTTGCTTGCCTCTGCCTCGTAGCTCAAGCCAATCCTATGACGCATGACATCGTGAACAACGGCACGAACATCTTCGGGAACGACGTAACCACGACGTTTGATGAATGCGTATGCACGAGCTGCCTTGGCAAGATTGATACTTGCACGAGGACTACCGCCAAAGGTAATCATGTCTTTCATTTCACGAAGACCATATCGATCGGGATAACGACTGGCAAAAACAATGTCGGCAATGTATTGTTCTATCTTTTCGTCAAGATAAACCTCGTTCACAACCTGACGAGCACGGATAATCTCTTCCTTTGTTGTAACGGGAGTAACCGTAGGAAGACTTCCCTGAATATTCTCGCGGATAATCAACTTCTCTTCTTCAAGCGTAGGATAATCGATGATAACCTTCAACATGAAACGGTCTACCTGGGCTTCCGGCAATTGATAGGTACCTTCTTGCTCAATCGGGTTTTGGGTGGCCATCACCAAGAATGGGTCGGGCAACTTGAATGTCTTTTCTCCAATCGTCACCTGATGTTCTTGCATGGATTCCAACAAGGCACTCTGCACTTTGGCTGGTGCACGGTTGATTTCGTCTGCCAACACGAAATTGGCAAACACAGGACCTCTCTTCACTTGGAAGTTCTCGTCTTTCTGCGAGTAAATCATGGTACCCACTACGTCAGCAGGCAACAAGTCAGGCGTAAATTGAATGCGACTATAATCGGCATCTATCAATTGAGCAAGGGTTTTGATGGCAAGGGTTTTCGCCAATCCAGGAACACCTTCCAACAAAATATGTCCATCGCTCAATAATCCAATGAGCAAGGAGTCAATTAAATGTTTCTGTCCTACAATCACACGGTTCATGCCCGTAACAAGATTGGTAACGAAACCGCTTTGCTGTTCAATCCGGATATTCAACTCGCGGATATCAATAGATTCTGCCATATTTTCTTATCTTATTTTTAAATTTTGCGCAAAAGTACAACAATAATTATAGAGAACATAAAGTTGCAAACTAAATAATATTAAAAAAGTTTCCAAAATCCTATAATTTAAGAAACTTTTAGCAAAACAACGGGAAGAAAAGGGATTATAACAAATCATTTTTCACTAAATAGTGACAAAAACATACAGCCCGAAATCCGTTAAACAAAGATTTCGGGCTGGAAAAGAATGGAAGTAAGAAGTAAGAAAGTAAGAGGCAAGAAAGTAAGAAGCAAGAGATTACTCTTCATCTTCAGTTTTCAATCTTCAATTGTGAATTGAGAATTGTAAATTGTAAATTGTGAATTGAGAATTGTGAATAATCGATTCTTCATTCTTCATTCTTCATTCTTCATTCTTCATTCTTCATTTCCCACCTCTCCCTTCTTACAATCACAACTTCATGATTCGTTTCATTTCCAAATTCTCATAACCTTCAGGGCAATGGGTGGAGAGATAAACCGTTGGGTTGTTTGCAATGAAATCGCGAACACGATTAAGCGTTTCACGGGCGGCATTAATGTCCTCATACACGATACTCAACTTATTGGCTTTTAAGGCTGCATCACAATAAGTCACATCACCATGGAACATATAAAAGAGTCCATCACATTCTGCGATGATAATACTATTTCCCTTCGTATGCCCTTTGGCTTCGATGAAGTAAACGCCTTCTGCTATTTTCTCACATGCTGGGAATTGATGATAGGCACCATCCTTATAGGAAACACGCACGATATTGTCTCCCTCAAGTTTCATGGCATCTGCATCTTCTGGCGCAATATAAACCTTGGCATTGGGGAAATATTCCAAAGCACCAGAATGGTCTGGATGTTTATGGGTAATAAGAATCTTTGTCACCTGTTCTGGTTGATATCCGAGTGCGGCAAAAGCATCCATATAGTCGGCTATTTTTTCTCCCATATATAGCGGAGCACCCAATTTCTTGGGAGGAACAGGAGCGCCATTCTTAAAACCTGTATCTATCAAGATAACTTCCTCACCTGTATCAATGAGGAAGTTTTGCAAACTACTGCGATAAATGATTTGTTCGTCAAAGGCTTCCTTACCTTCCTCTCCGCCAAATGCAAAGGGTTGTGTCATAAAGCCTCCATCAAACATGCGAACTGCTTTGATTTCCATAATTGTCAATTGTTTTAAATGAAAAGGAGGGATAAGAACCCTCCTATTGAAGAAAAAATTAATTTGCGTCGAAATGCATATTATACATTCAAAGCTATTTCAAATAGATTTATTGAGCAGGTGCCCATTTACAACGAACGGGTGATACGATGGCACCCTCTTTCTTTAACTCAGCAAAAGCCTTATCCACTTCCTTGCGATCAGCACCAAGTGCTTTCGTCACTTCACCTGCAGATACAGGTTTTCCTGCATCACGCATTGCTTGTAATACTTGTTCTTTCATAAAATTATTATTTGTTTAGAATGATAGATAATTATCAATAGATTTTACGTTAGTTATTATTTTTCTGCAAATATACAGCATATTGCTGAACAAACCAAATTCTAAATCAACAAAAAACACTTAGAAACAAAACAATTTATAAAACAATGTAAGCTTAGCTTGCTTCTATTCTCTCACTACTCACCTCTCACCACTCACCTCTGCAAGCTATCCAATCTTCAATGAAAGGTTTTGCGTGTTTGAAAAACTGGTAATATCCCTTGCAGAGATAGTTTAATCCCTTTTCACCATCAGCGGTTGTCGCAAACCGATTCTTGGGACATTCGCCATGACAAGCGAAAAGGAATTCACACGTCTTGCATTGCTTTGGTAGAGAATCATATTTCATCAATCCAAATTTCCTTTGCTTGTCGCCATACATCATTTCAGCCAAACTATGCTGATAGATATTCCCCAATTTATACTCTGGAAATACGTAATGGTCACAACTAAAAACATCCCCATTCAATTCCATGACTCCCGCATGACCGCATGTCTTTGCCAACGAACAAACTCCTGAGGGTACACCCATCCAATTGGCAAAAGTCGACTCAATGATTTGTATGAAATACTCGCCAATGTCGTGCTTCGCCCATTCATCGAATATCGTACATAGGAAACGCCCCCATTGTTCGGGAGTTACCGAATAATCAGCCAACTCTCCTTCCTCTTGCATGGGAGAAGCAAAATGCCGTCCGTCTTGATGTTCAAAGATTCTCTCTACGACTGGCGTAAACTGGATAAAACGACAATTTATCGACCGAAAGAAATGGTAAAACTCCAACGGAAAATCGGCATTGAATCGATTGACGACGGCCATGGCATTCCAATCCGCACCATAATGATTGAGCAATTCTATCCCGCGCATCACTTCCGAAAACGACGGTTGTCCTCGTCTGTTTTTCCGATACGCGTCATGCAATCTCTGAGGACCATCAATCGACACTCCAATCAACCAATTATTGTCTTTGAAGAAACGACACCATTCCTTTGTCAACAACGTGCCATTGGTTTGCAGACTATTGTTAATCACCCTACCCTGCGCATATTTTTTCTGCAACTCTAAAGCTTTTTGATAGAAAGACAATGGTCGCAATAATGGTTCGCCTCCATGCCAAGTAAACATCACTTCTGACATGGTTTGAGATTGGATGTATTCCTTTACGAATCGCTCCAATAGCCTTTCACTCATCACATGACTTTCGACACCTTTATACAGATTTGCCTTTTCAAGATAGTAACAGTAGTCGCAAGCCAAATTACATGCTGCCCCAACGGGTTTAAGCATGACGTACAAGGGTCTGGCAAAGGGAGAAATGGTTCGGTTCATCTATCAAGTGTTTTTACTCTTTTTTGGTTGGCAAGGTCACTTCAAACAATTCGCTCGGTGTATGTTCACGATAAATAATATCCACCATCGTATTTACGACATCTTGATGCGCCTCCGCTATGTCATGGTCTTCATGAATATCGTTCTTTAAGTCATACAAATGAGGCTTTCCGTTGATAACCACCAATTTCCAATCTCCCATTCGCACACCTATCTGATTGGTCTCATGAAATTCCCAATAGAGAAAGTCATGCTTCTTTTGCTTGTCGTCATGACCCAACAAGGTTGGGGCGAAAGATATTCCGTCAAAGCCATCGGTCTTCAATTCCTTATTCACATATCTCTTGGGGAATTTCTTCTCGCCGATGATTTCACAAAACGTAGGCATGATGTCGTAAAAGGCAAGTTGATGTTCGTTTACCTCGCCAGCCTTGATTTTCCCTGGCCATCTGACGATAAAAGGTATTCGGATTCCACCTTCATAACATTGGCGTTTCAATCCGCGCAATTGTCCGTCACGACCGAAAAACGCAGGGTCAGCACCACCCTCTTCATGAGGACCGTTATCGCTACTGAATATCACGATGGTATTATCATCCAACCCCTTCTCTTTCAACTTATCCATCACTTCTCCCACGTAAGCATCCAAACGGGTAATCATACCCGCAAACTCCGCATGGGTATGGATGGCCTCGTTGTATCTACTTCCTTCACTTCCGCCCCATGTCTTGTCATGGAAAAACTGCTTTTTATAAAAAGCCAAGATTGAATCGTTAGGTTGCACGAGTTCCGCATGGGGTAACGTATAGGTAAAGAAGCCATAAAAGGGTTGGTCTTTCGATTGCCTGTCAATCCATTTCAACGCTTCTTGGTGAATCAAGTCGGCTGAATATTGGGTACGTTTACGATAGTCATCCCCATACATGGGATAGTTGATATTCTCGTCGAGCGTGATGCGAATCGTCGCCGTATCGCCTTTGGATTGACTATATCTATTCAAGAAATTGGGATAATACAGATGTGCTTGAAACTGGCAAATATAACCAAAGAACTCGTCTACTCCTCTTTTATCGGGCGTAGAACTCGAACCTTCATATCCTCCTGCCCATTTGCCAAACATACCCGTTGCATAGCCATTCCTTTTCATCACTTCGGGAAGTATCACGTGGCGCGCATCGTAGGGCTCCTGACCGACGATGGAAAACTCTCGATTGTCCTTGTAGTTCATCATCGGCGATTGTGGCCAATATTCCTTGTTTCCCCTCACGTGTCCATGACCAGAATGCTGTCCTGTCATGATAGTGGCACGAGAAGGCGCACTAACAGGACTCCCCGCATACGCTTGCGTGAATTTCATCCCTTCGCTGGCCAATCGGTCTATATGGGGTGTTTGGATATATTTCTGTCCATAACACGCCAAGTCGCCATATCCCATATCATCGCAAAGAATGAAAATGATATTCGGCTTATCGGTCTTGTTGGCAGCAATGACATTCAGTGCCGAAGCCACAAACATACCACTGGCAAGTATCGTAGTTCTTTTCTTACTCATAATTCCACCGTTTTCAGAACTTCAACTATCCATTCCATTTTTCTCATTGAACATGCAAATATAAACAAAATTCATCATATAAACTAAAAAACTCAAATACTTATTAACAAATTAATGAAGAAAGGTAGCTACTCAGCACCTTCAAAATAATCATACGAAGGAGTGCCCCTTTCGGGTCAGAAATCTTGTAAATCTGTAAAAATCCAACAATAGGAGCAATAGATTTGAGATATTTTGAACAGATTTATAAGATTTCTCGACGAAGGCGACTCTTTTTCTGAATCCCTGAACATATTTAGGCTCAGTCGAAATGAGCGAGGTGGTGAAGGGTGTGGAAGATGTGGAGGATAATATAGTAACTTTTATATAAAGAAAAAACATTTAGGTCGGGGGTAAATAATTTCCTATAAGGAAAGTTACTATTTCTTCCTCCACATCCTCCACACCTTTGAAACATAGTACTTGTTTCTGCTTCATAAACGACACATTTAGACATCTCAAACGATACCATTGTATATCGTAACAACTCAGCATCTCTCCTTTACCACGAACAAAAATCTTCAAAAAACTAACAAAAATGATGATCCTGTACAGATTCCATTACAGTTTTTCGTAAGATTTTCGTAAGTTTTTTGAAGATTATTGTCTTCATGTCATGGGGCGCGTAGCTGTTACGAAGAATGAAGAATCGATAAAATTGAAGATTGAGGAATGAAGATTGAACTAAGAATTGTGAATTGTGAATTGAGAATTATTAATTGTGAATTGAGAATTATTAATTGTGAATTGTGAATTGATATTTGTGAACAATCGATTCTTCATTCTTCATTCTTCATTCTTCATTTTTCATTCTTCATTTTTTTAAGACCTCCCGTTAGACCTCTTAATCTTTTCAACATCAACGAGTTAGTTTTTCAAGACCTCCCGTAAGACCTCCCGTAAGACCTCCCATAGACCTCCCGTAAGACCTCACACTCTGGGTAATGTTGAGTGTTGAGTGTTGAGTGTTTAGTGTTGAGTGTTTAGTGTTGAGTGTTGAGTGTTTAGTGTTTAGTGTTTAGTGTTTAGTGTTTAGTGTTTAGTGTTGAGAGATTACCTAATTTTTAATCTTCAATTTTTACCTTCAATTTTCAATTTGAAATAAGGGAGGTCTTAGGTGAGGTCTATGGGAGGTCTTACGGGAGGTGTTACGGGAGGTCTTTGAAGCTTTTCCATTTCTCAACTCATTAATACTTAATGGTTTAGCAAAAACAACGGGAGGTCTTGGAAGAAAATGAAGAATTCAAAAAAAAAGAAGAATGAAGAATGAGGAATGAAGAATCATGATTCACAATATACTAAACAATTAACCTATTAACAATTTGGCTCTCGCAACCATTTAAAGCTCCCTTCCCTTGGGGAAGGGTTGGGGATGGGCTTTCATTTTATTTCGTACATTAGCCATGTACCATTCGTACATTGCCCATGTACCATTCGTACATTGCCATTATACGAAATGAAACTTGCATAAAAGACTTATGAAAAACTATATTTGCAAAATTCCCTACATATTATTTGCACATCAAAAATATATTGATTAATTTAGCTGCATCAAAACTTAAGCCTATGTTCCCATTGATTTCAGAATATATCGAAGCTATCAAATCGGCAGAAGATAACTTCAATGAATTAAGTTATCTAAAACCCGTATTGGATGAAGATGGTTTACCCGAAATGACAAGTGGAAACTTTGCCGTGGTCTTTAAAATGAAAGACGAACAGAGTGGAGAGCTATATGCCTTGAAATGTTTCACGAAGGAACAAGAAGGACGTGCAGAGGCTTATCGCGAGATTGCCAAGGAACTGAAAGACATCTCATCACCTTATCTCGTTTCTATTCGATATTTGGATAAGGAGCTATTCGTTGATACAGACCAAACTACAGAAACGGAGTTTCCTGTGCTATTGATGGATTGGGTGGAAGGTAAAACACTCGACAAGTATCTGCGTGAGAACCTTGATAATAAGTATTTCCTTGAAATGCTTGCCTATCGTTTCTCCCAGTTGGCCCAGTGGCTTATTCTTCAGCCATTTGCTCATGGCGATCTGAAACCTGACAACATCCTTGTTCGTGAAAACGGAGCCCTCGTTCTTATCGATTATGATGGGATGTATGTTCCATCCATGAAAGGTCAAAAAGCTCGTGAGTTAGGTAGCCCAAATTTTAGACATCCTTCACGTAATGAGGATTTGTTTAATGAAAAAATAGATGATTTCGCTATTGCATTAATCGCTTTATCATTAAAAGTTTTTTCGATAAATGTCGAATTGGTAAATGATTTTTGCTCTAATGATTTCTTTCTATTTAGAGTTGAAGATTATGTAAATCTTAATTCTTGTGGTGTGATGGTTTCTATTCATAATATATTTGATGATGATGAATTGAAATTATTATTTGGCATTTTTATGATAGTATATGCTAAAAAAACATTAGATTTGATGTCTCCAAAACTATTTATGTTAAAGAACCCGAAAACTGGATTAGCTTATGCAGAATATGTATATAATCAAGCAAGGAACATTTGTGAGGAAGGTAAAGACAAAAAACAGATAGATCATAATAAAGCATTTGTACTTTTTAAAGAGGCTGCAATAATTGGAAATGCAGACGCACAATGTTGTGTTGGATGTTGTTACAGAAATGGATATGGTACTCAAATAGATTATACAGAGGCAAGAGTGTGGTACGACATATCAGCCCAAAATGGATGTGCAAGAGCATTAAGACATATAGGATTTTGTTATCGTGATGGAATAGGAGTAAAAAAAGATATCAATAAGGCTTTTGAATACTTTACCAAAGCCGTAGATTCAGGTGATATAAGTTCAATGATAGCGAAGGGGGATATTTACAAATATAGTCTAACAAATTACAATGAGGCGGTTAAATGTTATACAAGAGCAGCAGAAAGAGGGCATTCAGAAGGAATGTGGAAATTGGGAATTTGTTATGAACATGGCTCAGGTGTTACAAAATGTTACGAAAAAGCATCATATTGGTATAATCAATCAGCTCTTAAAAAAAACAAATATGGTCAGAGTTCTTTGGCATATTGTTATTATTATGGTAAAGGCGTAGAAGTAGACAAAAACAAAGCTCTTTATTGGATGGAACAAGCTGCTAAACAAGGTTTAGATAGTGCAATAATAACCTATAATCAATGGTGTAATTATTGGTGGGACGGAAACAAAGCCAAATATAGTAAAGACAAGAGAACTTTGTATAGTATAGAGAATGATGTCGTTGAATACGATGTTTTAGAAGGTACAATAAATATTGCAGATAATGGTGCTTCTTCGTATAATTTAAAAAGAATGATAATTCCCAAATCTATTTGTACTATCGGCAAAACTCCATTTAGAAATAAAGTTGATATTATTTGTAATTCTCCAAATTTTGAAGTGGCAAACAGTACATTATATAGTAAAGGAAAAAAAGTGCTAATTCAGTGCGTTATTGGTGATGCTGATGAGTTTATTATACCAGAGGGAGTGGAAATCATAGATGATTTTGCTTTTTCATATTGTTCTATTAAGAAGATAGTTATACCATCTTCTGTAAGAGAAATAAAAAAGAATCCATTTATGATGTGGGGAGAATTCGCCAGTTATGACTTACATCTTGAAATAATCAATTATTCAAATAGTTTTTCCATTGTTGATAATGCACTTTATTTGAATGACAAATTGATTTCATATTGGGGAGAAGAATCTTATTTTGAAATACCTGATGGTATACGAGAAATTGGTAGTTATGCATTTCGTGATGGAGAACTGAAAGCTATTAAATTGCCAAGCTCTATAGAGAAAATTGCAGAAGATGCATTTGATCAATTACATAGTATTATTGAGTGGCTTGAAATTCCTATTTATATTCCTCCATTAAAAACAGAAAAGTTTAAATCCATGTTACCTGAATGTTTTCATACAAAATTGATAGAACTAAACTATCAAACATCATTTTAAATATGAAAATTGTAATTAACTGATTATCAATAAAAATGATTAGAGGTAAATCAACAATATTCAAATTATATCTTGCGATGATGGATTCTTTTTCAGAATATCTTTTCCAAAAATATTCTGAAGTAACTTTAGATAATCCTAATCATTTTAAAACCATTATTATCCAAAAGGTGGTAAGGATGTTCCATACATTTAATTCTTTAGTAAAAGAAAGTCAAGATGAAGTGTCTATTAGATGTGTTCTTCGTGGATTATTAGATAATGTTATTGTTTATAGTTTTATTTATGAAAGAGAGGATGAAGAAGATGTTTTGTTTAGACATTATTTATATGCATTAGATGGCTTTGAGTCCTATAAAAAGCATGTAATTGTATTATTAGAGAAAGGCAACAATACAATCACCAATGATAGTGTTTGTGATGAGATTATTTACCAAATTGAAAGAAAGTTATATTCACATCCTTATATGAATCTAAACAAGAAAGTAATAGAGAACATAATTAATAACAACAATTGGAAATATGAATCAATTAAACATCCAAAAAGTCTAAGCTATTTAGATATGTATATTCACGTTGGATTTGAAGGAAAACTTGCAAATTATTATCAATGTTATTCATCTCAATTCTCACATGGATTATGTATTAGCAATCATCTATGTGTCGATAATGAAATGATGAAAATGGTTTTGTTTGAAAGTATTCCTATAGAGGACAGAATGGTTAGAGCCATCTTGAATACATTTCCCAAAAATGAATTAACGATTCACTTTTTGAGTTCAAAACAACATACAGAACTATTAAATGATCCCAATATTGATTACGATGAAATCATAGAATTCGTAAATGCAATTGTCAAAGGAGATAGAGAATTGATAATTTGAGATATAACATGAATTATCCCTTAGTTTCAGAATATATTGAAGCCATTAAAGCGGCAGAAGATAATTTAGATGAACTGAGTTATCTAAGACCAGTATTGGATAATGACGGACTGCCTGTTATGACGAATGGTAACTTTGCTGTTGTGTTCAAGATGAAAGATGAACAAAGCGGAAAACTCTATGCTGTAAAGTGTTTCACAAAGGAACAAGAAGGTCGGAAGGAAGCTTATTGTGAAATAGCGAGTGAATTAAATAAAGTCTCGTCGCCTTACCTTGTTTCTATACGATATTTGGAGAAGGAACTGTTTGTAGATACAGACCAGACTACAGAAACAGAGTTCCCTGTATTGTTAATGGATTGGGTGGAAGGCAAAACACTCGACAAAAAAGTGCGTGAGAATCTTAATGACAAGTCTGGTCTCGAAAAATTGGCGTATGGTTTCAGTCAGTTGGCTCAATGGCTTATTCTTCAGCCATTTGCTCATGGTGACCTAAAGCCTGACAACATTATAGTTCGAGAAGACTGTACGCTCGTGCTTGTCGATTACGATGGGATGTTTGTTCCTGCGATGAAAGACCAAAAGGCTCGTGAAATGGGTTCACCTGATTTCCGTCATCCACAACGTACAGAGAATGATTTTGATGAGCATATCGATGATTTTCCTATTATTTCTATTCTTCTTTCTCTCAGAGTTATTTCACTTAATCCATCATTATTGAAAGATTATGGAGCTCAAGATAGACTGTTATTTTCCAAAAATGATTATTTAAATATTAATAGTAGTAATATAGTTAAGCAAATTATCCAATTAGAAGATTCTGTTGTTAATACTTATGTTAGTATATTGTTTTTATTAATAAATCGTGAATCTTTTTTGAGTATTGTAAATAATCATATTTCTATTAGTTGGCAGGCTCCTATATATGGAAAAGCTATTATGTCCAAAATATACAAAACAAGGAATTATGGAAAAGAGAAACCTTTTGTTCGTGTAGTTTATAAAAAATTTATGAGTGGTGAACAAGAATACGAATGTATATACAATCTCCAATTAATATATGCAAAGGAGTGTACAAAAAATGATGTGTTTGATTATGATAAAGCATTTCAATTATTTACGAAGGAATTTTGTGTGGGAATGTTTGAAGATATAAATTTATATGATATTCCTATCAATAAAATAAGTCGCTATAATGTAGTTCGCGATATTTATTTTTGCAATGAGTTTTCCTCCATTCCTTTGGCAGTATATGCAGATATAGATGAAGCAATCAAAATAGCAAAGAAAAAATTAAATAAAATGATAAAAGAAGGTTATTGGATATTTCCTGAATACGAGGATAATTAAACAACAAAACAGAAAAATGATAATAATAGAATCAAAACGGAAGAAGCCTGAGACGATATTGAAGAAATATCCCAATGCTATACTGGCAGATGTTACAAGCGGAGCAAAAGACGGTTTAATAAAACTGAGTCCTTTCTATCCGCATGGTGGAATACCTGTACCATTTAGTAAGGGATATACGGCAACGTGTGTCGAAGCTATATGGCAAGGTTTAAAGGTGTTTGAGAGTTGTGATGTGGACATTCAGCTGTTCAAAAACGACACGATGAAAAATATTAAAAGGACTGTGCGTAGATTCGGGAAACCATTGGGGCATAGAAAAGGTGTTAATGGAACGGAATTGCTAAACTATATTGAGGCAAGGAAGCTGATTTATATACCTACATATAAATGGGTGCTTGAGAACAAGGTGGCAAACATCATAGAACGATTGAGGGAAGCAAGTAAAAACAAAACTATCATATTATTGGACTATGATACGAATAGTGACGTGGAGAATGCAAAGAAACCTCTATCACATGCATCACTCATAAAGGCATACGTGGAAGGCATATACCCATACGGGCATTATGAAAACTCGAAAATAGAAGAAACTTTGCAGAAATGCAATAACGTAGAATTAGATTTGTTTAATCAATAAAGGAATGTTCTATGGAGAAAAAGAGTAATTGGCAAGAATATAAAACTATACTCGACCAACATAAGATAGCAAAACTCTATCATTTTACGGATAGAGACAACTTAGAATCAATCATCAAGAATGGAGGATTATATTCTTGGATGGACTGTGAACGTAAAGGAATAAAGATAGCTAAACCAGGTGGAGACCAATTATCAAGAGATTTAGACAGAAGGGACGATCTTCAACATTATGTGAGGATTAGTTTCACTACGCAACATCCTATGATGTTTGTAGCCATGCGAGATGGACGAGTATCTAATCCTGTTATATTAGAGATTGACCCAGAGGTTATTTACTGGCAAGACAGCAAGTATGCCAATATGAATGCTACAAGGAATGGGGCTAACAGAGGTAATACTTTGGAGGATTTCAAGAAAATACATTTCCAGTCGGTGAAAGCTCGTTCTCATTTCGATTTAGCAGAAGAAGAGCAGCCATACTTCCAAGCGGAAATATTAGTCAAGAATTTCATTCCATTGGAGTTTATCAAAAACATTGGAAACTTTGGCTTTCCTATTCCATCGAAGCCAAAGGCTTTACAAATCAAGAATCCATATACGGCACAAATTACAAGAAATACGCCTACGGCATTTATTTTCTTGGTAGATCAATCTGTATCAATGAAACGAATGACAAATCTCTATGGTGAACAAATATCGTTAGCAGAGGCTGTTGCTCGTATTGTGAACAAACAAATATATAACTTGATATTGAGATGTGTAAAGATGGATGAAGTGAGGCATTATTATGATATTGCTGTCATTGGTTACGGTCATGAGGTTTATAGTGGATGGAATGGGACCTTGGCTGGAAGGGATTTTGTTTCACCAGAAGAAATAAAGAAGAATCCTTATAAAAAAATAATTGTTCGAGAAGAAGTAAGGACTCGTAAAGGAACTCAAATTAAGGAAATTGAGAAAAATCAATGGATAGAAACAAAATGTGATGGACATTGGACACATGTTCATAAGGCTTTTGATAGAGCCAAGCAGTTACTTGAAAAATGGATGGTAGAACATCATGATAAAGACTGCTATCCACCTACTATCATAAATATTACAGATGGGCAATTTACAGATGCCACAAGAGAACAACTAATCCAACAAGCTAATGAGTTAAAATCCATGTTTACCAATGATGGAAATGTCCTTTTATGGAATATTCATATCACACCAAATAGTTTAGAACAGATAATACTTCCTGTCAATAAGTCAGAATTGAAAGGTGATAAATATTCAGAATTGCTTTATGACATGTCGAGTTTGTTGCCAGAGCGTTATAATGCAGATATTGAAACGAAGATGAAAATTAGTGCAGGAAATGTCAGGCATGTGGCAATGTCTGTTAATGTAGATACTTCAAGGTTAATGCAACTAATGGATATAGGAACACCCACAAATATAAGCCAAAGGTAAATGAGAGCAATATCATTAGCAAAATTCGAAGAGAATATTACAAATGAAGATGCAGCTATCGCAAAGGAATGTTTTATAGCCGTATCTGATGGAGCTGGAGGTGGTGGAGTATTTGCCGAATACTGGTCTCATTATTTGGTAGCTCATTTACCAGACAAACCCATCAAAAGTTTCAAGGCTTTTGACAAATGGATTGAAAGGATTTGGGAACCTTTCTATAACGATTGTGAGGAAAAGGCTAAGATTATAGGTGGAATGTTCCTAAACAAGTTTTACGATGAAGGTTCATTTGCCACATTGGTAGCAGTTTGGAAGAATGGGGAATGGATTAGTTATGGAGATAGTGTAGCTTTCTGTTATAACATGAAGTCTGGCGAATTACAACATTCATTTACTCGTTTGGCAGACTTCAACAATCCTCCCTATTTGATTAATTGCAAAGACCCTTTAGAAAAAAAAGGATTTAGAACTGGAAAATTCAAAATAACAAAGGATTGTATTGTTTTTGCTGCCAGTGATGCTTTGGCACATTATATATTAATGATGTACGAAGTAACACATTTTGAGCATTACGCAGAGGAATTGCAAGAAGTTATCAAAGCTCAAACAAAAAATAGTAATTTTATCAAAACGGCAATGGAAATGAATACCATTGATTTTCAAAAGGACGTTATTCAAAAACTAAAGAATAGTAATCGTGGTTTTCTACTTACGAATCACATAAAAGGAATAAAGAAAAAGGGACTTATTGGTCATGATGATTATTCTATTGCAATGATGTAAATGGGTAATCGTATAATATAATGTAAAACAATATGAACAAGGAAAACAAACTGATACTATATAGGGATGATGAAGGAAGAGTGAACGTGAACATGCGTTTTGCAGATAAAGAATTGGAGCAAGATGCAGTTGTTCGGAAATTCCGAACAACTAATGCAGACGATAATAAACACCAAATTTTGCACCACATCCCAGATGTGATTATTGCCAGACATCACTTTTCTCTTGTAAAAATGAGGATTATCGAAAATTAATCGTAACTTTGCAATCTAAATCATGACTATTTACCTTTAAACATACACATCATGAAAAGATTCGCATTCAAAATGTTCCTCAAACCAGGTTGTGAGGAAGAGTACGCAAAACGTCATGCTGCCATTTGGCCAGAGTTGAAACAGATGATTAAGGACCAAGGCGTGAGCAACTACAGTATCTATTGGGACAAAGACACCAACATCCTGTTTGCTTACCAAGAGTGCAGCAAAGAAACCAATAGTCAAGACACCACCGACGTAGATCCTATCACGCAGAAATGGTGGGACATGATGGCTGATATCATGGACACGAATCCCGACAATAGTCCTATCAGCATTCCGCTCGACGAATTATTCCACATGGATTAAGCATTTACGACATTCCCCAAAAGCCCAATCGGACTTTTGGGGAACTAACTTCATGGAACCTAATAACCTATTGGGTTTATAAGACTGACAACACCTAAAACAATCCATCATATTCCCTTTCATGAAAAGCCTCAGAATCCTCATAACTTCCTATTTCACCATTTGCCTATTAAGCCTATCTTTCGCCCAAGGCAACATCCACGAACAATCCAGCGAATATGTATGGCCTACCGACCAACAAGTAGTAAAGAAACTAAAGGATTGGCAAGACCTTAAATTCGGGGTGCTCATTCATTGGGGATTATATGCCGTGCCTGGAATCGTGGAGTCATGGTCTATCTGTGACGAAGACTGGATTACGCGAGACACTACCCTCACCTACCAACAATATATGGATTGGTATTTCTCATTGGCAGACGAGTTTTGTCCTACGCAATTCAATCCCTCACAATGGGCTTCCATCTGTCAGGATGCAGGAATGCGTTACATGATTTTCACCACGAAGCATCACGATGGCTTTTGCATGTTTGATTCTCACGAAACGGACTTTTCTATTGCCCATCATGCCTTTCGCAATCACCCTAAACGCGACGTATTGCAATATGTGTTACAGGCATTTAGGGAAAAGGACTTTTCGATAGGAACGTATTTCTCTAAACCCGACTGGCACTCGCAAATGTACTGGTGGGATGTCTATGGCAAGAAAGGGCGCAACGTCAATTACCCCATCAAGCAATATCCCGAACGATGGAAGCGATTCCAGCAATTCACCTATCGACAGATTGAAGAGATATTATCACGATATGGCAACGTAGACATTCTTTGGTTGGATGGTGGTTGGGTGTGTCCTGAAAACAGAGGACAAGACATCAATATGCCCAACATCGCTCAAATGGCTCGCAAGCATCAACCAGGAATCCTTATCGTTGACCGAACCATTCACGGACCATACGAAAACTACCAAACACCAGAGCGAACGATTCCCGAAAAACAATTGAACTACCCGTGGGAGAGTTGCATTCCACTAAGTGATGATTGGGGATACGTGAAGAAACCACATTGGAAGAGTGCACAAAAGGTTATCAACACGCTGATTGAGATTGTGGCTAAGGGAGGCAACATGGTGTTAGGTGTTGGTCCCACGCCAGAAGGCATCATCGAACCAGCTGCAGAGGAACGGTTAAGGGAGATTGGTAAATGGTTACGTCAAAATGGCAAAGCTATCTTTAACACCGTCCCAACACCATATTACCATGAGGGAAACGTATGGTTTACGCAATCTAAAGACGGTAAACAACTTTACGCCCTTTATCCTTTGCAAGAAGGCGAAAACCTACCGACGGAAATATCATGGAATTGTGACAAGAAGATAAAGAGTGCTCGTCTGCTATCTACCAACAAGCGACTCAAAACGAAATACGAAAACGGTCGCCTCATCATCACATTACCCAAGAACATCCCACAACAACCGCTTGCGATTGAAGTTTGTTTTTAATGTTGAGTGTTGAGTGTTAAGTGTTTAGTGTTGAGTGTTGAGTGTTGAGTGTTGAGTGTTTAGTGTTGAGTGTTTAGTGTTTAGTGTTGAGTGTTGAGTGTTTAGTGTTGAGAAAGTAAGATGGTTAGAAGCAAGAAGCAAGAAGCAAGAGAATAGTCTATTTGCTAATTGCGAATTGAGAATTGTGAATTGCTTTTTTCAATCTTCAATGGTCAATGATAACACATTAAACACTCAACACTCAACACTAAACATTCAACACTAAACACTAAACACTAAACACTCAACTCACTTCTCATCATCGGACTTTTTTCGGGATTAACATTCGTTTATTTAGTCTTTCTTTCGTACTTTTGCACTTTCTTTTATTCATTTATTTATGTATAAACCAACATTCAACAAGCAGAAGGCAATCATCTTCAAGCAGTTTACCCGTAAGGGGTATGCGCTTTTTGCATGTTTGGGACGTGTCGTTATCATTGGAACATTATCCGTTCCTACGCTGACTTACGCCAAAGCCAACGGGGTAAGCATCCGAACGGAATTGGCAAGCGACACGCTCAACCAACAGGAAGTGCGACTCGATGAAGTGATTGTCACGGGTTCGCGAGCGCCATTGTCCGCTTGGCAAAGCCCCAGGATTGTTGCCCTCATCAATCGCGATGACATTGAGCGTACTCAGGCAACAAGTATCAACGATTTATTAAAATTAGCCACGGGCGTGGATGTCCGTCAACGCGGTGGCTTTGGAGTACAGACGGACATCTCCATCAATGGCGGCACGTTCGACCAAATCACCATTCTCTTGAATGGCATCAACATCTCAAACCCACAAACTGGTCATAACGCATCCGATTTCCCCGTTTCTCTTTCCGACATTGAACGCATCGAGATTCTCGAAGGCGCTGCTTCACGCATCTTTGGTTCCTCTGCCTTTAGTGGGGCTATCAATATCGTAACGAAAAACAAGAAAAACGATTACGACATGCAAACTGCCGTGGAAGGTGGAATGCATGGAACCGTAACGGGAGAAGGACAATTGTTCATTGAGCCGAACGACAAACATAGTCATTTGATAAGCGGTGGCTATGGCAGAAGTGACGGAGGTACCGACAACAATGACTTCAAGAAAGGCAGACTTTTCTATCAAGGTAGATGGGGAAGTAGAATGATTGACCTCAACTGGCAATTGGCGGCCAGTACGCAAAGCTATGGAGCCAACACATTTTATAGTCCTAAATACAACAACCAATACGAAAAGACGCGACATGCGATTTTTTCATTAGCGGCAAACATCTCTCTCAACCAACATGTAACGATTTCACCGACCTTATATTTCAATCAATTCAACGACCACTATCAACTAATCAGAAACCAAGAAGGGGCAAAGAACGGGGAGAACTATCACACGATGAATGTCTATGGAGCATCACTTAACTTTCTGTTCAATTCACGATGGGGAAAGACTTCCATCGGTTCCGACTTACGAAAAGAACATCTGTTAAGTACGGCTTACGGAGAACTCTTGGATGAAAAGGATTGGAAAGACATCAGCGGAAGCAATAGGAAATACGACAAGAAAGGCGACAGAACGAATATCAGCGTTTTTGCCGAACATAACATTCTCTTGAATCATTGGATCATCTCCGCTGGTTTGTTGTTCAATCACATCACGCCCCCTACTTCACAATTATCTTCCACATCATCGGTTAGTCCTGGAATAGACATCAGTTTTCGACCGTCTAACCATTGGAAACTAACGGCTTCTTGGAATAATGCCATTCGTGTGCCTACGTATACCGACATGTATACCAACAACGTAGCACAACAAGGTGACATCAATCTCAAGCCAGAGAAGAACAATACATTTAAGGTGGTGAGCAAATGGCTTTACCCATACATGGAAATTGCTACAAGCGCATTTTATAGTCATGGAAACAACTTAATCGATTGGGTGTTTGAAAGTGCGGAAAGCACCAAATACCACGCTCTAAACATCGGAAAGGTGGATAATGTTGGTGCAAGTATTACCGCTAACATCGACCTTGCGATATTGGCTCCTCATAGTAATGTTTCATTACCGCAATTAAAAGTAGGCTATGCATATATCCACCAAGAGCATGAAACCGAACATACCATTTATAAATCCCTCTACGCATTGGAATACTTGCGTCATAAAGTGACCGTACAACTATCACAAAGGATATGGAAACACCTATCGGCCAGTTGTCAATACAGATGGCAACAACGTACCAATGGTTTTACTCCCTATTCCAAGATTGACGCAAAAATCCAATGGGATTCACCAAAATATAGTCTTTATGTAAACATCGACAACCTGACTAACCACCGATATTACGACATCGGTTCTGTTCTACAACCAGGTATTTGGGTAATGGTAGGAGGAAAATACAGGTTTTCGTTGTTTAAGTGGTGAGAAGTGAGAGGTGAGAGATTTGCTTTTGTCATTGAACATTGAACATTAAACGCAAATCTCTCACCTCTCCCTTCTAACTTTTTATATATTCTCTGCGGCTCTACGAATACGGTTTGATAAGTCTATCAAGGCACCACGCATTTGCTCTGCTTCTTCTTTGCTGAAACCACCGACTCCACCGTTTCCGTCTATCCCATCCATTTTGTGATAGAACCACGAGGATGAACGCTGGAAATACGTATTTGCAAAATCACGCCACGATATAGCCATTTGGATATCTCTTACTTTCTTCTTCATGTCAGTTATCACCACCGGGTTTTCTATAACTATTGTTTCCATATTATCTGTTTTATTTACGATTAACACTAAAAATTACCGTTATAGGATTTTAAAGATAAGGTTGTCGAAGCATATTATCGAACAACTGTTGCGCATACCAAAGTAATTCAGGATAACCATCTGGAAAAGATTTGTTGTAATTCCTAATTGCAGCAAGTAAGTCTTTTTCTTCAGGTGTTACCTGTATCCAATCATTTTTTTGTTTCATAACATATTTTATTTAAGGTAATGCAAAGGTACTACAAATTTTCGTATTACGCAAATTCATTACTACTTTTTTCATAATTTTCTTTTGACTTTTTCGTTTCTCATACGTATACATATAAAAGAAACTCAGAAGAGAATGACTCGAATAGGAAACGATATTATCAATAAATGTAAGTCTGGGGATAAGGAAGCCTTCCGACAAATCATTCAGACTTATCAGCAAATGATATATTCGTTGGCTTTGAAGATGTTATGCGACGAAGATGAAGCAAAAGACATCGTACAAGAAACATTTATTCGAGTGTGGCAGAATTTCCAAAGATACGACACACGCAAAGACATGGCCACATGGATTTACACCATTGCCTCTCGATTGTGCATAGACAGGAGTAGAAACAGGAAACGCATCGTCAGTTTATCCGAGGATAAGACGGTGTTCCGTCAATTCACCTCGAACATCGACAACCAGAAAGCAATAGAAAACAAAGAGTGGATTGCCGTCGTCAAGGTATTGGCGGAAGGACTGAGTGAAAAGCAACGACTGGTTTTTACCCTATGCCAATTAGAAGGACTGTCTTCTTCGGAAGTGGAACAAATTACGGGATGGGATGCCAAGCAAGTGAAGAGCAACCTCTATGTTGCTCGCCAAACCATACGCGAACGATTAAAACAAATGGGATATGAATAAGATAGACGACATACTCAATTATCTGCAAGGTCAACAACCTATTATCAATCATCCTGATGAATTGACGGAACAGATCATGCAAAACTTGCCCGATATGGATAAGATTCCTACCAATGGCAACACCGAAACGTCTTTTCAGAAGACTACAAGAATACATGCAATAGTGAAAGTGGTACAAATTATCACAACGACGGCAGCCATTTGGTTGATTGGCATGTTCTTCTATCTTCATCATACACCTGCGGAAAAGCATCAAGACATGAATCACTATACCATAGACATCAAGCATGGTAGTACCCTCATGTATATGACGTACATGAAAAAAAGAGAAACGAAAATGATGAGTTACACCCAATTAAAAAGGAAAATACATGAAAACGATTAATTCTTATTTGATGCTGATAGCCTCAACCATACTTTTATTCTCATGCGAGAATCATAATATTCAATTGCATACGATTATCAACGAAGATGGTAGTTGTGTACGACAAATCAGTTACAGCAACAAGATGCCGAAAGAAATGCGTGATTCTTTGTGGAACGGAAAAGAAGGAGATTCCTACCCCATTCCAGACAATCTAAATATAGATACCTATAAAAAGATAAGTACGGAAATTGGGAAAGAAGATACTGTAACTTCCACATTCATGAAGTCATTTGATTCGGTACAACAAATGTGCAAGGAAACACCTTTACAATTAAATGGTAAAAGATTACAATCGAACGCAACGTTGGAGAAACATTTCAGGTGGTTTTATACAGAGTATACATTCACGGAAACGTTTCGTTGCTTAGGAGATTCTTTTAAGTTGCCAGTCACCAACTATGCCGATAGTGCTACTGTGAATTATTGGTTTACGGGTCAACCCAATCTCATAGAGGGATTGAGTGGAGCAGAAGCTTTTGAAAAGATGAGCCAAATTGAAACATCTATTAATAAATGGTTGAATGATAATTACTTCCAAATTTGTTTTGACTTTATCGTCAGTTATTATGATTCCATCAATAATCCTCCTGTCAATCGTGAACGTTTCATTCAATTACACGACACGTTGTCGACATGTATCATGAAAAACGACATGAATACATTTGACGAAGTAGATAAATCCTTCAAGCAATTCTTCCACTCAGATGCATACATGCCATTTTTCGATGAAAACCACCGATTCTGCAAGGAATTGCAAGAAAAGATCATGAGCCCTTGGAATATCTTCATGCTATTGTTTTCTTACACTTTGCAAATGCCAGGAAAGGTAGTAGATACGGGCATAGGAACAAACAAGAATGGCATCATCTATTATCCCATTACGGGTGAAAGATTGATTCCCAAAGACTATATCATACAAGCTACCTCGCAAGTTACCAATATATGGGCATACGTGGTCACGATTCTGATTATACTTCTCGCAATTGGGAGTTGGCTATATCGCAGATAAGCGCTTTTTCCCTATCCCCATATTACCAATGGAAAACAGAACCATATTTCTTGCCATTGACGATGTAGATACCTTTTTGCGATGTAAAAGATTGACGACGACCTTGTAAATCGTAAATATGCCTCTCATTAGGAGAAACGGGAACTGTATGAATATGGCGAATGGCATCTGGAGAACCAACTAGTATCAATTCGAAGGGGAAATCTGGAATAGTAGAACTGGAAACGATTTCCACACTACCCTCATCCATAACCGTCCAATACTTAGCTGACGCTCCCAAACCGAAATGCAAGGCATAACGGTCAACTCCTAAAGCTCCCTCAAAATAGAAACTTTTGGCGACATTAGATATAGTAGTACCATTGGCACTCAATGAAAGGCTATCTGAAAGTGATTGTAGTGAATGACGTTTGTTATTGGAACTAATATACCATATCTGATTTGCTACTGGATTATCCACATCACATTTCGTAAACGTAACAGGTTGTTGTAGTCCGTTATCAGTTAGATACGTATCAGTTGCGACATGATGAACCAGATAATTACCTTGAGGAATGATACGCGATGTATCCGTACCTTTCAAAAACACCTCGTATGTTATCGTTTCCTCATGTCCACCAGCCGTAATGGTAACGGTGTAGATAACAGACTCATCCAAATTCGATAACGAGATAGTGGGAGTAGTACTTCCGTTACTCCATTGATAACGCACATTTCCAAGAGCAGTTGGAACAAACGGTTGCAAGACAATGACGTCACCATCGTTGGCAATGAGATGAGTCATGTTCTCTTGCACCGTACCATTCAGAATGATATTCGGTTGGACATATTTCAATCGGATATGGAAGTTGATAGGTTCCTTACGTCCTCCTTGATTCACCACATTGGCACGAATGGTACGTTCGGTAGCCATAAAACCGTATGTAGTTTGCGCTCCCTTATTGCCATTATCCCACTCTATCACAGGATTCCATCCCCATGAATCACCCGCATTCAACGTCACTTTATCGCCATAGAATACGGTAGCTATGGTATCACCCACATATACACCATTGGCATAAATGCTATAGTTCAAAATACTTGGCGTGCAATCACCTTCAACGGCAATACTAAATGCCTGTTCACTCTCAATACCGTTTTTATTGGTATATGTTGCCCTATACACATAACTGCAATCAGTGTTGACGGTAATATCCTTTGTGGTTTCGCCCGTATTCCATTTCCATAGTCCCGTATCTTCTTCGCCATCGGGTAATTGAGGCATTAGTTTTACGGTCTTTCCAACTGGAACTGGTTGTGTGCTTTGTACTACGTACGTATTGCGAAGTCCACCCAATTCATTATGTTCAATGGTCTTGCCATTATATTCCATTCGTGGAGAAAGCAACGTTGGACGTTTTTCTTCAGGACATAATTGTGTATCATACGTATTCATCAACACCGAATAACCCAAATGGTCGTATGGTCCACTTGTACCACCTGTACCACCCGCATCTATTCCCATCTGTTCGTAAGCTCGTTCGGCAAACGGCATCTTCACGCCCTTTACACCTTCATAATGTCCTATCACTGTAGCCCAGTAATTACGCACTTCGGCAGGTTCTGCTGGCGCGGTCATCAACCATCCGTTGTGCCATGCTGTACGACAATCCACATATTTATAATTAGTCCATGGTAATCCCTGTACGTTTTGCGTACATGCAGCTACATATTCTATACCTGCAGCCATGCGATTATCCATATACGAGAACAAATCATCGCCTTGATTCCATGCCACTTTGCAAATATCAACGGCAAGTCCGAGTGCCATCGCAGCATGACCACCATCGCGTCCAGATTCCTGCATCTGTCCCAACCGACCGTATGCACCTGTTTCCAATGCCGACTCTTTTGTCGTTACCACCAAATTACCGATAAACTCCGTACATCCATCACTCAGGATTGGGTTTGCGGTTCGCGGTTCTTGGAAAGTACCCACTTGGTCGTACTTCATGAATGACATACCTTGATTATATATAAACACATCATCGCATAAAATACCGATAGAGATAACCGCCAACGCATTACAGAGAGGCCAGTTGCTCCAATAATGTCCAGGTCGAATACCACCTTGTCCGCCTACGTAATTCTCCCACGTACCATTGCGACCACGCAAGAAATTAATGTTGCCAGGATACCAAACCTTGAGCATCCATTGCTTGAACTCATTGAAATCATCGCGACTCCATCCTTCATAATCACGCATCAATTCGGCTGCCTGAGCAAATTCATAACCATAAAGACCTGCTGCCAATGCCCAATTGGAATCACCACTTACCAACTTACAACCTCTTGCCCATGCCATCAAGATACGCACGGCAGCAGATGCATTAGCCTTGGTGCCTTCTATTTTCCAACGGAGAGCATTCTGGTAAGCCATCGTTGCACCACGTGCTGCATTCAGGTAATTCTCACCCGTTCCTCCACCACGAATGATAGTCTCTACGGGATATGTCTGAGTACTCGATTGTGAATAGCCAGCACTTTTCAGTTTCTCCCATGCAGCCGTAACTAATGGATTCTTCTCTGCCAATTGTCGTTTGATACGTTCGAAATCAGCTTGCGTATGCAGACCTCCAGGATGACGGAATCCTTTTTCGGTATCATATACATCTGTAATGCCACTCACATCAAACACTACACCTTTCGCTTTTTTGTACGCGTCTATCGCTGAGCGAAGTTCTGTTTCATAACTATCATATAACATCTGACTCTTGTCACTATTGGCAATGTTTTTACACACCGTTACAGCATCGCGCAACATCACGATTGCACCTTCAGGATAATCGTTTACATTACTCAATAATTGTTCTGCCTCGTTGATGGCTTTCAATAATGAAGCATTGTTTCCTCCACCACCATTGGCAAATTCATATTCCAAACTTTGGGTTGTCGAAGCCAAATCTGCTATTAGCAGATCACTAACCGCGACATTGTATAATCGAAAATCTGCCACCAATGTTTGTTTCAAATAACTATCACCAGAGAATGGTGCACGACCTATCCAACAATAAGCAGGAACGGCTGTAAAGATATTTGCCAAGATAGGCATTGAAGTAAGTTGTTGCACACGTTTGCCATTCAGATACAACTCTCCTTTCGTTCCCGTCTGACGATAGAGCATGTGAATCCATTTTCCCTTATCACTTGCTGTACCCATTTCCATACCTATTTCAGAGCCCCAACCACCAGTAGAAGTAGCCATGCGTTGTGCATTCAAACGATAGGCGGTATAAGGAGCAGAGGTTTGTGTGTTGGCGGCAGATTGGGAGAAACACCAGAGGAAATAACCAGCACCCGAAAGTGAGGCTTTCTCGTCCACTCGATAATATACAGATACCGTGAAATCTTCTAATGAACGCACTAATTTTCCAGCATTTTGCGTCATATCCAGATAACCCGTACCATTACCTAAATCAAGTACATGGTATTTTCCCATCGGTACGACTTGTGCTTGATTCATTACTTTCGCATTGATACCCGAAACGTGGTCTACTACAGTTGTACCTTGAACATTCGTAAAGTCGAACTGCATGACCAAATTTTCTTCTTGTGCCTGCACGTTTCCCACGGCACAAAAGATACCACACAAAACCGCTAAAACTTTATCTTTTATCATGATGATTGATTTTTTACTGTAACACATTCATTAAATTCTTATATCTCAAGAGGGCTTCCAAATAATAGTAATCGGCATAGATAATACTGGCATCTATCTCACTACCAGCAGGATGATGTCCCGTGGAATGCATGAGGAATGAAACATTGGCATCTCGACTTTGATAACGAGACGAACTCAAGTCGGTAAGCATCTGCGATGCCATTTGTCTATAATATTCTGATTGTTGGTTATCCACATAGGTTGATAGTTCCAATAAAGCAGATGCTACGATACAAGCCGCCGATGCATCTTTAGGAGATTGCAAATCTTTTGGAGCATCCATATCCCACAAAGGAATGGCATCATCACTCGTTTCTTTCAATCGTTTCAAATAGACATTCGCAACTTTCTGGGCAAAGTCGAGGAATCGTTTTTCACGAGTAAAGCGATACACCATCGTATAACCATAGATAGCCCATGCTTGTCCCCTACTCCACATGGAATCATCGCTATATCCTTGATGGGTCAATCCTCTTTTGAAAACACCCGTAATCGTATCGTATACGGCAACATGATAACAAGAACCATCTGGTCGGAAATGATGTTGCATCGTTGTTTCTGCATGACGGATGGCTATGTCTTTCAAACGTTGATTTCCTCCATTCTCTGATGCCCAAAAAAGAAGTTCCAAATTCATCATATTATCCATAATAGTATTATGCCCACCATAGTCTTTAACGTGACGAGGCCAACTAAGCAATGTTCCCACTCGTTCATTGAACAATGTGGCCAACGTATCTGCCGCTTGTAAGGCAATGCGTTTATAAACGGGATTCTTCGTTTGTTCGTATCCTTTCAAGAAAGAATTGATAACCATAAATCCCAAGTCATGATCGAAGGCTGGTTGATTGGCCAAGAAGGAAAGAGAATTCGTATATCCTTCAGCCGCTTTCTTTACCGCTTCGCTTTTGGTATAGTCGAAATCCATCCATAAGATACCCGACCAAAAACCAGAACACCATTCTTCTGCGCTGGCTTTGCGTAGATTCCAATTCCTCTGACCTTGCAAGATGTTGCGAGGCATCATCGAAAATTGATAGGGGCGCATCGTTTCAAGTGCCCTATCCACTTGAATGGCACAATAAGCCAAAGATTGATTGGCATTGAATGTATTGAAAGAACGAGTGAATACTACATTCTCCACGTGATTGCCTACAAACATAGGCACATAATCTGCCGTGCTATACCATTTGGGTTTGTCAGGCATATCATCGTATAATGTACGACCATTCACTTTCAATCCTTCAAAACTGACATTCCTCACTAAATGATTTTCGTCATAGCCATTGATGATGGACAAATATGGTTGTTCGCCATTGTAACGGATATTGCGAAACGTGATGTCCTCTACCTTTCTTCCTGGAGCCGTGCAATATTTACGATTATATCCTACCTTCACTTGAAACAGACTACCTTGATGAAGGTTTTCAATGCGGATATTATCGAAGAGTACGTTTCTCACCGTGTTGTTATCCCCGCAATTGATGGCAAGACAACCTTGATAATCTACCTGCGGTTCACTCTGACAAAGAATGTCGATATTCTCATAAACTAAATTCTCGATAGTGTCTCCTCGTTCTGCATTACCATGAATTCCGATGAAGATGGGATGTGCCACATCTGCCCATAATGTTGAATTACGCATTCTGACATGGCGAGTGGAACCACTAAATCCCTTGCGTGTGGCGTAAGCCGTAGTACAATCGTCGGAATTGCGACAAAACACACGATCGTAAAGTACATTGGAAGAAGCGAATACGTTCAAGCCATCGCCCCATCCTGGATGAGAGATACTTCGTACATCATGTAAGGTAACGCCATCACTACCACCGACAGGACAAGTGTTGAGAATAAGTCCGTCAATAAGAACATTCTTACTACGATGTACATGGCAACCTTCATACCCACTCGATGGTCGAGCAATACCGCGTCCTAAGATACTTACATCATGAGCATCCTCTATGGCAAACGTTCCCGTAAAATAACTGCCACCTGCTAAATAGAGCGTAGTATTTGACGGTACATGAATCGTATCTTGACGATATAAGCCTGGAGCATAATAAACAAAATCCCGTCCTTGTTTCTTGGCTTCCTTCTTTGCCTCATCCATTGTCTGAGAAGGCTTTGAGGTAAACAACAACAGATTATTCGTTATGTCACCATCAAACTCTACACTCACATTTTCTGGTTGGAACAACAAGAACTGAACGATAGAGTCGTTTTGTACATTCGCTATTACTCCCTTATAATCGGGGCGTATTCGCACGTTAGGTTTCTTTCCTTGAAAGGATACTGGGACATTATTTTTCACCACGCGCACGAATACATCCCCGGTAAAGTCGAAAAAAGCATAGGATATTTCTGATACTTTGTGTCTGTTATTACCAATGGGAGCATTTACCTTTGCCATATAGGTGTCTATCTTCGTCCATTCCTTACTTCCACGAGGTTGGATATATACATGATAATCCTCTTTGAGTGGCGCACCTATAGGAGCAGGATAAGTAAAAACTTGATGGAGTTTCTCATATTCTTTCACCTTTGGCTTTGCACCTTTCAAGATACGTTCTGTATAGGGCATTCTTAATCCTTTTCGACTCACGTAATGATTATAAGGTAGTTGATAGATGTCCCATAGTTTACCACGACTCATTTGTCCTGGTTCTGTCCAATCGCAATAAAGTCCCGTACAATCTTGCCATATTGTATAAGGTACATCATAACCTAAATTATATTTTGCCGTATATTCAAATCCTTTCATCAAACGATTGTCCAATGCGCCCCACAAGTCATCACCATGTTCCCATGCCATATCACAAGTTTGCGCCAAAGCTTCCAATCCCAATTGCACATGAGCTTGGTCGCGTCCAGTTTCCTGACATTGTCCTGTCTCACCGATATAACGAGGTAACGAACCATTATCGTAAGCATGGAGATAATAGTTAATGGAGGTCTTATACATCACACTATCTTGCAAGAATATGGCACAAGCCATACGTAGACGATTGACGATGGCTCCCCAATTGCCGTTGGCGTATGGACTATCAGCTTCGAATTTGTTCATCATAGGAACCAATGCCCGACGAATCATAGCTGACCAATCTTTCGTTTCATTTGATTTCAACAAAGTCATCGCACGAACAAGGTCGAAACATTGAATGGCACAAAGTGGCGCATCATGCCCTTCAAGACGTTGCAAGGTAGTTGCGTAGGCATTGATTATTCGCAAAGCATCTTCGTTCTTTCCTTCTCGGGCAAAGTTGAATGCTGCTTGCATATCACGTTCGCTTCCTGCTTTCGTATTCCGATACTCGCCATCACGTGCAATCACCTCGTATGGTCCAGCCATCCTATACTCTGATTGTGCCTTAACATTGACCGCCATCAGCACGAAAAGCAATGCTATTCCAATTCGTATTCTCGCCATATTTTATTGTATAGTTTCGTTTCTGGTTGTAAAATTACACAAATAATTTCATGAAGAGCCGTCAAAAACGTTTCTTTCTGCAAAAACGATTGTACCAATGCCATTTGGTACGATTATTACGGCGATTTGGGACAATTGTTACATCATCATAGCCTATTAATGTTTGAAATCGTTATGCATATCATTACGACTCGTAAACAGTACATTTACGTTGTCTAAACAATATATTTACGACTCGTAAACGATATATTTATGATTGCGATGGAATTCATTTCAGGTTTTCATGCATATAAACGCCTATATTTCTAACATTTCGGGATAATTTGTTGTTGTTTTTATCCTAACTGGCTCATAATCTCAGAAAATTTTATAAATTTGTACCATCTTCCAACAAACAATGGAACAAGCATGAAAAGAATACTATTAGCCTTCGTTCTGGTTATCTGCTTTGGCAACCTATTGGCTCAACCTCGTTATAAACTACTCACGACGGCCGATGGATTGCAGAATAATCAAGTGCGACAAATCGTAGAATTGCCTAACGGACAAATATTGGTTGCCACGGAAGGAATGTTCTCGTTGTATAACGGTCGTGAATTCGTAGAACAACCATGCGATTTGGATAGCGTATTCTCCTTACCCATGTTTGGCAGTCATAGCTTTCTTTGGCAAGGTGACTCCTTGCTTTGGTTGAAAGACTTTTATTCCCTTTATCTATACGATGCAAAGGCTCGGAAATTCAGGTATGACTATCAAGGAAGAACGAATGACAGGAAGATAAAAGCATTCATTCATGAGAACGGTGACTCTATCACAAAGGTACATTTCCAATCCATAGAACCACATCTATCAAAATTCGATTCATTGACGAAAGGAACATCCTTGCATAATGAGTTGTTACAAGCCTATATCCAAGACCGACAAGGAGGCGAATGGTTTGGTATGCAATCGGGCGGATTATTATATGTGAGTCCTCGTCATCCTAATGCACAAACTAATAAACCTCATATAGACGATACCATCTTACGAATAAGTCGTTTCAATGACCACATCTTATTATTGGCAGGAAAGAAAGGCATTTATCTTTACGATACCGATAGACAACAAGTTATAAGGACATTGGAAACGGGGATTATCAATTGTCCCGACATATCCACCGACAATCACGGAAACATTTGGATTTGTTCACAAGAAGGATTATATTGTTACGAACATCTTTCTTTTGAATCGGGACAATTACGCCATTATTATTCAGGAAACAGCACGGGATTTTTGCATAATCACATGCGCTTTTCATTACCGTTGGACGAAGAACGATTGTTAGTTTGCCAAATGAAACATCATTTGGGTTATTTCTATCCCCATCAAAAGAAGTTTGTATCTCTGAGCGACAAGTTACCCGCGTTGGAGAAATATCGTACCATCGTAGCGGCTTGCAAGACAGAACAACCCAATGAAGTCATTGTCTGCACGCAAAACGGACTTTTCATCCTTGACACAAAGAAAGATGAAATCCATCAGATGGATGCAGTAGAGTCGTTGGCAAAATACTCAAGGAAATACAATTGTATTTTACGTGACCGCATTGGACGTATATGGATAGGTACGCAAAATGGATTGTTGGTTATGTCAAAAGAAGGCATTCGTCGTATCTCGTTATCCGATGGTTTATCAAATACATGTATCCAAAGTTTGTTAGAAGATGGCAACGGATATGTATGGGTGGGTACCGCATGTGGTATCAACCGCATTAACATGAAAGGCAACGAAGTACATGTATTATCTTTGGGACCTTCGGATGGCATTCCACAAACGGAAATGGAAGAACGTGGGGCTTGTATCGCCAACAACGATGATGCCTATTTCATCTCAAAAGGTAATATCATCATTTTGCAAACGCAATTGACAGGCAATGAACAAGACTTCAATGAAGTATGTATAGTGGGCGTCAAAGTATCAGGCAAAGAGATGTCGTTAGACGAGAAGACCATGCATTTATCCTATCGCCAAAACAACATTGACTTGCAATTCTCAGCGCTTAATTATGCCACACCTGAACATACTCGCTATCGTTATCGTTTGCAAGGTATTGACTCGAATTGGCAACAAGTAGCCGATGGAAAGGGACTTGCAGAAGTTCATTATCACGCTCTACCACCAGGCAACTATACGTTTGAGGTACAAGCGGCTACAGGCGACGGCGATTGGGGAACACTTACCACAAAGACTTGGATTATCCATCCTCCACTATGGCTTACTTGGTGGGCAAAAATACTATACACCATTCTTTGCCTTATCATCTTAAGTGTCCTCATGGGACTATATCTTAGGCATCGTAAACGTAAGATGGAGTATGAAAACGATGAGAAAGTGAATCATCTATTTGAATTACGCGACGAGGCAAGACACCAATTCGCACAATCCGTATCTATCGATCCAGAGAAAATCACCATCAACAAGGAAGAAGAAATGCTTGTTACCCGACTGATGAAAGCTATTGAGAAGAATTTAGACAATGTAGACTATACGATAGACCAATTGGCACAAGACGCAGGAATGAGTCGTACGGACTTGTACAGAAAGACACAACAAATGTTAGGTATCACGCCAAACAACTTCTTACGCAATGTAAGAATCAAGCATGCCGCCCGCCTATTGGCGGAAACCGACATGCCTGTCAATCAAATTGCTCTAATGGTAGGATTCCAAACACCTCGTTATTTCAGTCAATGTTTTCGTCAGATGTTTGGAGTCAATCCAATCGAATATCGTGGTGAAGATAGCAAGATGTAATATGTATTACCTCACATAATACTTCTTTCCGTCTTTGATATAGATGCCACGGACGGGATTTGTTACACGTTGTCCCGAGAGGTTGTAAATGGCTCCGTCTTTCTTGGTGTTTGTTGTTGTGGTCACGATACCCGACGGTTTCTTAGATGATTGTGGTTCCATCGTACATCCCCAGAATGGACTAAGCCTTGATTCTATTTCCGTCCCATCGTTCTTAATAAGGTACGCTTTTTTTATGTTGAGGGTACTGTTACCTGTTTTCATGTATTGCAATGTGACACGTCTCGATTTAGTTCCTAACGTATTACGATTGAACTGAAGGGTGGTAGTTTGTGAGGAAACAGCAGAAGACTGTTCTTTTCCATCTTTTTCTCCATAGACCTTAATATTATAATAGCCACTATTTGGAGTTTCGCCCAACTCTAAACGGATAGCCTTGTAAGTACTAAGACTGATATCGTTACTGCTAAGATTCAGTTCTGACCATTGCTGATTATAATTGACAAGATAACTCGTAATTTCAAAATCGTCTTCTGTCAACAATCTGGGGTTGTAATTGCTTCCATAGTATGCTTGCAAGATGGTCAATACCAAATCGGCTTGATTAAAAGCAGGGAACGAACGGGCGGTTCCATCACTCAATCCCATCCAAAAGAATGGTGCATAATTGTAAGCCTTGGCTTGCTCCACAAAGTATTTTGCAAAACTGAGCACATTGCTCCGTCTTTCAATATAGTCGTTGCCATTGCTTGTTCCCCACTCACCAATAACAACAGGGGCTCCCTTCTGCACAAGATAGGTATTGAGATCCCTAAAAATCTGATTCACCTCGTCCTTGGCTGATGAGAGTGATACTACATTAGGATAAGCGTGTACTTGGAAAATAATATGTCCTTCGGTAATATCGGTAGGCAATTTCATTTGCTTCAATGGGTCTTGTAAATGAGAATTCCATGTTCCAGCACCATTGCATGCTCCGTAGGTATTCACGATAAGATTGCGCTTGGCATTGTTTCCACCAGTAGCACGTACGGTATTCACGAAACTCTGTGCATAAGAGTTGATGGCATTGTATGCAGATGTAGCTACTGATGCATTATACTGGCCAGGCGCAGCAAATGATGCAAAACACCAAGAGTTATATGTATCCAACATCTCGTTATAGCTCTCGAACAACAAGCGTTCACCATAGTCCTTGAATTCCTCGGCTATCTGTTGCCAAAGATATTCGTATCTGACTTTTTGTTGGTTATACACCGTCTCGTCAGCCTTGAGCCACGATTTGGTATTATCACTATCTGCTCCAGTATCATGGTGCACGTTCAAGATGCAATACATTCCCGTAGAAATGACATAATCTACGATTTCGTGAACACGTTTCATCCATGCGGCATCAACCTTATTGTTGCCATCCATGTGCGGATACCATGTAACGGGAACTCGGATTGCACCAAAACCAACTTCTTTCATCATCTGCATCAATTCGGGAGTAGTAACGGGTTGTCCCCACATGATTTCAGAAACCTTGGGATCTGTCACTCGTTGGCCATTGTGAGCATCAAGCGTATTACCTAAGTTCCATCCCACTTTCATGTGCTTCACGGCATCATTTGCCGATTCAAATGCGCTAATCTCGTCGTCTGCAAAAGCAATGATAGGAGTAAGCATGGCAAAAACCATTACTATAATTAATCTTATTGCCTTTAATCCTCTATTGATTCGTTTCATGTGATATTGTTTTGAATTAGAATGTGTTTATCTTGCTTGCAAAATTACAATGAAACAAGTAAAAAGCCAAATTTTGTCTGAAGAATTTATGAGTTGACTAAGAATTATCCGTTTCTCTCACCATTATGATTGTTTTTTCTACTTATCGGAATGGTAAACAAAAGAAAAGGGTTGAATTTCGTTCTGAAAATCCAACCCTTCATCATATCATCATAAGATTTGCTGATATTAGCATTATTTCTTCAACTTAAATGAGTTCTCGATGCTCTGCACATCTTCCATGAATGCCTTATCTACTTTCATGCGCTGCTCCACTTGAGTACAACTATGGATAACGGTACTATGGTCTCTACCACCCACCAATTTTCCAATCCTACTTGCAGGCATTTTGGTATACTTTTGTGTAAGATACATGGACACTTGTCGAGCTACCACCAAATCACGCTTTCTACTCTTGCTGGTCACGTCAGAAGTAGACACGTTGTAATGACTACATACTTTCTCCATGATTTCATCTATCGTGAGAGGCTTATCATCCACCTTAACGGCACGTTTGATGATACTTTCTGCCAGTCGCAAGTCTATTTTCTTGTTGTAAACCACACTATAGGCAAGCAAGGAATTAACCACTCCTTCCAAATCCCTCACACTTCCGTTAGCAGTTTCAGCAACATACTGCACCACTTCATCAGGAATATCCAATCCATCCCTATGGATGATGTTGTTCAAGATATCAATGCAAAGTTGCGTATTAGGTTTCTCCAACTCAGCTATCAAACCGCAAGCGAATCGCGTTAAGAGTCGTTCGGGCATACCCATCAAATCAACAGGTGGGCGATCTGACGCGAGCACGATACGTCTACCATTACGGAACAAATGGTCAAATATATGGAAGAATGTTTGTTGTGTCTTGTCGGAACCAATCCACTCCTGTACGTCGTCAACGATAAGTACGTCGATGGTTTGATAGAAGTTGATGAAATCATTCACCGTGTTCTGACGGACGGAATCGGTGTATTGCACTTGGAACAACCTCGCACTTACATACAACACACGCATCTGTGGATACTGTGATTTGATTTCCATTCCGATTGCATTAATCAAGTGAGTCTTTCCACAACCAGAAGGACCATATATAAACATGGGGTTGAATTGTGTAGAATGAGGTTGCTTGGCTATGGACATACCAACCGAGCGGGGCAACTTATTACTGTTTCCCTCTATGAAGTTGGCAAAAGTCTGACGGGGATTCAATTGTGAATCAATGGGCTGTGGCACGGCTGCATCTAAAACCGTTTGCGACTTATTGATTCTCGTCCTTGGCCTATCCTTCATTTCCATATCAGTAGGCTCAGCTTGTATATCCTGTGTCAACTTGTGTTCCTTGTCAGTCACCACACGATAAGTGAGCTTAATTCCACCACAGAAAGTACGACGCAACACCTTGCTCAGCAAGTCTACATAGTTCTCTTCCAAATACTCGTAAACGAAAGGACTCGGAACTTGTACCAACAATGTCTTCGTCGATTCGTCGAACGACTCGAAGACAATTGGCTTAAACCAGGTATTATATTGTTGCTCGGAAACATTCCCGCGTATAAGCGCCAGACTCTTGTCCCATCGAGCATTGATACTTTCTTTCATTTCTTCAATTTCATTTTTGGCCACTACGCCATAGATTTCGAATGCAAAATTACAAAAGAAATCCTGAAAAAAAAAATCTTTCCTTAGAGCAATTCATCGGTTAATCTTCGTAAAACACTCATTCCAAGAACATTATGAAGTTTTACAATTGTTTGTAGAATAAATTACCTTAAAGTAATTGTAACGTATTGATTTTACGAAAATTATAAATGTCTGTTAATGTAAATTGCCGTAGGTGAAACATTTCGCTTTATAGTTCTAACTTAATGAAACAAAAAGGCTTTCGGATAAACCCAAAAGCCGTGAAACAAAACCATGATTTATTTAGATGAAATTTAAATAAGGCCATAACTATACTTGAAATGAAGCCTTCATAATTCTTTCTTATTGCTCTGGTTTTTCTTTCTTTCCAAAGATAGAGAAGTGTACGTAACGCTTGGGATGTGCGCGCAAGTTATTAAGGAGTGTATCAGCACTCTGAACAGTCTTTGTAAGCTTGTTGTAAAGCGATGGGTCGTTCATCAACAATCCCAACGTACCTTGTTTATTATTAAGCTTTTCCGTCAATGTCTGTACGTTAGTCAATGTTTGGTTTACCTTCGACATAGTAGCGTCAATATCTACCGAAGCCAAGTTGTCCGTGAGTCTTGTCGTGTTATCCAATACCCCATTAGCTCTATCCATCAATCCAGGTACGTTTTTGTTCAGATTTGCCATTAAGGTATTCAATTCGCGAGTAGAAGTTGTCAAATCCTTGGTGATTTGTTGTACGTTACTCATCGACTTGGTTATGTTAGGGTCGGACAACAATGCGTTCACACTGATAAGGATTGAGTCAAGTTTTGGCAACATCTTTTCCACCTCAGGAACGATACCAGCCACTTTGCCAACTATTCCAGCATCAGTTGAACCAACTATTGTATCTCCAGGATTAACAACGCCTTGCGAGATATCTTCTGCAATTAAGAGATTCATCTTCACCTTACCCATCATATCACTTATGATTTCAGCCGTACTACCTTTAGGGATACGTAGGTCATCATCAACGGTAAAGGTAACAACTATCTCGCTATTGTTGGCGAAATCATAGTCGATTCCCCTTACAACGCCCACTTGATAGCCATTTGCGAAAATAGGGCTTGATGCCGACAAGCCATTAACATCCTTGAAGGTAATATAATACACCTCATCATCACTTAACAACGATATACCCTTTAGGAAATTCATTCCAAAATACATGATGACGATACCTAAAATAGCCACCAATGCAATCCTAATTTCTTTAGATAACTTCATATCAATAACTCCTTTTATTTCTGATACTTAACCTTATTTGCCTCGATTTCGCTTGAACTCTGCAATGGCTTCATTCACATCCATTTTCTTGTCACCTCTGAATGCTATGATAAACGCATCTGGGAATTGTTCCAATATGTTTTTTCTCAATCGATAGATTTCATTATAATTAGTGGAAGCCCCCGTGGTATACTTCAATAATCGTCCTTCGGTATAATAGTCCACGTCGGTAAGCCCCTTCAATCGCTTGTCACTTTCTTTCAATTTCGCATCGCTAACAAACAACTGTACCTTGAATACGGGCGCATTGCCATTGGTCGTTTCCGACTTCTTCTCCACCACCTTACTACTATCTCCTTCTACGGAAGCTGTTTCTTCCGTAGTCACCTTCTTTTCGCTTTCCTTCTTCGTGCGCGCGCGTTCATTCTTTTTATTGTTGTTCTTATACTCGTCAGGCACAATTTCAGGAATCTCGGGTTCTATAGGTTTTGCCTTGAAAGGAACGGAAATCAACGTATTGTCGTACTTCTTCCGATATTCCATGAATGCCTTGTAAAATCCAGAAGAAAACTTGATTACCGCATCATTGCTATTCAGGAATGCCTCTTCATCAGACGTGGAGATATACCCCAATTCCAACAAGCAACCAGGCATTGATGTCAATCTTAAAACGGCAAGGTTGTTTTGGTGAGCACCCTTGTTTAGACGTCCAGTTGCTGCACATAAATTCTTTTGCATATAACGCGCCAGTTCCACACTTTGTTCCATGTTTTTGTCTTGTATAAACTCGAACATGATGCTGCTCTCTGGCGAATTGGGGTCAAATCCCTGATAAGTTTTCTTATAGTTGCTCTCCAAGAAAATTACCGAGTTCTCGCGTTTTGCGACCTCTAAATTCTCTTGTATTCCCTTCTTACCAGTTGTCTCTCCTTTTCCAAGGGTATACGTTTGGATTCCTCTTGCCACCTTTCCACCTTCCAAGGCATTGATATGTACCGACACAAAGAGGTTAGCCTTATTCTTGTTCGCTATTTCGGCACGTTGCCACAATTCCAAAAACGTGTCGGTCTTGCGCGTATAAACCACTTTCACGTCGGGACAATTGCGCTCCACGATTTTACCGAAAGCCAACGCATATTTCAACGTCAGGTTTTTCTCTTTTGATGTTTTACCGCAAGCGCCAGCATCCTTTCCTCCATGACCAGCATCTATCACCAACGTGAATCTCTTGTTTGCTGCCATGGATACTCCAAGTGCCAGTACCGACAATAATATAATTGACAATAATCGCTTATACATATTATGATTGATTCAAATGTAATTCTATCATCGCTCCGTCTCCGTCTGCCCCCATCGGGGGATTCTTCTTCGTCAAACGGATGTCGATGTTTTCTATCTCTGGAAATTGTTTTATCAACCTGCTACCGATACGATAAGCCACATGCTCCAGCAATTGAGAAGGAATCATCATTTCCTTCCGAATCAGCTCATACGCCTTCGCATAGTTCAACGTATCGTCGATATTGTCGGAGAGCATAGCCTTACTGATGTCGTATTTCATCCGAACATCCAGACAATAGTCGTTTCCAACTATATGCTCTTGCTCTAACACGCCATGATAGGCATGAAAACGCAATCCCAACAGATTGATATAACTACTTTCCAGTTTCATGGTCTTATCCACAACGCGATGCGCCACAACTCTTACATATCAGACACCCCTCTTGATATACCAATGTCTCTTGTCCACATACAGGACAAGTTTGTCCTTTGGCTACCGTTCCGTCTGTTACATATTTCTTCAACGCACGTTCCACACCGTTTTTCCAAGTGTTGATGCTCTCGCTCTTCAACTGCAACGAACTTACCAACTTGATAACGTGCTCGATGGGCATTCTATAACGAAGCACACCCGAAATCAACTTGGCATAATTCCAATACTCGGGGTTAAACTTCTCACTCAATCCTTCCACCGTGGTCTTGTAGCCACGTTTGTTCTCAAACTGGAAGTCATAGCGTTTCGAACCGTCTTCGTTAATATTCTTGATAATCTTTCCTTTCGTCACGGTCTTTGGCAACACGATACCTTCCTCGTCATCTTGCAAACCCGTGAATATTTCGTAGGGATAACCTTCAAGGAGTCCGACGAATGCCACCCATTTCTCTTTATTGTTTTGGAATCTCACCACGTCGCACTCCAAAACTTGCGGACGCACTTCCGTTACCGTAGGATGTTTGCAAGGAACACTTTCCTGACTCTTCTCAGTATCTTTCTCCTCGTTGTCGTTCTTCTTGCTTTTCTTCGAAACGGAAATCATCACGCCTGCACGACTACCATCGCGATAGATGGTACATCCCTTGCAACCGCTACGCCATGCTTCCACATAGAGGCGATTTACCAAAGCCTCATCCACATCATTCGGCAGGTTGACCGTTACGCTTATCGAATGATCTACCCACTTCTGAATAGCACCTTGCATACGTACTTTCATCAGCCAATCTACGTCGTTGGCAGTAGCTTTATAATAAGGTGACTGCGCAACCAACTGGTCAATCTCGTCTTGCGTATATCGTTTTGTATCGTCAATTCCGTTAACGCGCATCCACTCCAAGAACTTGGGGTGATACACGATATATTCCTCAAACGCATCACCCACCTCGTCGGTAAAGTCAACATGTGCATCTGGATCATTGGGATTCACCTTGCGACGACGTTTATACACGGGCATGAATACGGGTTCTATACCACTTGTAGTTTGCGTCATCAAACTGGTAGTTCCTGTTGGTGCAATAGTCAGACAGGCAATGTTGCGCCTACCGTATTTCATGATGTCGGCAAACAAATTGGCGTCTGCGTCTTTCATGCGCAACAAGAAAGGATTCTCTTTCTCACGCTCTGCATCGAATATCTGGAATGCCCCACGCTCTTTCGCCATCGTTACACTACTGCGATAGGCATTCAAGGCAAGCGTTTGATGAACATTCACAGAGAAATCTGTTGCCTCTTGCGTACCGTAACGCAATCCCATAGCTGCCAACATATCGCCTTCGGCGGTAATACCCAAGCCTGTACGACGGCCTAAGCTGCTCTTATACTTAATTTTCTCCCACAAATGATATTCGGCACCTTTCACTTCCTCGTTTTGTGGGTCACTCTTCACCTTCTGCATGATTAAGTCAATCTTCTCCAATTCAAGGTCTACGATGTCGTCCATCATGCGTTGTGCCATCGTGATGTGCTTCTTGAACTTATCATAATCGAAGTAAGCATCTTTCGTAAATGGGTTTACCACATAACTATATAAGTTCACCGAAAGGAGCCTACAACTATCATAGGGACAAAGGGGTATCTCGCCACATGGATTCGTGCTAACGGTACGGAATCCTAAATCTGCATAGCAATCGGGAATGCTCTCCTTGAGAATCGTATCCCAGAACAATACGCCAGGCTCAGCGCTCTTCCATGCATTGTGTACGATTTTCTCCCAGAGCGTCTTCGCAGATATTTCGTTCTTTACTAATGGTTGGTCGCTGTCAATAGGATATTGCTGTACGTAGGGTTTGTCTTCCACCACCGCCTGCATAAACGCGTCGTCTATCTTCACGCTCACGTTGGCACCAGTCACTTTGCCTTCCGTCATCTTGGCATCAATGAATGCCTCGCTATCAGGATGCTTGATGCTCACGCTCAACATCAACGCACCGCGTCGGCCGTCTTGTGCCACCTCACGGGTAGAATTGCTGTATCTTTCCATAAACGGCACCAATCCCGTAGATGTCAATGCGGAATTGTTCACAGGACTTCCTTTCGGACGGATATGGGATAAATCGTGCCCCACTCCACCACGGCGTTTCATCAACTGCACCTGTTCTTCGTCAATGCGCAAGATGGCTCCGTATGAATCAGCGTTGCCATCGAGACCGATAACGAAACAATTACTCAACGACGCAATCTGATGGTCGTTGCCGATTCCTGTCATCGGACTTCCAGCGGGAATGACATACTTGAAGTGATCCAACAGTTCGAAGATGTCACTTTCCGTTAACGGGTTAGGATAGTTTTTCTCTATGCGGGCAATTTCCTTGGCAATGCGATGGTGCATATCCTCGGGACTCTTCTCATAGATATTCCCGAAACTATCCTTCATCGCATATTTGCTCACCCATACTCTGGCAGCCAACTCATCACCACCGAAATAGGATAGTGAGGCTGCTAAAGCTTCTTCGTAAGTGTATGTTTTTTGATTTTCCATTGTCGTCTTTAGATTTCTTTTGCAAAACTACAATTATTTTTTCACATGATGAAATCATCTATGAGATATTTATCAAAAAATTATTGCCGTTAAATTTTCAAAAAAGGAAAACTTTTTTGTTGGCGTGAGAAAAAAGTTTTCCAAAAAGTTCATTTTCAACCATCTGTGTCCAACAAAACATGTAGTAAACACGGCAATTCCACGAATCATTTCGGAAAGCAACCATGCGGAAACGACGTGTAGGTATCTCTGTATGGTTGGAAAAGATGGTATGCAAATGTCTTTATATGCTACAAACCATTGATTAGTGCGTTACAAACAAATGGTTTATAGCATACAAAGCTATTGTTTGCATCATCTAAAGCTATCGTTTGCATCATCTAAAGCTATGGTTTACGCATTCTAAATGATGTGTTTCTTATCTCAATTTTCCATTTACTAACTGATGAACAACTACAGCCCAACCATCTTAATGATGTACTAAATAGTGATTGTTTTTTTCTGAAACAAATGAATTTTGTTGTTTTCTCGAAGACCTCCCCTAATTTTGGTTAAATATTCTATTATCAATTGGTTATAAATTTCAAAACCTCACCTAACACCTCCCGTAAGACCTCCCATAGACCTCCCGTCGGCGCTTGTGTAAGTTCGATAAAAAGTTCGATGAAGCAATATTTTGATGCACTTGAAATGAGAGAGCAGAAGAAGAAGAAGAATCAATCGAGAATCATGTCAGCAAGACGGGAGATCTTAGGTGAGGTCTATGGGAGGTCTTACGGGAGGTCTTTTAAACTTTTCAGTTTTATAACTCCTTAATATTTTGGCATCTATGAAAAACGACGGGAGGTCTTAGTGAAAAAATAGGAATTTTAGATTTAAGATTGAAAATTGAAGATGGAAAATTGAATTTACCAAAACAAGCCCAATTTGCCCAAAATGTCAACTCTTAGTAACACTTAACTAAAACTCTCAAAACAATTAAGGATTTCTGTAGAAACAGTTAACTAAAACTTTCAAAACAGTTAAGTGTTTTTTTTTGAGCCCTTTTTCCCCATCTGTGTGTAACCTTGCCCATTTTATTTACATCATTGCTTTCCCTCCTATCATTTGTTGAGAAATTCCTCGTAATTATTTCTCTCTTCATGGTTTTTGTTACGGAAAAAATTGTATCTTTGCAAACTAACAAGCAATTTCTTAATACATACAAACAATCAATTATGGAGAATTATCCGATATTATCCAATGAGGAATGCATTTGGCTTGATTTGCCAGATGATTATGAATTTGACGTTGATGTGTGTTTATCAACTATCTATTTGCAGAGGATGGTATCGGAAAATCCTGCCATTGAGGAACTTATCAATGAATTTGATTGTGATATAATAATTGAATGACTTCATAAACGAAAAAGCAATGAAGAACAGAAGAACGATTCGTAAATATAGCGACAAAGACATAGATAACCAATTGTTGAACAAGTTGTTGGAAGAGGCGGAACGTACGCAGACGATGGGAAACCTGCAACTGTATAGCGTGATTGTTACACGCTCTGAAGAAATGAAAGAGAAATTGGCTCCATTCCATTTCAACCAGCCAATGGTGAAAGAGGCACCAGTTGTTCTTACATTCTGCGCTGATTTCCGACGCACGACAATTTGGGCAGAGAACAGGCAAGCAGATCCTGGTTACGACAACTTTCTCTCCTTCATCAATGCAGCCACCGACACCTTATTATATTGTCAGTCATTCTGCAACTTGGCAGAGGAAACAGGATTGGGCCTATGTTATTTGGGAACCACCGTATATTTGCCAAACGAAATTATCGACGTACTACAATTGCCAAAACTCGTATTCCCCGTTGCCACCATCACATTGGGTTGGCCCGATGAAAACCCATCACTCACCGACCGCCTACCATTGAGAGCCATCATACACGAAGAAGTTTACCACGATTACACTCCAGAAAGCATCGATGACATCTATGCCGAAAAAGAAGCATTGGAAGAAAACAAACACTTCGTGGAAATCAACCACAAGCAAACCCTCGCCCAAGTATTCACCGATTGTCGCTACACCCGTTCCGACAATGAAGCTATGAGTAAAGGTTTAATAGAAGCATTGAAGAAGCAAGGATTCATTTAGTCGTATAATAGATGTTGATAATCTACTATAAAACAGCCATCAGCTATCTGATTGGTTTTTATTTCGTTTGAACATAATATATTTATCGCCAATCAATCCAAGTGAATTAACGATTGTCGCACTTTGCCAAAAAATGGGCAAAAGATGTGAATGATGATGGAACAATAATTTCCGCATTTTCAGAAATAAGAAACAAATTAATTTCCAGTTTTTATACCTATGAACTATTTTATAGTTATCACCAAAATGATTGAAAAACAAATACGGTTCAATAGTTCTAACTAAATGAGATTGAGGATACAAAATGAAATCCTTCATTGTACGTAACGCACACTCATAAAATAACAACTCTGCATCATCAACCAAGAAATCATACTGACAAATTAATCTTGCAGTATCCAATACAATATTATAATTATTAATTATGCCTTCTTTATCATCTATATTCACTTTATCTAACACTGGAACGTAACATCCTTTTTCATCCAATTTATATCCCAGTGTTGTTCCTTCTAAATTTCTGCAAATATAATACTCAATACAAAACTGATATTCTAAAGGTACCTTTAACGATTCATTATACGTAAATGAAGTATATTTACCAATATCTTTTATATTTAATCTATCTGCAGAAACACCATAATAGTAGAAATGAATATTCTTATCTGGAAATAACTTATATAAAACATCTTGAGTTGTACATCTCCAACCAATGTCAGCCAAAGCAACATTATCATTCGACAAAAGACCTTCCTGCAATAAATAGGCTCTCAACAATTCCCGTTTTTCCTTACATCTTTTAATCAATTTAGTCATATTCCTTTCGCTGACCAACTCATGAACAAATTCGTCTGCTGTTCCATCCTCAAGGGATACTAATTTATTAAGATCAACACGGTTTTCAAAATCTTTAATCTCATTTTCATCAAAACCAAACATTTCTAATATAGAAATTGGCATGAAATTATGTAACAATCCTAAAACATGGAGCACTTCTTTTGGTTCATTTTCAATGTAAGCAGGATAAACAACTTTTGTAGAGATATGTATATAATGCAATTCTATACCCTTAAACTTTTTGACTAATTCTTTTGCAATACAATATGGCAAAAACATATCTCTCGCTGCAAAATACAACTTGTTGATATTATTATTTGCCGCATCTTTTAATAAGGATAGGGTAAAAGAAACCAACAATGGTGCCATTATGTTAGGTACAAATTCATCTCCATTATACACATAGTTTTTTAATCTAATGCTTCTAACTATTCCAGCTAAAATAGAAGGCGAAAGATTACTGGATATTTGTGCTTCCTTATTCCACATATTTTCATATCGTGAAAAAGTATTATTCAGACGTTTAGCAACTATCCCCTTCTTCTTTGGCATTAAAATATCATTATGATAATCATCACCATAATGTATCCATTTAAAATCATTTAGGTGCTCGTTTTCTCTAACATAATCAAAAAGTTTTCCTGACCTTTTTGTCAATCCTGAATCACAAGAAACATAAAGAGATTCACCATCATTAATTACTCCTAATGTTACTAGTTGCGAATATAACACACAATTAGGTAAATACATATCTGAAATAAACAACACCCTTCCTTTTTGTCTACAATTATCAATTAATTCTAACGTTTTTCTAATTGGGACGAAAGAATGAGTATCTATACTTATTTCTTGTGCTATAATTTCATCTTTTGATAAATCCGTGAAAAACGTTGTATCAAAATAATCATATATTTCATATATATCGACTGATTCTTTACACAAATCATTGATAGCTAAAAACTCAGCCTCTTTTCTAAGACGGACAAACTCATGCAACAACGCTTCATCTTTATCCCCAACAATACTTTTTGCCAAGATGAACATAACGTTTTCGCCTGTTCCACAGGAACGAGTAATACACGTATCAAAAATATCAAAGGAATAGATTATTTTATTCTTTCTCTTTTTCATACAATTGTTTATAGACATCATAAACTTGACTCACATAATTCTCATTTGAGTATAATTCTTTTGCCCTATTTTGAGCGTATTGCGCAAGTCGTAAATACTCTTCATCAGTTAATTGAGAAACAATCCTCATTTGTTCAAACAATTCTTCTGAAGATTTTTCAAACCTAAATCCACCTATCTCATCTAATATTTCTTTTGTACCAGCCGTGTTCCTACCAATAACTAAACATCCACAAAAGGCTGCCTCTGCGGTCATTCTTCCAAAACCTTCACTATATGATGCAACTATTAAGGCTTTTGCTTTTTTCATGTATGGTTTTATTTCCTTTTGATGACCAATAAAACTAATACCTTCCTCGCAATGTAATTCATTTGCAAGCAGTTTTAATTGATCTATATACCAATTGTCACCTATTCCAGCGAAAATTAATTGATAATGTGGATTATCTTTATAAAAGGAACCAAATGCCTTAACAACATCGACATGACCTTTAGCTTGAACTAAACGACTTGCGCAAAGGAAATAATTACTCTTTGGTAATTCCAAAGACGACTCTGATTGATTAAAAACACCATTATATATTGTTCTTGCCGTATTACAATTATCTAATCCAAAATACTTTTTTAAATCTTTTGTTATGGTTATAACGGCATCTGTATCTTTTAATTGATTAATAAATGCATCTTTTGAAGGTAGGGGTACCCAATGAAAGTCAAGATCCTGATATTCCCTAATATGCCAAACATGCTTAATTCCCATTTTTTTGCATATTTCATAACCTATATGTATCACTCCAACATTAGTATGAACTATATCAGGATTAAAGTTATTTATGATTTCTTGAAGTTGCGTGATGGCTTTTTCTTTATTCTTTTTTGGATTATTTACTCTTCTCAAAAACCATTTAATCAAATCCTTGATTTTCCTTTTTATTGTTTTACTTTTAGGATTTTCATCTTTGATGTCCCACGTTATAGGCAATAACTTATATGGGACAGACATTTTTTGTAGCAACGCTACAAAATTATCATCAACTAAGTTCCAATCAGGTGACACAACAAATGCTTCTATCCCTTTCTCTCTCATTCCACGCAAAAGAGTCAAAAAAGATAGGGACGCACCACATTTATCTAATTCACTTACTATGTATAGGATTCTCATCTATTTCAACCCATCTATCTTGATTAAGATTACAAAGTTCCGCATTTTTTTTTAATTTAGCAAAAGAATCATTGTTTTTTATATTTTCATAGCCATAAAAAATATTATTGTATGATCATTGTTTATAAATCTATATCTATTCAAAAAAGCATTCGATACTTCTAACATAGTGTAAACAATACACTTATATGGCAAATTATTTGGTTATTTGAAAAAAAATGCGTACCTTTGCACCCGAAAAATATAAGGATAACATCGTTCCCGTTGTAAGGGAGGCTGTAATTCAGTAAAGTTTCTAACGGAATCTAAATGTTTTGGCATGATGTGTTATCGTCGCCAACATTGTGGGCAAATCTGCTTTTTCTCGTGCTCGGGTTCCATAAATCAAAGTTTATGAAAAAGATTGAGAGAATTGTATTAACATTATTATTTGTAGTATTGGCTTGCCCATATTCTGCTTTGGCAGCAGGCAATGGAAGCAGCAGAGCGACAAGCAAGTTTAACTGGAACAACGTGATGGACGCTATCATCCAAGTGGAAAGTAGCGGCAACAGACACGCAAAGAACGGAAATCAAGTGGGTGCAATGCAAATCACACCGATTCTTGTAAAGGACTGCAACAACATCCTCAAACAGAGAAAAAGCAAGAAGAGATATTCATTAGAGGATCGGTTCAGCATTGAGAAATCCAAGGAAATGTTCTTGATTATCCAATCATGGTATAACCCTCACAACAATGTGGAAAAGGCCATTCGTTCGTGGAACGGCGGTGCCAACTACAGCGTTAGAGGAACACAAAAGTACTTTGAGAAGGTAATGAGAGCGATGAAATAAGAGAGAGATTTTAATGGCTGACCGTTTTGGTTGGCCATTTTTTATTTAATTAATCTTAAATTTCCCATACTTTATCAACTTTTCATTATCTTTGTAAATCTAATAATCGATAACATTTTATATTATGACAGCATTATTAATTGTAATCGCAGTCGTTGTACTGCTCGGTTTGTGGGGAGTTGGCATTTACAACAACCTCGTGAAGTTAAGGAACAATCGTGAGAACGCCTTTGCGAACATTGACGTTCAACTCAAGCAACGCCACGATTTGGTACAACAATTGGTGGCAACAGTCAAAGGCTACGCTGCCCATGAAAAGGAAGTGCTCACGCAAGTGACGCAAGCTCGTGCGGCAGCTATGAACGCTACCTCTATCAATGAAAAGATTGTAGCAGAAAACCAATTGACGAGCGCCTTACAGGGTTTGCGCGTCTCATTGGAGGCTTATCCCGACTTGAAAGCCAACCAAAACTTCCTCCAGTTGCAACAAGAGATTGCAGACATTGAGAATAAGTTGGCTGCTGTTCGTCGCTACTTCAATACGGCTACTCGCGAGTTGAACAATGCCGTACAGGTATTCCCATCAAACATCTTCGCAAACTTGTTTGGTTTCAAGAAAGAGCCTATGTTTGAGGTATCAAAGGATGAACGTACCAATTTAGACAAAGCACCAGAAATCAATTTCTAAAGAATGAAATACGTAGGAATACAGACCCAAATCCAACGCAACAACATGATGAGCATCTTATTGTTGCTGATGTTTCCCATCATCATCTTGGGCATGATTTGGGTGTTCCTTGCACTTATCAATTACTTCGGCAACGGGTATTACAATGATTATGGAGAATTGGTTCACCAGTTAAGCATAGATGAGGTGAACTACTACTTCATCACCACAATACCCTGGGTAATCGTAGGCGTAGGCATCTGGTTTTGCATTGCCTATTTCTCTAATACCTCGATGATTCGCAATGCCGTAGGGGCACAGTCGGTTACTCGTATGGAGAATCCACGTCTATATAACATCGTGGAAAACTTGTGCATGACCTGCAACATGGAAATGCCGAAAATCAACATCGTGAACGATCCTGGATTGAATGCCTTTGCCAGTGGAATAGATAACAAGAGCTATACGGTAACGGTGACAACGGGATTGATGAACTTGCTGAACGACCAAGAACTGGCTGGCGTTATCGGACATGAGTTGACGCATATCCGAAACCGTGACACGCGCCTACTCATCACCAGCATTATCTTCGTGGGAATCATATCGACTATCATGTCTATGGCGTTGCGAATGATGAACAATGTAATGGTATTTGGTAGGTATCACGATAATGACCGTGACGGTCGCGGTAGTGGACTATCATTTTGGTTAATCTTGATAGTCGGCATCATCTGTACGTTCGTTGCCTATATCTTCACGTTGATTACTCGATTTGCCATTTCTCGCAAGCGTGAGTACATGGCAGACGCAGGCGGTGCAGAACTATGTGGTGACCCATTAGCATTAGCTTCTGCTCTCAGGAAGATTTCTGGGAATCCAGGTTTGGGAAGCACAAAACGCGAAGACGTTGCACAACTATTCATCATCCATCCAAAGGATATGGAGAGCGGTTTCATGAATTTCATGAATTCATTGTTTAGCACACATCCCGACACGGAGAAGCGCATTGCCATACTGGAACAATTCTAATTTTAGATGATACAAAGAAAGCGGGGTTGACTATTGTCATTTAGCCAACCCCGCTTTTATGCTATCTACCGCTCGTAACTACGCATTCTACAGCTCTAAAGTAATGCTTTACGAGGGATAAAAGATATATCTATGAAAGATATACTTATCCTTCTTTATTCGCAAGAGATTCTTCGGTAGGATAGCGTTTTAGGTTCTCTACAAAATCACTTATCTTTGCCAACTCCCTTGGAATTCGTATATTTTGCGGACAATGAGGTTCGCATTGTCCACATTGTATGCAATGGTCAGCCTGTCGCACCTTGGGGACACTTCTATCAAGTCCGATAAGATACTCACGACGATGCTTACGGTAGTTCTTATCCCCTACCCCAAACGGCAATCGCCCTTCGTTCTTACATTTATTATAATGTACAAAGATGGCGGGAATGTCGATACCGTATGGACAAGGCATACAATATTTGCAATCATTACAAGGAATATTCTCCAATCCCACGATTCGCTCCGCCACATCCTTATGTAAATACTCTTGTTCTGCTGGAGTGAGCGGTTTCAAGGGACAATACGACAAAAGATTGTCTTTCAAATGTTCCATATAGGTCATTCCGCTCAACACAGTAAGTACGCCTTCAGGAGTTCCTGCATAACGAAAAGCCCAAGAAGCTACCGAACATTCAGGATTACGTTGTTTCAATTCGGTAGAAAGATACTGAGGTAAGTTTGCAAGTCTACCACCCAACAATGGTTCCATGATTACAGCAGGAATGCCACGCTTGTTCAACTCATCATAAAGGTAACGCGCATCCGTATTCCTGTCATTGATTTCATTGGCATAGTCCCAATCGAGATAGTTCAACTCTATCTGCACAAAATCCCATTTGTATTTATCGTGCATCGATAGTAAATAGTCGAACACGGCAATATCTCCATGATAGGAAAAACCGAGATTACGGATACGTCCAGCCTTTCGTTCCTCCAAAAGATAGTCAAGTATCCCATTTTTAACATAACGATCTTCGTAAGCTTCCATGCCACCACCACCAATACCATGCAATAAGTAATAGTCGATATAATCAACTTGAAGGTCTTTCATGGATTTCTTGTACATGGCAATGCTTCCCTCACGAGTTTGGGAATCGGGATGGAAATTGGAAAGTTTGGTTGCCACGAAATACTCACTACGTTTATGGCGACTGAGCGCGACACCCGTATGATATTCAGACTTACCTTGACAATAAACAGGACTGGTATCGAAGTAATTGACACCATGCTCAATGGCATAATCCACTTGTTTGTTAATCATCTCCTGGTCATAATCGTCTTGGTTTTCTGTTTTCGACGGCAAGCGCATCATTCCATAGCCCAACAGTGAGACCTTGTCACCAGTGGAAGGATTTGTACGGAATGTCATCTTTCCTACTGGCGGTTCTACTTGCTTGGCATATTCATTGAGAGCTTGTTGTTCTGTCTTTGACTTACAACCCGTTACGATGGCTGCAGCTGTCATTGCGCCTCCCCCAAATATCTTGAGGAACTGACGACGGGAAATATCTTTCTTTGCCATGATTATATCTGCTTGTGAACTTCGTGTCCTTCTACATAAATGGCTGAGAATGGACGGGCGGGACACAAATTTTCGCACGCGCCACAACCAATACAAGCGGTCTCGTTGACAGCTGGGATAAAGGGAGATTCCTCGTCATCTTCGTTTAACGGCACCATTTCAATAGCACCAGTAGGACAATGACGGGCACAATTACCACACTCTACACCATCAGTCAGGGGAATACAATTCTTCTTAATCCAAACAGCATGGCCAATTTGGATAGATGATTTTTCGGCAAGTGTAATCGGACGAATGGCTCCTGTGGGACAAACTTCCGAACAACGATTACATTCTGGCCTACAATAACCTCGTTCATAAGAACTTATAGGTTGCATGAGATGTGAGAAATCTGACGACGGACGCAACACTTCGTTCGGACATTCAGAAACGCACAACTGACATCCCGTACAATGCTTTGACATGTTGTCTGCACTCAAGGAACCTGGAGGAGTGACTGGAGTTTGTCGATTTGGAATGGCTTTATCCTCAATGGCTGCTAATCCCCCATCTACCGTCTTCTCTTTTTGTGCCCATGCAGCAGTTGTCAACATCGCTGATGCCAAAAGGAAAGAGCGTTTACTTCTATCTGGCGTATTAGGAGTTGCATTTTCCGAATGTGATTTGCCATGAGAATAAGAAAGGGCGCCGAATTTACATTTTTCCAAACAATTGCCACAAGTTACACAACGACTATAATCCACACTATGGGTTGTATAGTCGATACATGCAGCTTTGCAATTCTTAGAACAAAGACTACAATTGCGACATTTTTCAGTATCGAAGTGTATCTTAAACCATGAGAAACGAGCAAAGAATCCGAGAACAGTTCCTACGGGACAAATAGTATTGCAATAAGTACGACCGTTTCTCCATGCTAACACAAAAATAACAATGAATGTGACAGAAGCAATGACAAACGTAGGTATACTTCTTATCCAAACATTGGAATGATAAAAAGCATAACTATCTATGTTTTCTGAAATACTGGCTAAAATGTTGTTGATTCCTATATAAATAGGTTGGAAAAGGTTTTGAGCCATCCTTCCGTATGCACTATAAGGAGATATTAACCCAAAGATGGCAGGTATTCCCAAAACCAAAGCCACGACAAATATTCCTAACATCAAATAACGCAACCAATGAAGGGGTTTTGAGTAAGAATATTTGTTTTTCTTTCGACGTAATCGAGCTACAACATCTTGAAAAACACCCATTGGACAAATGATACTACAATATATTCGTCCAAAAACAAGTGTTATGACAAGCAAGATTGCAACGACTATCAAATTCATCGCTAATATGGCAGGAACAAATTGTATTTTTGCCATCCACGACAAACAATGGTGAAATGTTCCTGTAAAATCAAGGAACATCAATGTTATCAATAAAAAAAACAAGGCACCAAGTATAATTCTAATTTTACGCAACATATAAATTCATTCTTGTTTTTATCAATCAAAAAGTTATTTTACTATCAAGACACTTACTTCATATAAAAGCCAAATGGGAACTGACACAATAATTAAGGTGAAGGCATCTGTAGTTGGAGTGATGATGGCGGCAATTATCAATATCAAGACTATGGCATGTTTTCGGTATTGTTGCATCATCTGTTTATCTATGAATCCCATCTTTCCAAGAATCCACGTAACTACAGGCAATTCAAAAACAACACCTATCATCAAACTTAATATAAATAATGTGTCCATATACGACTGCAAAGTCAGCATATTGGCAACATCATTACTAACTTGGTAGGTTCCAAGAAATTTTAAGGTGAAAGGAAAAATCAAGAAATAATTGAGTAAATTACCCAACATAAACATGATATATGCACTTCCAACAATACCAACTGCGTATTTTCGTTCATTGGTATATAATGCAGGGGAAACAAAACGGAAAATCTGATACAGAATATATGGGGAAGCTAATAATAATCCCACATACATAGCGGTCTTAAGGTGAATCATAAACTGCTCTGTCAACCCAATATTCATCAAATGAATATCAAAAGCAGATACATGAAGCAACCGATAAGTAACAAAATCACTCGACTTAGGAGCTAAAACTATTCTAAATAAATCGTCTTTAAAGAAAAATATAAAGAAAGCAAAACCTATAAACGCAAAAGCTATACGAATGAGACAACTGCGCAATTCATCGAGATGTTCCCAAAAAGTACCAATATGATCCGCATTTGTACTCATCTAATCTTTTTTGGAATCCAAAGAATTATCTTCCAAATCCTTTTTTAATTCTGTACTCGCTTCATTCACTCCATCCTTAAAACTCTTTACACCTTTGCCTAATCCTTTCATTAACTCAGGTATTTTCTTTCCTCCAAAGAGTAATAAAACTATCAAGGCTATTAGTAAAACCTCAGGCATTCCAATTCCAAACATAAGCTTAATTATTTAGTATATAGGTTACAAAAATAATTATAATTTTTGAATTGAAAAAGAAATAAAAGAAAAAAGAATAGATATGATAAAGAAAAGAATAAGGTTCATCCGACATTTCGAGTGATATAATGACAAGATAATGAAGAAAACCGCTGAACATTTTGTATATTTGAATAACCACAAACAAATGTACAC
>OMWI01000075.1 GCA_900314715.1 uncultured Prevotellaceae bacterium | reverse complement strand
GGAAGGATGGCACGTAAAAGCTTTATTGAATCCATGCAGTAAAGGTACAACTTTATTCTTGATTTGCCGCACATACCAACCGACTAAATCCGCTGACCCCATTTACGAGGCAGAAATGCTACCTTTACCACCTCCACCTCGTTCAGAAGAAATCCTAATTGCATAAGTCTTACGTCGAACTCACGTTAATCCTTCAATCCTAAAATCCTTAGACTTTATCATAGTCAGGTGAAATTATTCGTCTACTTGGAACAATGGGTCTTCAGGCATTACCATCGTTGGCTTTTGGTTGTATTGCTCCAATGTTTGGGCAGGAACATATTTCTTGTCGATAACGAGGCGGAAGAAATACTCGTTGAACCAACGGTTGGTCATAATCAAACAACCATTTACGCCACTTGAAGAACCCCATGAGTTCTCTACCTTCCATTTCTTTGGATTTCCTTGTTCGTCGAGGTCAACGGCAGTAAGCGTCATGGCATGGGTAGAACCACTATCGAACGTGGCGATACGTTGTGCCTTATCCATTCCGAATGTCGTTCCGAAAAGTGATTCATAGTCATAATTCTCTGTGTCCAAATATCCGCGCTTGCGGTCGAATTGCTTACCTACGTCATAACTGGTATATAGTTTTCTTCCATCTTTCAATGAAGCAATGGCGAGTTTTGCAATGTCTTCCATTGGCAAGTTTAGGTATTTCCAGTTGTGTCCATCATATACGTGACGGTCGTATTCTACTTCGAAGGTCTTGTAATACGGGCGACGTGGGTCGTTCATCACCATGATAAACGTACCGTTGATAGGGCCGCCAACCGTTGCTTGATAGAACTCTTTCGGTGTGTATTTCTTCGTTTCACCTACAGCCTTGCCGTTTTTGTTGGTGAAGGTATAAGTAAATTCCTTCACGGGTTCACCCAATGTCAAGCAAAGCATGTTGTAAATCGTGCAAAGCATTTCAGCTTTCCTGTTTTGAATGGCATTGGTTTTTTGTTTCTTCGCAACCATGTCGCGCAATTCAAGTCCGAATTCACGCAATTTAGCTGCAATCATGCGTGAAGCCCTGCTGGTATTCTCTGCACTATATGTTTCTGGTTGTGCGCTCATCGGCACCAATCCATATTTCTCTGCCAAGTCGGATACTCCGCAGAAAGTACCACCATCGCCTAATGGATGATGGAAGAAGAATTGTACGCGAACATCATCCATCGGTTTGTTAGCGCAATCTATCACTCCTTGCAACATCAGGTTGGCTTTCTCCAACTGGTCGTAGAAGAAAAGGTAGTCGTGGGAAAACTCTACGGAAAGGGTATCTTCATGTGCCTTGGTAAAGTTGGCACGTAAGACATTCAACCCCGAAAACATCCAACAACGTCCTGATGATTTCTGGTCGTGGATGGATTGCTTTGGAGTTTCAATACTAAATACGTTATCTACTGGTCCTTCGTTGGCAAAATTCTTTGCCAAGTTGTCGATGGAGTTTGCGGCAATGGCGTTAAACAATGCCTTGTTAGTTGGAGAGGCAGCATGACTTTTCTCCATCTTTTGCAACATTTGTGTGGAGATTCCTCCTTCACTTGTCTGTGCGTTGATACCCGTTGAAAGAACGAGGCACAGTCCCATGGTAATGATACTCTTTTTGTTCATCGTCTTGTATGATTGATAGTTTGGGCAAAGATAACGATTATTTTGCACATAACGAAACGAATGCATGAAAATAAAATCCCATGCTCGTGAAAAAATTTTGAAAAAAGCTGTTGTGTTTTGAACAACTATCGTGATTAATATGTATATTTGCAACTATAAACGTTTACGCGATGAAAAAGCACATTTTATATTTTTGGTTGTTATTGGTATCTGTGCCGATGTTCGGACAGGTATATCGTAATCCCATCATCCCAGGTTTCCATCCTGATCCCAGCGTGTGTAGGGTAGGAGATACGTATTATTTAGTGAATAGTTCTTTTCAATATTTCCCTGGCGTTCCTATTTACGAGAGCAAGGATATGATTCATTGGCAACAGATTGGCAATGTTCTTGACCGTGAGTCGCAAATCCCATTGAAAGGTGCAACATCTTGGCAGGGTATTTATGCTCCTACCATTCGATATCATGAAGGTACATATTATATGATTACCACGAATATCGGAAACGGTGGTAATTTCATGGTAACGTCAAAAGACCCGAAAGGACCGTGGAGTGAACCGATTTGGTTGGAACAACAAGGTATAGACCCTTCTCTCTATTTCGAAAACGGGAAATGCTATATGGTGAGCAATCCAGATAATACCATTATGCTTTGTGAAATCAATCCCAAAACGGGAAAGCAACTCACGATGAGTAAGGCACTTTGGCAAGGCACGGGCGGCAGATACCCCGAAGGTCCGCATCTGTATAAGAAAGATGGTTGGTATTACTTGTTGATTTCGGAAGGAGGTACGGAGATGGCACATCGGTTGACTATTGCACGAAGCAAGAATATTGATGGCCCATATCAATCCAATCCCGATAATCCAATCCTGACGCATTGTTCGTTGGCAGGACAATATAGTCAGATACAAGGAACTGGACATGGTGATTTGGTGCAAGCCAACAACGGTCAATGGTGGATGGTCTTCTTGGCTTATCGCAATTTCGGTGGTGCATATCATCATCTTGGACGCGAGACTTTTTTGGCTCCCGTTCAATGGGATAAAGGTGCATGGCCAGTAGTAAATGGTGGAAATCCCGTTGATACGGTGATGTTTGTAAATGAAGAACGAAGAATGAAGAATGAAGAATCTATTGGCGCAAAGAATGAAAAGCGCGAAGTGAAAGGCACTCCATTAAACGATTCTTCATTCTTCATTCTTCATTCTTCATTTAATTGGTTGTATTTGCAGAATCCCTTGATGGAGAATTATGAAGTGAAGAATGGAGTGTTGCGCTTGCATCCTCACGGTACATTGGCAGAGAATGATCGCCCTACGTTTAAGGGGGTAAGACAGGAAGATGTCAACCTCTTGGTAGAAACAGAAGTGTGTTCCGTACCAGATAAAAAGATGCCAATGAGAGCTGGTTTGTCGGTCTATCAGATTAACGATGGTTTCTTGTCTTTTGGTGTGGAAAACAATTCCATTGTCCTGAGAGTGAAGTTGAAAACTATTGATTATGTGGTAGGAAGTGTTCCTTTACTAGAAGCAACGCAAAATGTTAAATTGCGTATTATAGCTGATGAGAAACAATATGCCTTTGCTTATTCCATTGATGGAAACACGTATCATCCCGTGGGCAATATGGATTGTACATTGATGAGTACCGAAGTGGCTGGTGGTTTTACGGGAGTCATCATCGGAATGTTTGCCGAAGGTGATAATCCTGCCAGTGCCGTAGATTTTAAGTATTTCAAGTATCAAGACTTAGAGAGGTAAGGGGTGGGAGGTGAAGAATTAGGTAATTCACAAGTAATAATTCACAATTCACAATTGAAGATTGAAAAATGAAGGTTTAGAGTAACCTCTTGCTTCTTACTTTCAAAAGCATATCTCTCACCTCTCCCTTCTCACTTCTTTTTCTCTATAAATGATAATAAAAACAAACAATTTACGTTTTTAAGATAAACAAAAAGTAACGTTATATTTAAATATATTGAAAAATGAAAAAGTATTTAGCAGAAATGTTCGGCACGATGGTGCTGGTGTTGATGGGCTGCGGTGTAGCCGTTAGCTTGAATTGTTCTTCTGATTGTGCTACCGTGGCAAATGCAGGAACTGTCATCGGTACTGCAATGGCTTTTGGTTTGGCAGTGGTTGCAATGGCTTATACCATTGGTGGTATCAGTGGTTGCCATATCAATCCGGCTATTTCTCTGGGTGTTTTCCTCAGTGGTAGAATGAGTTCTAAGGATTGTTTGATGTATATCATTTTCCAATGCCTTGGTGCGTTTATTGGTTCTGCTCTGCTCTTTTTGCTCACTTCGGGCGTAGAGGATTTGTCTGGAACGGGTGCAAACGACTTACAGAATGGTGTTTCCATGATGGGAGGATTGTTGGCTGAGATTATCTTTACTTGTGTGTTCGTGCTCGTGGTATTGGGCGCAACGGCAAAGACAAATGGTGCAACCAACAACTTCGCTGGTTTGGCAATCGGTCTTTCTTTGATTCTGATTCACTTGGCTTGCATCCGTTACACGGGAACATCCGTTAATCCAGCTCGTTCATTGGCTCCAGCATTCTTCCAAGGTGGTACGGCTCTATCCAACCTTTGGATTTTCATCGTTGGACCATTCGTTGGTGCAGCCATTGCAGCAGGTATCTGGAAGGTGATTGATACGGAGAACGAATAAACACATTCAATAACCTATAGAAAGCGGCACTATCACGGTGCCGTTTTTTTGTTCCCTAAGAAATCATTGGTAACTAAAGTGAAAGAATAATGCCTTACGTTATTGAGTGATACAATTGGAAAATTGACAAATGAAGTTGACAAATTGGAGGATGATGTGTGGGAATGGTTTAGTTATTAACTATTTTTCAAGAGTTTCTGCATTAAAAAATGTTGTATCATTTTGTGTTGCCAAATTAAAATGTTAATTTTGCAATCTGCAAGATAACATTGATATTCATCATTTTAAACATAACATATAATTATGGTAGATTACAAAACTTTAGGCTTGGTGAACACACGTGATATGTTCGCTCGTGCCATCAATGGCGGTTATGCTATTCCCGCATTCAACTTCAATAACATGGAGCAGTTGCAAGCCATTATCAAGGCTTCTTCAGACCTCAAGAGTCCTGTTATCCTTCAGGTTTCTAAAGGTGCTCGTAACTATGCTAACGCTACCTTGTTGCGCTATATGGCACAGGGAGCCGTAGAGTATGCAAAGGAATTGGGTTGCAAGCATCCTGAGATTTCTCTTCACCTTGACCACGGTGATAGCTTCGAGACTTGCAAGAGCTGTATCGACTATGGCTTCTCTTCTGTGATGATCGATGGTTCTTCACTTCCTTACGAGGAGAATATCGCATTGACAAAGAAAGTGGTTGAATATGCACATCAATTCGACGTAACCGTAGAGGGTGAGTTAGGTGTATTGGCAGGTGTAGAAGACGAGGTTGTTGCTGCTGAGTCTCATTACACAAAACCAGAGGAAGTAATCGACTTCGTTAGCCGCACAGGTGTTGACTCTTTGGCTATCTCTATCGGTACTTCTCACGGCGCATACAAGTTCACTCCAGAGCAGTGTACACGCGACCCGAAGACTGGTAAGCTCGTTCCTCCTCCATTGGCATTCGACGTACTCGATGCAATCATGGTGAAATTACCAGGATTCCCCATCGTGCTCCACGGAAGTTCTTCTGTTCCTCAGGAGTATGTTGACATGATCAACGAATACGGTGGTAAGTTGCCTGATGCAGTAGGTATTCCCGAAGAGCAACTTCGCAAGGCTTCTAAGAGTGCCGTTTGCAAGATTAACATCGACTCTGACTCTCGTCTCGCATTCACCGCAGCTGTTCGTAAGACGCTCGTTGAGAAACCAGGTGAGTTCGACCCACGTAAGTTCTGCGGTCCTGCTCGCGACGAAATGGAGAAGATGTACAAGCACAAGATTATCGACGTGCTCGGTTCTGACAACAAACTCGCTCAACTCGATTAATTCTCGAGAAGGGTATTATAATAAAAGGTGGAAATGTGTTGCGCATTTCCACCTTTTTGTTATCTTTGCAAATAGAAACAAATCATTCCGATAGAGAGATGAGAACGAGAAGCATTATACTCTTTGCAATCTTCATATTTGCAACGCAACAACTATGGGCGCAAAGTCCACTCAGCGTAGGTTTCGATAACCCGCAAGACTCCGCTCGAACGAAAGTTTGGTGGTTTCATGGCGAAACTATTGGTACGCATGAGGGTATTACTGCCGATTTGGAAGCTTTCAAGCAACAAGGTGTTGGTGGTGTTGTGTATTACGATCAAGTACATGGCAATGGTGATGGTGCTTTCAAGGTGTTCTCTCCAGAGTGGTGGGATGAATTAATCTTTTCTTCGCAAGAGGCGCGTCGCATCGGTCTCAATTTTGAATGTAATGTTTCTAATGGATATGTGGCTGGTGGAAAATGGATAACACCCGACAAGAGTATGCAAAGGCTCGCTTCCACGGAACTCATCGTTGATGGCGGCAAGGATATTCATTTCCAACTGCCGATGGTGAAGGCTCCTGGCAATTGGCATCATGATGTTGCCGTCTTTGCTTTGCCATTCGATGATACGCTGATGGGTGATTCTCGTTCTGTCTTTGATGTAGATTCTGTTGTCAAGTTGTCTAATCCCCGTATCCAAACGCATATAGACATTGATTTCGGTCGTGTGTTCACGGCTCGAAGTATCACCTATATCGTCGGTGCACGAGGAAAGGCGCGCACTTCTTCCATGCAAGTGCCTCCCACGCATTTTACGTTGAATCCACAATTGCCAACGGTTGATTTCCATGAGTTTTATGGTTGTGGCTTCCGTCTGTTGCCGCCGATTGGCGAGTTACAGGTGTCTGATGATGGCATTCATTACCGAACCGTTTGTACCCTTCGTCCGAAATACAAGAATATGGGAGGTGCAAAGGAACAAACCGTTTCTTTCCCCACTACGAAAGGTCGGTATTTCAGAATCTCGTTGCACGATTGGGGAACCGATAATCAGGCTGATAACAACTTGACTTTTGGCAATATCGTTCTCTCTGCACGTGCCTCGGTAGATGCTTGGCAAGAGAAAGCCAGTTTGATATCTGAGATTCTGATGGAAGATAACACGCCCCAATACCATGAAAGCGATTTGATGGATTTCTCCAAAGCCGTGGATTTGACGCAGATGATGGATGCTGAAGGGAACGTTACTTGGCGCAAGGCACCAAAGGGAAAATGGCTCGTGTTTCGTTTCTTCTCGATTTCTAATGGTGGTCATACCAAACATGGACGCGCTGAGGCTTTAGGTTTGGAATGCGACAAACTGAGTGTTGAAGGAGCGCGCCTACAATGGAAGAGTTACGTCAAACCCGTGATAGATAGCATTCGTGCCCATCATGGATTGCTCACGGGAATTTGCATGGATAGTCATGAAGCTGGTCCTCAGAATTGGACGGTTGGTTTCGAACGTGAATTTCAACGATTACGCGGGTATGATATGATTCGCCTCCTGCCCGTTATGGCTGGTTATGTGGTTGGTTCCGTAGAAGAATCAGAAAAGTTTCTTTATGATTTGCGCCATACGATTAACGACCTCATTGCCGATCGTTATTTCGGTGAGTTTAACCGCCTTTGTCGCGCGGAGGGATTAACGTTGACGGCACAGGCGATAGGTGGTGCGCTTTGCTTGGCGGGTGATGCGATTAGTGTCAAGCAATTCATTGACAAACCGCAAGCAGAGTTTTGGGCTTACCAAACGGAAGGCAATTACGACATCAAGGACTGTTCTTCTTCCGCCCATCTTTATGGAAAGCAAATTGCTTCGGGTGAAGCCTTTACCGATGCGACTTACAGACATACCTTGGCTGACATCAAGAACTTAGCTGATTATGCCTATAGTTTCGGCATCAATGAATTTGTGGTATGTGCCGTTGCATACCAACCATGGGTAAGACATGGTAACGAACCGCTGAAAATCAGTACCGCCAACGGCAGACAATATGTCTTGAATCGCCTAAATACCTTCTGGGAGTTGAGTCGGCCTTTTTGGGATTACCAAGCACGTTGTTCGTGGATGCTCCGTCAAGGAAAACCAGTCAATGACTTTTGCTTGTATTTGGGTGATAACATTCCCATGCGCATTCTCGGACATCGACTTCCTGATATTCCACAAGGCTACGACTTCGATGCGTTTACCACGAATGCTCTCTTGAATCGTATGTCGGTTAAGGATGGACGTGTCGTTCTTCCCGATGGAATCAGTTATCGAATGATGATATTGCCTTCCAACGAACCATTAACGTCCAATGCGGCTCAACAAATAGAATCTTTCCGCCAACAAGGTGTATTGGTGTATAATCCGCAAACAGACAACCGTTCTTTGCGAGATGTTCTCCAAGAAGCTGGATTAAAGCCTGACGTGGAGGCGCTTTCCGCGCAAAACCTCTATTTCTGTCATCGTCGTACGGCGCAAGAAGATATTTATTTCCTCAACAATCATAGCGACCAGGAAATCACGGATTGTTTTCGATTCAATGTCATTGCCTCTCATGCGGAATTATGGAATCCCGTGAATGGTGAAAAGACACCATTAAGCATTGTTTCCAAAGATGGTAGAACGGCCATTGATTTAACGATGGCTCCCCGTGAGTCGTATTTTATCATCTTGAGTAATCAACCATCGACTATTTCATCTCCATACGCAGCGGTTTCTTCTGATGTTCAATCCCTTGAATCTCCATGGAATGTAAAGTTTGATGCAACGATGAATGGTCCTGCCGAACCAGTTGTATTCAACCAACTGTCTGATTGGACGAAAAGCGACAATCCAAGCATCAAGTATTATTCGGGAATGGCTATTTGCAAGAGTTCGTTCCGTATGGGCAAGCTCAAAAAGAAGTCTGTCTATAAGCTAAACATCCCATTGCTCAACACGGCGGCCGAAGTGATTGTCAACGGTGAATCTGCTGGTATCCTCTGGTGTTCTCCCTATGAAATAGACATTACCCGTATGTTGAAAAAAGGCAATAACCAGATAGAACTACGTCTTGCCAATTGTCTTTGGAATCGCCTCGTGGGAGATGCGCAATTGGAAGAGTCGCAACTTACAACATGGCAAACGCAACCATTGGCTAAACCCACCGACACCCTTGTTCCCTCTGGCGTTGCAGGACGCATAAGAATCGTGGAATATGAAATCAGCCATTGAAGATTCAGGAGTTGAAGAGGAGTTCATAAGTTGCAGGAATTTAGGAGTTACAGACAATACTTCTGCCTCTTGCAAATCCATGAAAAAGGAGCGTTCACAACAATGTCTGAACTCCTGTAACTCCAGAAGCTAAGCAAATTAATAAAACGTCCGTTTTAACCAAAGGTCAAGAAAACGGTCATAGATGAAATATCCCTTTTGACCTTGATATACAAGGTCTTTTTCCTTTAAAACATCCAAGGCTTTTTTGATACTACTACTATTTGGCAGTTCATATTTCTTGGCAAACTCATTGGATAGAGGTTGTGCAACGATGTTTTCTAATGCGATAGCCTTTAACAGTCTCAATTGATTGTCAGTCAGAAAGGTCATCAACATTTCATATTGGCTTGCCTTGTCTGCCAATATGGTGAGTATGGCCTCTTTCACTTGTTGGTAATCAGTTACTTTCTTTTCATATTCGTAAAGACGGTTCAGTACTGATTGCAGATACCAAGTATAACCATTAAATTGCTGATATAATTGATGGAAAACATCTTCTGTTATTTCCCCCTTTTTGGCTTGGAAGAAACGAGCGGCAAAGGCATAATAGATTTCTTCGTGAAGAGGATTGAGCGTTAACATGGCCGTGCTTTGATAGAATGGTCGTTTGGGTGAACCAAACATTTCATACATCAGGTGTTGTTTACTGCCAGAAAAGACGAAATGGGCATTATGAATGAATTGGATATACGACCGCAGCAATGCTTCCGTACCCTTCTCTGGGTAATCGACAATGGTTTGAAATTCGTCAATGGCAACATATACTTCCTTGTTGCTTTGTTGCAGATAGTCAAAAATACTCTTAATGGTATATTCGGTGTTCGACCTTTCAATGGCTATTGAGATAGTGGGAATCCCCGTAATAGGATCAGGACTGGCAGTAGGGCGCCATTTGCTAAAATAGTTGAGTATTTTTTCTATGGGTTGTCGGGTATCAAGTAGCCTTTCTTGTATGATAGCCCTACCCAATGTCTGAACAAATTCGTATTGGTTTTGGGTATGGAAAATGTCTGTATAGATGACTTAGACTAGAAAAAGTTGTCACTTTAGGAGTCAAAAAGAAAGTGACAATGAAGCACAAGACAAGAACAGAACGCGTGTATAATGAAGCCACAGGT
>OMWI01000004.1 GCA_900314715.1 uncultured Prevotellaceae bacterium | reverse complement strand
TCTAGGCCTGGCTATACGACATTCAAGAGAGGGTTGGATAACCTGTACTCAAAAAGCGAGTTACTTAAAATCGTCAAAGATGTGTATAAAGGGTAGGGCGTTGCCCTGAGCTATCAGCATGTTGGCCTTCCAGGCCGCCGTTTATCGGACAACAATAATAAAGAATAGAATACTTAATGCGCTCTCGACTTCAGGAAATTAGCAGCTCGTAAAGCCATATTCTCACGCAGTTGCTGACGATAGAGCCATATCTCGCGAGAATGATAATTGCCTTCACGTCCGATGAGTGGTAACACGTAATCCGTTGCCGTATAGCCTTCCACGAATACAAGTCCAGAACTCACGTCAAGATGTACGTTCATCGTATCTTTCTTCTGTTCTGCTACGGGAAGCAACGGCGACGGTTCTGTAATCAATATGGCTGACGTGGCATCGGTTTTCCAATTGACGGGATTGATGGCAATGGCACTCTTATCCCATAAAGAACAACTTGCATCCTTTACGGAATTATAGCAAATTGTTACTCCCGTATCACCAGCACCTTGCGCGGCAACTATATGCGAACAACTATCAACCGTTTCTTGTGAAATACTTGTACCAATGGCATACGCAGCTACCATGCGAGAAAAGACATCATCATCCATCTCCTTCATGAGTTCCAACATAATGATAGCACCTTGACTGAAGCCAGCCAAGATAAAAGGTCGTCCGTTGTTTTGGTGTTTCAAGTAATAGTCGAATGACCTTCTCACATCACCCAAGGCAATAGGAAAACGTACGGAGATGGAATCTTTATTGGCAAACGATTGCAAGGAACATTGACGATAGTATGGTGAATAGAAATTCAACTGACCGCTGAGCAAGGTATCTACACCCAACATCTCACTATACAATGGTCCACGCAAACTATCATTATACGTGTCGGCATGGTGATAGGTAACGCCATCAAGCACATAATCTCCCGTTTCCGTAGAGATAATGTAAAAAACGTCTACCCCACTCTGCCTATCACTCATATACCATTGCGTAGAATCACCATAGTTAGGTTCTGCAGGCAAAGCCATATCCGCCTGCCCATTTTTCTTATTCGTACAACCCAGACTAAGCAAAACGGCTGCGATAATGCAAATCGCTATCTTTAATGAACCTTTCATCATCTTATTATCACTTTTATCAATTCTGGTAATGTTGACTCACATATTGATATACGGCATCACGATAATAGTTAATACTCTCGTCGGAATAACTATCAGGTAAATCTTGCCATAACACATCACGGATAGTCAAGATAATCGTTGCTTTTGTAGATGGTTTGTCAAATGGATGATCCATGCCAGCCAATTGTTCCTTTATCTTCGTCAACAAATCTTTTGCTACCTTCTTCAATTTCTTTATGTCACCTTCCGACAAGTCTTCCTTAAAGATGACATCATACATCGAGAGTTGTTCATCGTTTTCAAATCCCTCTCGCACATAACGTTTCTCCTCTTCAGTCAATTCGTGTGAAAGTTGCATCAGTTCCCCAAACGTTTTCTCAATGGTCACACGGTTTTGTTCTTTGTTATAATCGTGAATGATTTCTTGATACTTCTCATAGAAATTAATACGCGATGGATTTACAGACAACATCTGCGCTATGCGCTCTTGCAATAGTTCTTGAATGTCTTTCATCACAAGATTCTTTTCCCTGCTCTTGGCAAACTCGCGACGAAGCAGTTCAAAGTCTATTCCGCTGATGTCAAACTTACGTGAATCGGATACCATCGCTGCATCAACTTCCACATGTTCATTTACTATCCTATTGATTTCCACGCTGAGGTCTGTGATATCAGCATGTTTACGCTTTTTCAGCAACTCTTTGTAAATAGCTTCTATGGCATCTTTCTGCTGTTTCATCTCAGGAGTAATATCCTCGCGGTCGAGGTATTTCCAAAGTTTCAACAAAGTGGTTGCATACGTACAATACGACTTCCTGATTTCCGCTGTTTCGCACATCGCATTGGCAGCAGTTTTTAACAACGATAGTTTCTCGAAACTTTCTGCTTGGATTAAATCATCCAGTTCAAAACCGTGTTCTTTCAGAAAAGTCGTTGCTGCAACAATCGTTTCTAAGACATGTTTGATAAGTTCCTTCTTATCAATCGTCGGGTCGTTTCCACCTTCGCCCCCTTCAGGATTAGCCGTATAGTCTGCTAATGCTTGGCGCAACGCTTTCACGATGCCGATGTAATCGATAATCAAGCCGTTAGTCTTTCCTTCTGAAACACGATTGGCACGGGCGATAGTCTGCATCAGCGTGTGTGCTTTCATGGGTTTGTCTATGTATAGACACGAGAGGGTCTTCACATCGAAACCAGTCAACCACATCGCACAGACAAATACGATACGTAAGTGTGAATCATCAGCCTTGAACGCCTTGTCCAATTCCTCCTTTTCCATTCGCTCACGATGAGGTTTGATGTCAAGACCCCATTTTTGGAATGTCTGTATCTCGTTTTGTTCTTGCGAGACAACGACAGCCATATCTGTCTCTTTCATCCATTCCAGTTTTCGTGTCAGTTCCTGTGCCTCTTGTTGAGAAGTACAATTGGCTATGGTTTGTTCCAATGTCTTGATTTCGTGCTGCCAATATTCCTGCACATAATTATACATTCGCACACACGTCACCTTATTGTAACATACAAACATCGCCTTACCCGAAGTCCATAAGTCGCTATAGTGTTGCACGAAATCCTTTGCTATCAAGCGCAATCGTTTGGCTGCCGTTAACAGATGTACCTCTTTCGAGAATTCCCTTTCCAACTTAGCCAACTGTGAGGCATCCAGTTCACTCGCTTGTTCCAGTGCCGATGCTATTTCTTGATTGATGACAGGATTCTTCAAGTCTTTCAACTTCTCGCCTCGGTTCTCATAATAAAGTGGAACGGTTGCCTTATCCTCCACGGCACGTTTGAAATCATAGATACTCACATAGCCACCAAATGTACGGGCGGTGATATTGTCATTGGATAGCAGTGGTGTTCCCGTAAACCCGATACGATGGGCAGTAGGAAGCAAGTGCATCAGATTATCGGCAAAGATTCCATTTTGCGTACGGTGTGCCTCATCGCTCATCACGATAATATCGTGGTCGGGATAGATAGGCTCTGCCTTTGAATCGTTGAACTTCTGAATGAGTGAAAAGATGAAAGACGGATTGCCTTTCAGTTTAGTTTTTAAGTCTTCGCTACTGCTGGCAATAAACTTTTTTGCCTTCACATTACCCAATAGACCGCAGTTCTCGAAGGTGTCGCTGATTTGCTTATTCAGTTCGTCGCGGTCGGTCAATACCAAGAATGTAGGCGAACCTTCGAACTTGCGCCGAATCTTCTGGGAGAGGAACAGCATGGAATAACTCTTGCCCGAACCTTGCGTATGCCAAAAGACACCCAACTTCCCGTTTAGATATTGGCGGTTGCGATACATCTCCACCGCTTGATTCACACCCAAGTATTGATGGTTACGAGCAAGAATCTTTGCTGTCCGTCCACCACTATGGTCGTAGAGGATGAAGTTTTCCAACAAGTCCAAAAAGTTCTCTTTCTTGCAAATGCCTCGTAACATCGTTGGCAATTCTATATTGCCAGCATCTCCTTCCTTCAGTCGTTTCCATTCATGGAAGAACTCCCACTTCGAGTCGATGGTTCCCACTCGTGCCTCCAAGCCATTGCTAAACATGATGAAGGCATTGTGATAGAACAACTGCGGAATGGTATCGAGATAATCACGATAGTTCTTATTGAAGGCATCCACCACTTCCACGTCATGGTTCTTCAGTTCCATAAACAGCAAAGGAATACCATTCACGAAGCCCACAATGTCTGCCCTGCGACGATACAAGGCACCATGCACCTGCAACTCTCTGACGCAAAGGAACTCGTTCTTGTCTGGCGAGGCAAAGTCAATCACCTTGGCGCGTACCTCCTCCGTCTCGCCATTTGGATTCACACGAGTCACGGGAATGCCATCCTTGATGTACTGATACTTCTGCTCGTTAATCTGCATCAGCGTCTGCGAGCTCATGCGCTCCGTCATACGCTCCATGCACTCCTGCAGTTGCTTATCCGTCAGCCAGGGATTCAGTCGCTTCAGGGCTTGCCCAAGATGGCGTGTCAGCAGCACTTCGTGGTAGCTGGTGCGACCTAACGTGCCATTTGCGCCCAATGTCTCTTGGTCAAAAGCATAGACGCTCTTCCAGCCCAGTTCCTTTTCCAGAAGCTCGGCTGTACTCCGTTGTATCAGTTGGTCTTCGCTATAGTCCTTTGCCATAATCGTTATATATTTACTTTCCAATATCCAGTCTTGTTGCTGCCCACACGGACAATAATACCTAAAGACTTCAATATGGAAATATGCTTATAAACTTGTCTTTCCTTCAAGCCCTTTTTCGCGCAGATATCGGTAACCGTTGCTTTTGGATTCTGTTGGATAATGGCCAATACATCCCATGTAGATTGCGAAACCTCTGGAAATTTACCCTGCACTTTATCCTGTATTTTATCCTGCACTTTATGGGGAACTTTATTAGGAACTACATTAGGAACAACATTAGGAACCTCGTTCTCATCATCTTCATAATTCTCCATGGCATCCAGCAAGCATTTCAGCATAAACTCCACAAACGCTGTGCTATTGCCTAATGCATCGCATTGGGCGATAACATTGTAGTAATCCAGCTGATGTTCTTTGACAATGGTCTCTACAGGAAGCCACGCAAAGATACCCTTCCAGCGAGAAAGCAATATCGTTTGCCAGAAACGCCCCATACGGCCATTACCATCAACAAACGGATGGATGAACTCAAATTCATAGTGGAAAACGCACGAATAGATAAGTGGATGCGTCTTACAGGTCTTAACCCATTGGAACAAGTCATCCATCAGGTGTGGTACCTGACTGGGCGGAGGAGCCATGTGCAGACAGTTGCCATTCCCATCGAACACGCCTACGCCTTCTTGACGATAATGTCCCGCATTACGTACCAAGTCTTTCATCATCAGCCCATGAGCCTTCAGCAAGTCCTTTTCTTTGAAGGCATCCAGTTCTGGCATCAGGCGATAGGCCTCAATAGCGTTTTTCACCTCTTGTATCTCGTCAGGCGCACCCAATACCCGTTTGCCATCGATAATATCCGTTACCTGTTTCAGCGACAGCGTATTATTCTCAATAGCCAGCGATGAATGAATGGTCTTTATCTGGTTTTTCTTGCGAAGCATAGGCGAAGGAACATTCTCACCTAATCTTGCGTTGAGAATGCCCACCTGCTCTGATATCTCTGATACCAGATGTAGCATCTTCTCTGTTATAGTAAACGGTGGTATATACATATTTCGTTCTTTTTATTTTTATTCATTTTATACAGCAATCTCGCCACTCATCCCAGTTCCTTTTCCAGAAATTCTGCTGTACTCCGTTGTATCAGTTGGTCTTCGCTGTAGTCCTTTGCCAGGGCTTTGATAATTATGTTTAAGGGGCAGTAATTTTTGCTAAATAATCGGAAGTTGGAACTATAAAATTATTAAGATAAATAATAACATCATCATAACAGGGTTTAGTTTCCTTTATGGAAGTGGACCATATGTTTTTTTTGACATTTTTTTTCATAAATATAGATTCTTTCCGTTTTTCTTCTAGTGTTTGATAGAGGTAATAATAAACGTCAGAATAATAGTCTTTTATTTTTGACCTTATAATATTGTCATCTACTCTATTCCAATCTATCATTTGATTGTTTAACCTATTCAACAATAAATTCACCCAAACGCATAATGTTGCAAAATTACTATTTCTAAAAGGATGAGTAAGATAAAGCATACAAAATTTATCAATTATTTCTTCATAAGTTGTAATTGGCATCCGATTAACGTATAACAACATAAAAATCTTAACACATTCTTTTTTAAACCTAAGCCCCGTTGATTCTAATGTTTTATATACATCATCAAAATTTGAATTGGGATTATCAAATAGTTCATCTATTTGATATGAATATTCATTTACAATTCTATCATTGGTGTAAGAAAATTTTCCTGCAAATTTATCAATTCCAGTAGTCAAGTATAGGTGAATCTTCATTAAGCATTTCATCGTACCCACCATATTATTCATGAGAATATATTGCTCTGAGGAAAAAAAACACCTTGTATTATCCTTTATTATTTCGTCATCAATACCACAGAATTTAATCAACTTATAATAATAGTATGACAAATCGCCAAAATCATTATAAAAGAGTTCATAGTGTATCTTTCTATATTTCTTCTTTGCCCATTCTTGCAAACACTGTTTTAGCGGATTGTCCAAAGACATCTTATTACGAGAAATGTCGCATTCAAAACCATCCAAAAAGCCAATGTAACCATTGTCCATAAAACATGAAGATAAAGATGACGAAGATAATAATCCTCCTATAGTTTTAAAACAAGGCAAATGTTTTAAGAAATCTTCAGAAGGAAAAACTATCTGACTAATAAATTCGGGAGGAAGTATAAGACCCCTTGTTTCTCCCATTTCATCTTTCAGTATCTCAATATTTGAAGCAAGGTCGTTTATATTATCAGGGCAATTTACAAATAACCCTTCTAACCATTTTGCCTTATCAAAATGAGGAGATTTAATGTTTTCATGAACCATACAACGTTCATTGCTACACTCATAATAAACATCAACGTCCAAACCAGCTGTTAACAAAGAAATTGCTTTTTGCAATGGAATAAAAGTATTCTCTCCAATTTTATACTCAAATTGTATACTATCATTTAACTCAAACCTTACTATTGTTGACACACTAGTACTCTGATCAATACTTGACCGAATGGGAGACAAGGTTAACCCTTCTGGGAACTCAATTTTATTTGATTTTGCCCCATCTGTATATTTTCTCGTAATAACCTCAACTGACGTTGCCACCATAAATATGGAATAGAACCCTATTCCATATTTACCTATTGGATTAAAGCCTTTGCTTCTCAATCCTAGATACTCAGACTTAACTGTATCAGATCTCCAATAGCTACTTCCAAAATCTAACAAATGATCCTTGATGCAATTTAATGACATACCAATGCCATTGTCATGTACCTCAATTAACCGTTTACCTTCTCCTTCTATGAATCGTATTGTTATACGCCCTTCTTCAAATTGTTCATCTATTGTACGTCTTGCAAGTATTGCATCGCGTGAGTTTTGTATTAGTTCGCGAAGAGTGACCAACAATAAATTGTCTTTACCATACAATTTACTGCCACCAAGGTTTTCTATCAAAGCCCTTACATTACTTGAGTGGACTCCAAAACTACAGGGTTGCCATCCATCCGTTTTGATATATTCAGACAAAGCCTCCTTAGACTCCGCACCTGTTACACCTATATGAGGGAACGACAGACCTTCAGATTTTAGCAATTCGTTTGATTTCTTCAATTCTTCATCGAACAACCTAACAGCATCATACGCCACATTCCATGCAGCAAAATTATCTTTAGTAAATAATCGGGTCGATGTGATGAGCAATTGTTCTGGATTTTTCCGGTTCTCCTTAACCTGACCTAAATGGGTCTGTGATTTCCAGTGCTCTCTCGATACGCCATTAACTATTAATGAATTATATATACCAAAGGGGGCACATCCATTGTCAATATGTCCTGCATCAGCACACCGTAGGATGCAAGCCAATTTCTGTTCATTTATTTCCCAATTATTAGGAAAACCTCCAGCCGGATTTATTTGAATAGCTAATTTTGACTTAACCTCATCGATACTCCAATGATGACTGGCAGCAATTTTGCCAATCATGTCACCAAATTGATTACGATACTCGTCATTGTCAATAATGTAAAAAGTGGTAGTATTATTTCTTTCAAATTTTTTATTCAAAATATCTTCTGCATATTTAGCATGAAGAGCGCGAATAGCAGCAAAGTCACATTCTATCTTGAAATCCTCTTCATCCATATCTCCTAGACCATCGGCATAGGCATCATTCCATTCAATAGTTTCTCTGAGTTTATCTTTACCCCTTACAGCATCATACGACAAAGCTGCACCATGAATCAAAAAGGCAATGCCCAAAATATACCCCTCTAATGGATTAATTTTGTATTCGTCCCCAACGATGACATCCGCAACATTCCAAAGCGAATCCACATGAGTGATGTCATGAACGGTCAGATTAGGAAAATCTTTTCTGATTTTATCCAAGAGGAACTCAGCGTTTTTTCGAGCATCCAAATAACTCTCCCTAAGGGGTTCAACATTCTTATCCTCCTTACCTAAGGTTCCTTTCCACAGAGATGTGTTACAACCTTCTATTGTCAATTCTTCTCTCCAATTCTCTTCTGTTGCATTAGCAATCACATCCTCCGTTGTTGGCTGAATAATATTATAAATGTGAGTCACATTATAATTATTCTGAGTTTCAATTTGCGTCTGCACAGCATTATCCCCTGCCGTCTGTTTTTGATCTTTCTTGCTAATATCCATAACTATCCAATTTGAATTTGTTCAGAGTCATCACCAGCTACTTGCTTTTGACGAACTCTCTTTTCATCACCATTCTTCACCTTCTGTTTCTGCTTTGCATGTTTTCCTGCCTTTTGCTTTTGACTGACTCTACCTTTTTTATAAAACAAAATACCAACTCCAGTTAAACATAAACCTATTAGTATACTAATAAGTTCTGTTCCCCATCCATCAAAAATTGTATTAATGTCCATATTGTATAGTTTTTATTGATTAAACTTCTATTTCCCCGCTCATCAGTTTGGGAAGCAAGCGGTCGCGAGCTTCGGTTAGGAGGCGGATTTGATTTGATGTTTTTTTTATGCTTTCAAATATTGGGTTTGTTATACTTGTAAACGCATCAACAACCTGCTTAGTTGGGACAAGCACTTCTTTATTCTTTACAACTATTCCACTTATGTTCTGTTGTCCTGCACCACGGGCTATAGAATTAAACTCATCACGTAGTTCAAACAACTTCCAATAAAACCATTGCCATGATACGATCTGCTCATTAGCTATGAGACATAATGCAGCTTGATTACAACAACATTCAGAAGCAAGGATTCCTAATCGACCTAACGTAGGACTTGCATAAATAGCCATAAGAATAGAATTGACAGGATATATCTTGGTAGAAGAATTCTTCAATCCATCATCTGTGATATATTCTTCAGTATCAAATATCCATCCATCAAGGAGTTCTTTAGTCTTAACCCACTTAATTGTTCCGTTTTCCCAATAAGATTTATTCCTACGTGATGGTGTACTTCCAGAAGATAGAAGTGGAGGTCAACGAACCATTCCTTATAGAGTCGCTGCGCTGCTTCCTCCAACAACTTTATCTGCTTCTGATAGTTCTCTATCAAAGAGTCGTAGCGGGAAAGGATGGTGGCGATGCGGTGCTGCGTAGACAAAGAAGGTAATAGCACTTCTAAGTTCTTTATTATTTGTGCATTGAGGTTTGGTTGAGCAGCACCAGCCTTCAATGAAACCATCTTGTTATATAGGGTACAAAGTTGATAATAAATAAACTCATAATCTGCTATGCTCTCATCTATTGTAAGGTTACAACATGCTTGGTTTGTTGTTAATGGAATCTTATTTATTGCGACACGCCCAGCAGTATCTCCTTGACCATACATCGCAATTATGACAGAGTTGGGAGCAATAAGTTTTGCACTTGAATTGGCAAGTCCTTCCTCTGAGATGTAGTTCTCTGTTTCTGTGATTCGACAATAGTTTACTTCTTTGGTTTTAAGCCAAGGAATTGCTGGAGGGCTATAATAAGAAGTAACGTTTGCTTTAGGCGTGCCACCAGAAGTGACACGCTCACAAATATCTCCCAACTTCACTTTCTTCCACTCACTCATGCCTTGTCCTCCTCAATGAAATTGTCAAATTGCTCTTTTGCGGTCACCAATGACTTTTGAATCTGATGCATTAGGACATCGCGTGGTGGTAGTTCCGTCATGTACTGAGCTACTTTGATACCCGACTTGTCGAGTTGTAGCAGTTCTATCTGTTCTTCGCTGCCCTCTGTGCATAGCAATAGTCCGAGTGGTGTTTCTTCGCCTGGTTCCATTTCGTTTGCCTCCAGCCAACGAAGATAAAGTTCCATCTGTCCTTTGTACTGAGCCTTGAAACGACCTAATTTGAGGTCAATCGCTATTAGGCGATGAAGGCGGCGGTGGTAGAACAACAGATCGAGGTAAAAGTCCTCACCGTCAATAATCATTCGCTTCTGGCGGGCCACGAAGCTGAAGCCGTTGCCCAGTTCTATGATAAACTGCTCCAGATGTGCAACAAGACTATCTTCCAGACTCTTCTCGCTATACATGCCTTTTAACCCTGTAAACTCCAAGAAATAAGGGTTTTTGAAAACTAAGTCTGGCGACATTACGTTATCGTCACGAAGAGTAGATAGTTCCTTTTTGATAAGTTCAGCAGGTTTGCTGGCTATTGCAGTACGTTCGAAGAGCATTCCATCTATTTCTTTGCGAAGTCTGTCACGTCCCCATCTTTCTGATGCTGCCAGCGTGATATAGAAATCTCTTTGAAGATCATCTTTCAGAGAAAGAACCTCCACAAAATGAGACCAATATAATTGTCGCGCAAGCTGCGCAACAATTTGGAAATCTGGGAATAATTTTGCAAATTTCATCATCCTAGTAATGGAACTTTTATCAAATCCTTTCTTTCCATACTCTTTTTGTAATTGTTGCGCAACCTGCGCAACAATTTGTTTTCCGTACTCAGCGCGCTGATTGTCAAGCACTTCACGATTGATGCGCTCGCCAATATTCCAGTACATTGTGGTTAATGCATAGTTTGCTGTAGTAGCTACATGACCACGCGCTTGTTCAATAATCTGACGCAGGTCCTGTATCAGAGATTGCGTCCGCAGTGTGGACATAATTTGCTTGTTATTTTCATTTTCGTTCATTTCAGCTCCTCCAATGCTTTTTGTATCTCGTCCATCAAGGTGTTGGCTTCTTTGTTCAGTTGTGCCAATTCGGCATGAATCTCGTTCATGCGCTCATGAAAATCTACTCCATCGTCCTCTTGCTCGGCTACGCCAACGTAAGCGCCTGGAGTGAGCGAGTAGTTTTTCTCTTCGATTTCCTGAATGGTGGCAATCTTGCAGAGTCCAAGCACGTCCTTGTATTTGCCTTCGCCAAACTTCGAGGTGAGCCATTCGTGCTGACGGGCCGTTTCGAGGATATCTTCCAAATCAGCAATCAGAGCATTCTGCTCAGCTTCAATGCGCTTCTTGTCTTTGCGCTGGGCATTGGCTATAGCCTCCTTGGCTGCGGCCTTCTGCTTGTCGAGAGCTTCCTGAGCAGATGCAACAGTCCAACAGTCGTTCAACATTCTACTCCCCTCGCCCTTTGGAGAGGGGTTGGGGATGAGGCTTTTTTTATAGTCGGCAAGCAGCTGCTGATACTTGTCTTTCTCGCCACGATACAGATGCACGATGGCTTGCAAATTACGCAGCTGCCATTCAGTCCATTCGTTCAAGGTGCGGTCAACAACCGTATAGTAATTACGGGCATCAATGAACAACACTTTATCACGAATATCGGCATGCTTGTTGCGGTCGAAGAACCATAGAGAACAAGGAAGAGAAAGTGTATAGAAGAAGTTGTTGCCCACACTCACCATCACATCCACATCACCCGTGCGCACGAGTTTCTCACGAATGTCTCGGTCTTTGTTGGCACTATCGGTTGCCGAACTGGCCATCACGAAGCCTGCACGGCCGTGGTCGTTCAGGTAGGCATAGAAATAGCTAATCCAAAGATAGTTGGCATTGCCTATCTCTTTGGTCTTCTGATTCACACCTGGTAAACCAAAGGGAAGACGACCTGCGGCAGAAGCCGACTCTGCTTTCACCTTATCCACATTAAACGGAGGATTAGCCATCACATAATCACACTTTCCTGCCAAGTTGTGGGCATCATGATAGAAGGTATTGGCTTCGTCGCCAGATACAATCCGTCCATTCAAACCATGTACCGCCATGTTCATCAGACAGAGTTGGGCATTATACTCCACCTTCTCCTGTCCGTAGAAGGTCATATTAGTGTTGGCGTTGTAGCCTGAAGCATTTACGAAGTCACCCGTCTGCACAAACATACCACCACTACCACAGGCTGGGTCTAACATGACACCTTGCTTGGGTTCCAACACATTAACAAGCATCTTTACCAATGATTTTGGCGTAAAGAAAACGCCATCGTCACTGGCTACAGCCTTGGCAAACTTGGATAGGAAATATTCGTAAATACGTCCGATGATGTCGCCCCCTACTTCATCAATCGTCTTGTTATTGAAGATACGAAGCAATTCACGCAACAAGTCATCGGCAAACATCGTGTAGGTTTTCGGAAGTACACCCGTCAATTGTTCACTTTGATCTTCCACCAATTGCATGGCATTGTTCACGGCCTCACCCAAAGAGTTGATATCCTGTCCATTCTTGGTTTTGAGTTTAGCGGCAATGATGTCGTCTGGCAGATTTACCAAGTAGTCAAATTGTGCCTCACGTGGTAAGAACAAAGCACTTTTAGCAGCGAAATCGCTTGGTTCTACAGGCATTACACGTCCTCCTCGTTTCGGACGATTCTCCAATATTTCAGCCTCTACAATTTTATATCTACTATAGGCATAACGAAGAAACAACAATGCCAATACAGGCATGCAATATTGGCTGCTGGTGAGTTTACTTCCTTGACGTAACAAATCTGCAGATTCCCACAATTCTGCCTCCAACTTTCTTATATTAATCATATTTAGGTTTTCTGGTAATAATTAATTGCAAATATAAGGATAATTCTCGACAATCTTGCAGAAATTTGCTTTTATTATCATGAGAATTCGATGATAGCACTTACTTCGTCGTTGATGGCTAACGAGACGATGATGCATTCTTCTTGTCGGTAGATGGTAGGTATAAGAATGTCGCCACGCTTTGCTGCCACTCGGTACTCTACGCGCAAGCCCTTAATCTCGAAATCTTCTGGCAATAATTCCATTGCCATACGAATGTAGTTGGCATTGTTCAGGTGACGATTATAGTCGATGTCTGCTCGCATTACGGGAATGGGAGCGCACGTGATACCATTCTCTTTGGGTAAGATGATTCGGCGATCCTTGTAGTCCATTTCCAACTGCGACTCCAATGTCATCGTAGCTATCGTGTCATTGTCTACACGTTTCAACTTTCCCGTTGCCTTATCCACGAAAGCACCCATGCTCCATGTACGATAACATGGTTTTCCCTCTGCATCATAAATATAGGTGTTACGAAATCCAAATATCGGTTTCATACCATATACAGAGGTTGTAACGGTCAACTTCTCCTTGAAAACTGGCACCCTGATTATTTCCACTTGACGCGAAGCAAGCAATTGTGCCATATTCTGTTCCTTAAAATACTGCTGAACGCCAGGTTCGCTGTCAATCCACATTTCCGAACAATCCTGCATCATCTGGAGAGCAGAATACAATTTCAATCGTCCTTCGCTGTCGCAAGTACTCGTTGTCACTTGATAGTTTAAGCTATACATTTTCCTAATATTTTGTTTTCGTTTAAGTGTTATCTGATTGTTGATAGTCATACTAATTTGGTTACAAATTTACAAAAAACTTTCGAGATAATGTATCAATGAACCACAACATTTCATATAACGCTCATAATAATATACGTTAGCGCCGTTATCATAAAACTAAAAACATATTAATTTTTCGTCCATTCTTGGGATAGTATTAAAATATAATAGTATATTTGCGGTTAATATTTAGAAAACATGCGACAATTTCGGATATATTAATCAAACAATTTTATATGACAATGAAAAAGACTATGATGATTCTTGCGCTCTTGTTGATGGTAGTGACATTGAGCGCACAAACTGGAGTGAAGATTTCGGCAAAGTACAAGAAAGGCGACAACATGCTTTATCGCCAGACCTCTACCATCAATGTTGGCGGGAAAGACATTCACGTAAAATCTGATTGCCGTTACGTGGTAACCGCTGCTTCTTCGAAAGGATTTACCATTGACTCAAATATTGAGAAAGTTGAATCTGACGGAGACCCCAATGACATCATGGGACGTATGATGAATATAACCATGGAAATCCTGAAAGACGTCAAGTGTACTTACGTTACAGATGCAGACGGCAAGATTATCGACATCAAGAATTATGATGAGGTGTTGCAGAAGAGTGAAATCTTCGTCGACAAACTGGTAAAAGGTTTGTTGGCCCAACTTCCTGCTGAAGCATCGCAAATCATGACGGAAGATATGATTAAATCGACTATCATGGAGAAAATGACCAAGGAAAATCTTATCAAGGCTGCCACGCAGGAACCAACTCCTTTCTCGTTGAATGGCAAGACTATTGCCACTGGCGCCATGGAAAAGGTTACTTCGTTGAATGACTTGAACATGAAAAACATGTACTTCCTCACTACACCTGATGCAAAAAAGGTAAAGGTTACCAGTACATTAGACATGACGAAAGACGAATTGAAGAAAATGATTGTCGACCAAGTGAAGAAGATTATGCCTTCTCAAGCTGAGATGATAGAGCAAAACATCGACATGGTGATGAGCAGCGGTGCCATCAAGTTTGAATTTGAACAAACAACGGATTATGAATTTGGCTCTAACGGATGGGTAAAGACCATTAGTTTTACCAACAAGAGCAATACCGTTGGGTCGGTAAGCGAATCCACCTGCAAGATGGAACTTGTAGAAAGTAATCGATAAAATATATTCTCTTTCGCAAGTTTCGCTTGCGAAAGTTGGAAGTGAGGGGTGAGAGGTGAGAAGTGAGAGATTAGATAAATGTGTTCTCTCACCTCTCACTTCTCACTACTCACCTCTCACTACTTAAAGATTTATTTGATACATCACGAATGAATACGGTTCGAGTTCAACTTCCATCTTCTTTTTCATCTTCACCGTATTTACTTGTGGGGCGATGGGTTGCTTTTCGAAATTGTTCTCATCGTCAGGTTGTCCAGAGAGAACCGTCTTTGTGGCCATAGGTTTCATCGACTTGAATCGAGAAAGATTGATGCTTGCTTTTTTCTTGTCACCACTGGCATTACACATTTTCACGAACAATTGACGGGTCTTTGTATTCAAGATAACCGATTGTCCTTGCAAGTTATCAGCACCTTCTATGTTCACGCAATCACCATAATAGTAATTACCCGATGATTGTCCGAACATCTGTTGTACATAGTAGCTACAAGTAAGGAATGGACGTTGATTGTCGAAATAAATCAAGTCAGGATTCCAGTTGGTTGCATTCTTTCTGGCAAACAGAGGAGCGTATGAAGTCATGCATACCACGTCGCCATTGCGCTCTACGTGCAACAAGTAAAGACCTTCTGCCAACGCATCAATGAGTTTCTTGTCCTTGGCAGCATACTCACCCAAGTAAACTTTCGTCTTGCGGTCGCGCGGATAATTATCATACTGACGACTCTTCAAGAAATAGTCGCGCTGCTCATAATAGTGCTCATCCAAGATGGGCAATCCAATCTCATCAGCCAATTTCCATCCGTTCTCAAAATCAGGATTGCCAGGATGAGAACCTGGTCCTGCCGTTCCTACGATGATGATTTCAGGATGTGCCTTGCGTATCTTTTCGTACATATACTTGAAACGCTCGGTAAATTCTGGTGATATTCTCTCCTCATTACCGATACCCAAGTATTTCAAATTGAAAGGTTTGGGATGACCAGCCTCAGCACGAACACGTCCCCATTTGGTATTGACGTCGCCATTTGCCCATTCAATGAGGTCAAGAGCTTCGTTTACCCATTCATCCATTTCTGCCATTGGCACCCAATCTTGTGCTTGGTCTTTCATTCCCCAACCACCATTGGCACCTTGACAACTTACGCCACAAGGAAGGATAGGTAATGGTTCCATACCTACATCCTCACAGAATTGGAAATACTCGAAATATCCCAATCCCATGGACTGATGATAACCCCACGTGTTTTTCAAACTACGACGTTGTTCCTTGGGACCAACAGTAGTCTTCCAACGATAGGTGTTCCAAAAGCCATCGCCACCGCCATGAACGACACATCCACCTGGGAAACGCATAAACTTGGGATGTAAAGCCTCAAGAGCCTCAGCCAAATCCTTGCGCAATCCATGTCCTTTATAAGTATCTTCAGGCATCAACGAAATCATGTCAACATCCACCGTTCCCTTGGTCAGCACCAATACTTGGAGTGCAGCACGTTCAGCATCTTCCGACGGCGTTAATTGAGCCTCGTATTTCTTCCAATCGGAAGTCGTAACATCAACCGTTGCATCGGCCAACAATTTTGGATCTTTACCCCACCCTTGCGGAACTACCAAAGCTACACGCACTTGTTTGGCTTCACCTTTTACATTGCGAAGGAAAGCAGAGAATTGATACTTAGCTCCAGCTTTCACGGATATTCCGTCAAAGCCATCGTTTTGCAAACCGAATCCTGTCCAACCGCTATAATCATAATAATGTCCCACACGCTCGATGTGCAAACGCATGTAAGTGGGATTGTATTGGTGAATAGGATTCACGGAAAGAGGTTCGAGATAACCCGTTGAATGTCCTGGGCGAATCATTCGCCAAGCCGTACCAGGTCCCCAACCATCTCGCTCCGTAGGATTAAACTCGAACGAACCGTTCTGAATCAGTTCAGCATACAAACCACCATCTGCGGCACTACTGATGTCCTCGAAGAAGATTCCGATTAATTCGTCACTGATAGCCTTTCCGCCTGCGGGAGCCGTTATGGGCTTTTGGGCGGAAACACCGAGAGTTGCCACCATCATCATGGCAGCCATCATTGTTAGTTTTTTCATACAATTATTGATTAATGAATAGATATTGCGAAATTTACACCACATTTTAGAATGCCACTTTTCGTTCTGGGGCAGCAAACGAGCAGAAACGAACAACGCCATTGGTGATATAGAGTACAGCCATGTTATCATCGTCGGCCTTGTACATTGATTTCAAACTTGGATTACGCTCCAAGAAAGTTTCCTTTACCGATAACGTTTTATCGTTAACCAACGTACCGCTAACGCGCATCCACTCACTACCAGATGGTTTTAGAGCACAGATTTCGAACTTACCGTTTGCAGCCATCTGCTTAAACACATCCTTTACTTTGCCAGTCATAATATATAGACGGCCATCGATAATCTCTGAGACGCCGAAAGCGCGTACACGCGGTTGGTCACCATCGACGGTGGCGATAAAGAATGCTCCGCATTCCTTCAAATACGCCTGAACTTCTTTCATATTTTCTTCCATAGCTTGTTGATTGATGAGAAATATTTCCTTGTTTTCATACTTCTTGTCGAGAATGATAATGGAAAGCGGTTGAATACTAAACGACTGTCTCTCACCCGTTTTCAAATCATAATGATAGAACAACGTATCACCTTTCTCTTCCACCTTGATTGGAGTGATTTCGGTATTGATATCCGTAACGGGCAAAACTACGGCAAGCACAAATTGCTTAGAGAAATCTATCTTTGTAGGTTTACCGTTTTCTCCCATCACCGTAGCCATTCCAAAAAGTTGCTTGAACAACTCCTCGGATGTTATCTTGGGATTCACGGGAATATCCTGTCCTTTGTTGAAGAAATAATGTTCGGCAACCGTGAATGGCACCTCACTACTAACAACACTCTTTTCAGCGGACGTTGCCTTGTTTGTTGTGCAAGCCACCAATCCCAACAATACGGCAAATGCCAATAAAACCTTTTTCATCGTTCTATTTGATTTATTACTATTTAATACCATTTATAACCATGTTCCTTGCAATAGTCAATGGCTGGTTGATATCCTTGAAAAGTGGATTTATGTATCCACTTCAACCCAATCTTCTCATCTTGCGGAACTCCATTGCCAGTCATGTGAAACCATCCAATGGCAAACTGAGCTTGCGCATCACCACCATGAGCAGCCAATTCGTACCAAAACGCACATTCTTCTAAGTTCTTTTCCACACCATCACCATTCCAATAAGCAGCACCGACGTTTTTTTGACTTAACACATGACCTTGAAAAGCTGCTTCCCGATACCAAAGGAAAGCCTTCGCATGGTCGAGTTCTACACCTTGTCCGAGATAATAGGCATTTGCCACGTTCACCTGCGATTGTTTGTCGCCTTTCTCCGCAGCTTTCAAATACCATTGGAACGCCTCTTGCAAGTCTTGAGCCACACCTTTGCCATGATAATAACACTCTGCCACGTTGAAACAACCATAGACATCATCGAGCGAAGCTGCTTTCATATACCATTCAAAAGCCATCTCGCAATTCTCCCTTACACCATAGCCACGTTCATAACAAACACCTAAGTTGTTCATGGCCTTGGTGTCGCCTTCATAAGCTTTCTTGCGATAGGCATCTGCGGTATTTCGTTCCTTTGCCATTGATTGCGATTATTCCTCCATCAACTTACGATAACGAGCTCGTTTGGGTTCTTCCAATCCCAAACGTTGTGCCTTGTTTGTCTCGTATTCACTATAGTTTCCTTCAAAATAGAATACGTTTCCTTCGCCTTCAAAAGCAAGGATATGCGTACAAATACGGTCTAAGAACCAACGGTCGTGACTTGTGACAACGGCACATCCCGCGAATGATTCCAAACCTTCTTCCAATGCACGAAGCGTATTCACGTCGATATCGTTGGTTGGCTCGTCCAACAACAACACATTACCTTCTTGTTTCAAGGCAATGGCGAGTTGTAAGCGATTGCGCTCACCGCCCGACAATACGCCACATTTTTTCTCTTGGTCGGCACCGCTGAAATTGAAACGCGATAGATAAGCACGTACATTGACATCTTTTCCACCCATGCGAATGGTTTCATTACCACCGCTCACCGCTTGGTAAACCGTCTTCTCGGGTTGTATGTCTTTATGTTGTTGGTCTACATAACTCAGTTTGACGGTCTCGCCCACCTCAAACGTTCCTGCATCAGGCGTGTCTAAGTTCATGATAAGTCGGAAGAGTGTTGTCTTTCCTGCACCATTAGGACCGATAACGCCAACGATACCGTTGGGTGGCAACATGAAGTTAAGGTCGGAGAACAACGTCTTCTCACCAAATGCCTTAGCTACATGTTGCGCCTCTATTACCTTATTGCCCAGACGAGGACCATTAGGAATGAAGATTTCCAACTTCTCTTCTTTCTGCTTCTGTTCTTCATTGAGCATCTTGTCATACGAGTTCAGACGAGCCTTACCTTTCGCGTGGCGAGCCTTGGGAGCCATACGTACCCACTCCAACTCTCGTTCCAATGTCTTACGACGTTTTGAGGCGGTCTTCTCTTCCAATGCCAATCGTTGGCTCTTTTGTTCCAACCACGATGAATAATTGCCTTTCCAAGGAATACCTTCACCACGGTCGAGTTCGAGAATCCATTCTGCCACGTCGTCAAGGAAATAACGGTCGTGTGTAACGGCAATCACCGTACCTTCATATTGTTGCAAGTGTTGTTCCAACCAATCGATAGACTCTGCATCAAGGTGGTTGGTAGGCTCATCAAGTAACAGCACGTCGGGCTTTTGTAACAACAATCGGCACAATGCTACACGACGACGTTCACCACCAGACAGGTTCTGCACACTCCAATCACCTGGAGGACAATTCAAGGCAGCCATAGCGCGGTCGAGTTTAGAATCCATGTTCCATGCATCTGTTGCATCAATGATATCTTGCACCTCTGCCTGACGCGCCATCAACTTATCCATCTTGTCTGGGTCTTCATAATATTCAGGCAATCCGAATTTCACGTTGATTTCATCATATTCCTTCAATGCGTCATAAACATACTGCACGCCTTCCATCACATTTTCCTTGACGGTCTTCGTTTCATCCAATGGTGGATCTTGCGGAAGATAACCCACGGAATAACCTGGACTCCACACCACATTACCTTGGTATTGTTGGTCGAGACCTGCGATAATCTTCATAAGCGTTGACTTACCGGCACCATTTAAACCGATAATACCGATTTTCGCTCCATAGAAAAAACTCAGGTAAATATTCTTGAGCACTTGCTTTTGGTTCTGTTGAATGGTCTTGCTCACTCCGACCATCGAGAATATCACTTTCTTGTCGTCAACTGTTGCCATATTTACATTATTTTTATATTTTGTCTACAAAGATAATTACTTTCTTACACTTTTCAAAATGTTAACTCAATTTCTTTATAACAAAAATTCTGCAATAAAGGTATCGTGTTTTTCGAATTTTTTGTATATTTGCAGCAAATATAAAAAATCATTATCAGAAAGACTAATAATATGGACAAAAACGAGAAATTTGTTATTACGATTAACCGTGAGTTGGGTTCGGGTGGACGCACCATCGGAGAGAAGTTGGCAAAGAAGTTAGGCGTACCTTTCTATGACAAGGCCGTCATCAACGCATTGAAGGAGGAATATCACCTCAACGCCAATGAAATTGAAGCACTTAAAGGTCGGAAGCACGACTGGTGGAGTGAATTCAAGCGCAACCTTTCAGCTGGTCTTTTCACCTCTCAGTCACAGTATTATCAATTACCCGTTGGCGATGAACCAGATTTGTTGACCACCGACGAGATGTTTGAAACGGAAAGAGACATCATCAAGGGAATTGCCAATGCCGAATCATGCGTGATTGCCGGTCGTAGTGGATTCTACGTATTGCGCGACCATCCCAATCACATCAGCATTCTCATCCAAGCACCGATGGAAAGGCGCATCGCTCGCGTAATGACTAAGCAAGGAATGAACTACGAGGAAGCCGAAAAGACTATCAAGAAAATTGATAAGATGCGCGAAAACTACGTACAGAAGTACACGAAGACCTCTCGTTATGATACTCGCAATTACGACCTCGTCATTACGGTTGACGAAAGGAATGAGGATGAATTCGTAGACTTAATCTTGGCTTATTTGAAATAACGACATAGTTTTGTTTTCAAACATAACACGCATAAAAAAAGTCCTAACAACAATAGTTAGGGCTTTTTTATGTTCTATAGGACATTGGTGTTTGCGAATCGTTTTTCTATCTTACTCACTATAATTATGGTCGATGACAACCGTGATATTTATATCGGGCAATTGGTTTCGTAATTCTTCTTCCAACTGCTTTCCAAAAGCGGCTTCATCCTTCACGGTATAATTGGGAATGATGTCAATAGAAAGACGATTCTCTTTCTCGAAGTAATAAAAACCATGCATCTGCAAGATGTCATTATGCTTTTGCAACGTTCTGACAACAGTATCTTGCAATTTCGCACGCTTGTGTTCGCCCGTAGCAACGGCATAAACACCAACCGTCATGATGATATGATGATTCTGGTACATCTCCTCCGAAATTGTTCGTGTCAATCCATGAATTTCGTATGCGTTCATGGTGTCTTTCACACTCACGTGCAAGGAACCTATCAACACGTCTGGACCATAATTGTGGAGAATGATGTCGTAGACACCATATACCTCCTTATGAGTAAGTATCTCTTGCTTGATTTCCTTGACCAACTTAGAAGGAATCCTTGCCCCCAACAACTCATTAACGGGGGATGAGAGCATATCGAAACCTGCCTTGACGATAACCAATGAAATGATAACGCCCAAGATTCCATCCAGGGAAACATTCCAAATCAACATAATACCAGCCGAAACTAACGTAGAAAGGGTGATAATGGCATCAAACAAAGCATCGGAACCTGATGCGATAAGCGCATCACTATTCAACTGTTCGCCACGGGCTTTCACGTATCGTCCCAACAACAGTTTCACGATGATTGCCACGATGATGACTATTAACGTAACTTTTGAATACGTAGGCGTATTGGGATGAATAATCTTGATGGCTGATTCTATCAACGACGTAATACCAGCCGACAAGACGATAACAGAGATTACGATAGCACTGAAATACTCTATTCTCCCATGACCGAAAGGATGCTTCAAGTCGGGTGGACGTTGCGACAATCGAGTGCCGATAATCGTAACTACGCTTGAAAAGACATCTGTGAGATTGTTGACAGCATCCATGACAATGGCCACCGAATGTGCCAATAAGCCCACCACTGCCTTGAATGCGGCAAGCAGCACATTGGCAATGATGCTGACAATGCTAGTACGAATGATTTGTTGTGAACGATTCATAAACAATAATAACTTTACAATGCTCCGTGTTACAGACACGAAATCATATCATAAAGCAAAGGTAAGAAAAAAATCATGCACTCACGCATTTATTAGCATTATTTAATGGATAAGTAGACTTACCATCTTCTTCCGCCGCCTCCATTACCGCCAAAGCCACCGCGTGCTCCACCGAATCCGCCACGTCCTTCACCACGTCCGCCTTCAAATTCCTCACCACGCATTCCACGATTGCCGCCACCTCTTCCACTGCCTCCGCCACCGAAGAAGTTGAGACGATAACTAACGTGAATCATAGCGTATGAAGTAATCGCATTCACCTCGCGGTCTGTCCAACCATTGGCATTTACCGTTCGTGTGAAATTGGTTTGTTCGCTCAGGATATCATACCATTGCAACATGACGGTCAACTTCTTACCACGCAAGAAGCTCTGCGACAATTGCGCATTCCAAATCAACTCGTTGGTGTTCAGTGTTTGGTCGCTATATCCGCGTTTGCTATACATGTGAATGTCGGTAGATAGATTGGTTCCCCAAGGGAATGTTATCCTCGTATTACCACCATACGAGAAATTCCACGTGTCAAGATTGCGAGATGCTTGCAACCTGTTTTCGGTTCGTGCGTATGTAGTACTTCCATTCAAGGAGAAGTTGAGCCACTTGTTTCTGAAGCTGAGCGACACCGATGGTGAAAGATTGAAAGTATGCGTCACGTTTCTATCGGGTATCGCCGTACGATTCAAGTTGACATATCCCACATGATGATTGTACGAACCACGAACAGAACCGCTCACGTCCCATCGGTTGAGCGTGTCAAGGCCAATGTTGAACGAACCTCCACCATTGATGCTCCAATTGCCATTGATATTCTCTGGACGCGAGATTCTTCCACCAGTAGCCTCATCGTAAGTAACGACATTTCCCACGGAGTTGCTTGTCCTGTTGAATCCCATGTTTGAACTGAAACTCCAATGTCGTTGGGCTTTCGGAATAGACATTCCTAAACTATCCGTAGTAAAGTTCATCTGACGTTGCATTTGGAAATTGGCATTGAGATTCGTCGTGAACGAAGGTTTCAAACCTGGATTACCCATCGAAATGTTCAATGGATTGGTATCGTCGTAAATATCCAACAATTGAGTGATTGATGGTTGTGAAGTCGAACCTCTAAAAGTAACTTGCAAGTTGGTTTGTTGGTTGAAACGATAACGCATGTTGAGCGTAGGCGCAATATTCGTTACGGTTCTAATTGTATCTACTGGTTTACCAAGATATTGTTGTATGAAATGCGAACGTTGTGGTTGGGTGGAGAAACCAATGTTCATATTGTATTTCTCACGGACAACGCGCAATTGCACGTCGATATTATGTCCGTATTCCGTACGTTCGGAGAATCTACTCAACCTGGTAGAAAGATAATCCTCGTAAGGGTTTTCAAGATAACCAAACAACCTTGTCCATTCCCTGTATTTCTCCAACACATCGTCGAATGCCTCTTCAGAGAGATAGGGGAAGTCGTACGTAGAGGGGTCGCTTTTCTGATGACTATAGCTATAACGATAATTCAATTGCAAGAACAATCCTTGTTGACCTACCATACGGCGATTTCCTTGTCGTCTTCCAAATGGTCCTCTGCCTTGTATCGTATCTTCCGGTTGTGGTTTTGGCTTGAAAATAACCAGTGGTTCGGTATAGGTTGCACCTAATGAATAACTGAAATTATTAGATGGAGAGACGGTAAAACGATTCGTTTGATAGGTAGAGTCGTTTCCATACTGGTCAACGGTTTGATACAGACGCACGAAAGAGAGATTGGCGTTCTTGTTCTTTCCGTCTCGATAGTTGATGTTTGAACTGATGGCAATGTTTCTTCCCTTATTGCCAAACCGACGATATATTTGCAATTGCGAACTCACGTTCTTGTTGCTTCCATATCCCATTGACTTGTTATTCCTGCCATTCACGATAAGATTGCGGTCATCCAAATAATCAAGACCTTCATCACTCAACGGATCAAAAACATAATCAAATGGGTTGGCATTAAATGATGCAGAACCAGAATAACTACGACTGTCATTGGTGGAGAAACTCATGTTGGGACGAAACGACAATGTTGTCATGGAATCTATTGTCCATTGCAAATTCATGTTGCCCGTCCAACTGTTGCTTTCCGAATAACTCTGACTAACACTATTTGAAAAAGCACCTCCACGGGTATTGACGAAATTCTCAGAACCTGTCCTACTCCAGTTGTCTGCACTACTATGATTCCACGTAACACGCCCACTGAGTCTCAAGTCTTTATTGTTTTCATAACTAATGTCGAGGGCTGCCGTCTTGGTATGTCTCTGTCCATTGCCATTTCCACGTCCTCGTCCTCCTCGTCCAGAGAAGTTTCGGTCGTTTACGTTATTGGCATTTCCCATAAACGTATAACGCATGGCTCCAAAAGGTTTCATGGCAGTAAGACGAATACCATATCGATTGTCCGTACCATATCCGATATCGGGGTTCATCTGCAAGCCATTACGCGCACTTCGCTTGGTGACAAATTCCAGTACGAAATCATCGTTGCCATCATCCACTCCCGTAAGACGCGACAAGTCGCTTTTCTCATCGTAAGCCTTCACCTTATCAATCACGTAAGACGGAAGATTTTTCATGACGGCATCATTGTTGCCTGTCATATAATCCCTACCATCCATCTTGAATTTCTTTACCGTCTTACCGTTGATGGTGATTCCTCCATTATCATCAATCTTGGCACCTGGCAAAGCTTCCACCAAAGCCTCGATAACAGAGCCTTCGGGTACACGAAAGGCATCGGCATTATAGACCACCGTATCATCCTTGATAACCATCTTAGGCACATTCGCCGTAACTACCGCCTCGTCTATCTGAATAGCATCTGGTTCCAAGGCAATATCCCCCAACGACAGAGGAACACCACTTGCCTTCGTCAACGATTGATATAATTCCTGATAACCTAAATAAGATACTTTTAATAGATAATTTCCCTTTTTCACGGAATTAAACGTGAAATAGCCCAAATCGTTCGAGAATGTGCCACTGATAAAAGTAGTGTCCTTCACACCATTTCTGGCGGTCGTGACTTGATAGAGTTGCAAGGTACTTTTCTCCATCGCCTCCTTGCTTTGTTTATCTATCACACGTCCTGACACAGAATTGGTATTCTGGGCAATAACAGAAAGCATTCCCATGAATAACGTCATGAGCAAGACTATATTTCGCTGAATATACATGAGGAAATAACCTATTTAATAAAAGTGTCTATTAATTAGATTATTTTCTGACAGAATGTTTAACTATCGTCATGATTATTAACATTTGTTTTGTTTTTTACTGGTTTATATGGTCTTTAAGGACCTTAAAGACTCTAAGGACCTTAAAGTCTTTATTTGGTGTCAAAAGCAAATGTTGTCGATGATTGGAAGGTCTCTCCTGGGCGCAATACCGTGGAGGGGAATGTGGAATGGTGTGGACTATCGGCGAAATGCATCGTTTCCAAACAGATGGCAGAACGACTCTGATAGGCAATGCCATTCTTGCCGATTAACTTTCCGTTCAAGCCATTGGCAGTATATACTTGCACGGCTGGTTGGTTGGTATAGACAGACATACGTCTTCCACTCTTCTCATCGTAAAGTATAACGGCAGGATGCTTTCTCTTTCCAGCTTTTCGCAATGCGAAGGAATGATCATAACCTTTAGTAATCGCCAATTGTTCATCTTGCTCGTTGATGTCTTTGCCAATGGCTTTCATCTTGGTGAAGTCGAAAGGCGTATGTCGCACTTTCACCAACCGTCCATCAACATTCTTGTTTTTGTCGAAGGTGGCTATCTTCTTGCTATCAATCATCAGTTGTTGCGACAAGACACTTGATAACAGGTCGCCTGAGATATTGAAAAACGAGTGATTCGACAAATTGAGTACCGTGGGTTTATCCGTTTGAGCCTCATAACTAATGGTGAGCGCATGGTTGTTTTTTAGATGATACGTCACAAATACGGTCAGCGTACCAGGGAATCCATTCTCGCCATCGGGCGATACGTATTTGAGAATAAGCGTCGTATCTGTCTTCCCAACCATTTCCCATGGCTTATCGGCAAAGCCTGGATAACCTCCATGGGAGATGTTTCCACCGCCCGTTTGTTGTAATTGGTAGGTTTTTCCATCCAACTCAAAACTGGCTCCCTTGATTCTACCGATGTATCTTCCAACCACACTACCGAAATTATTCTTCTGTTGGTGATAGTCGTCGATATTATCAAAACCGAGTACTACGTCTTCCACTCGCCCATATCTGTCGGGAACCATCAAGGAAACCAATCTGGCACCATAATTTGTGATGCAAGCCTCCATCCCTTGATTGGTTAGCGTATATAAAGCTGTTGGTTTGCCTTCTACCTTTGACTGAAACTTCGTGGGGTCTAATCCAGATAAAGTCTTCACAGGTTTTTCTCGAAGACTATGTAGCAAGATTGACATATTAAGAATATACGCACGCGTGGAAACACCCATTACTTCCGTATTCCCAAATGGAGACGTGTCGTATTCATCTCCTACCATCGTTTGTGCGTATGTTAAATCTTCACTATCAGCTGACATGTTTTTAGGAATGGCGCGATAGGGATAGGAAATCTGGGAGAGCGGAACTATCCACCGTCCTTTTTCATCGAGGGAAGAAATGATTTGCTCTACGGTGGGCAACGGCATTCTACGACGTTGCATCTGACGAGAATTGTCATTGTAATAATACTCCTTTGGTCCTTGCGTTCCACATTCCTTGAGTGGCGAATTGCGCTCCAAGTCTTTTTGCACCAATCGCTTGGCTTGTTCAAGGGCATTCTTCAATTGCGAAGGACTCACTACGGCAAACGAACTATAATGTGCAATGGTGCCTTGTGTGATAGAATCGGTGTAATAGTCTCCGTTCTTTACGTTCGAACCCTTACGATGGACGTACAACGGTTTTCCGTCTTCTGGACGAAGGAATCTCGGCATCAGTATTTCATCTTCTTGCAAGGGTGTTCTTCTCACTTCATGAGCCAATTCAGATGGTAGTTTCTGACTTTCAAGAAAAGCAATGGCATCAGGAATACCTTCCAAAAAACTATTGTCGCCCGTCAGACGATAATACGCTATCATCCTATAAATCATACTGGTGGTAGTTCCCGTATTAATGGCTCGCGGTTCGTACGAACGGGCATGTGCAGGCTTCAAGTCATCAGGCGTGTATTGGTCAGCCCATCCTGCCAATGGTGGTTTTTGTTGCAAGTCGCGCAACAAATACATGGCATTGAGAATGGGTTTCTTGAGGTGTTCCATTCCCAACGACGTATAGCATTGCAAGAGAAAGTCGATATTCTCGGGCATCACGTTGTCGTTAATCGTGATAAACGACGAATAGTCTGCCATTCCCTTGAAAGGATGGGAATACATCAACGGGAAACGTTGCGGCCATCCGCCATTGTCGTACTGACTTGCCAAGAAGAAGTCGATGGCTTTTTGAAAGGCATCAAGGAAATAGGAATCATGCTTTTCGAGATAGATGCGCAATAGGAACTCCGCACAATGTTTGGTGGCCTCATCATCAAAGGTTGCATTGCCGTAATAATGCTGAAACTCCTCCAAACGCCATGCTTGTCTTCCAATGGTAGCATACCACGAACGCAAGGAGTCTTCCGGGGCAAGGTCGAACATATAATTCCAACCACCGCAAGGGAGTTGTCCTCTCATGATACACGTTGCCACTTGCTTCGCACATTCGTAGTAATACTCATCTTTGGTGGCATGATAAGCATCGAGCAACAGTTCTCCCATATCGGGCGTGCCAGGCGATTGCAACCACACCATGGTTCTTCGTGCTTCCAGTTCTCCCCATTGTCTGGAATAATCAGGCAAGTAATTCCATACGAATCCACCTTGATATGAGGCAACGTCCATCATATACTGGGTAGCTTTGCGCATAGTTTGCCTTACTTCTTGGTCTCCAGCATGAGCCACGATGGAAATCATCATCAAGACAACTGAAAGCACTTGTCTTCTCATAGTTCTCTGTATTTGAAATGCTTGAAAATAGCACACCCGTCTCCCTCACAGAAAACACCTGGGAGGATGCTTTGAAATTCATATAACGTATTGTGGTTGAAGCCAGAGATTTCCTGTACCCATGTCTCTCTGTTCCATTCCTTTCCGTCTGTACTCCAATAAGCGGTTACTACATGGGCATCATTGCGCAATCTCAACCATAGATGATTGGTTTCTGCCTTCCCCACTCCATTGGCTTGGTCGCGACGATAACGGAAACGACGTTCTCCATCGAAGGCAGTTCCTACATTGTATTGGGCGTTGTAATACAAACACAATCCTGCCCTTACCTTTCCTTGTAGTTGGATTTCTGCCTCTATCTCATATCGGTGTGCTCCAGCAATGAACATCAATGGAGCAGATGAACCTAAACTATTTCCGCGTGCTTGAAGGGTTAACGTGCCATCTTCAACTTTCACTCTTTCTGGATTAAACGACTTATAAAAACGCCAATCCAAGCCTAACCTGAATTCGCCTAATCGGTCGAGACGACCTGCTTGTTTTTGTAGCGTAGGACAAGGGAGTTCTCCACTTGCATCGCCTCCATCAGCGGTAATCCAACCATCGGACGTAAAGTGAACGGGTTCCATCAATGTTTGTCTTCCCAAGTTGTAGAAACCATTCTCGTAGGCATGATACACGCAATACCATTTGCCATCGGGTGTGTCGATGAGTGAACCATGTCCTTTCGACCACCATCTTTCATCACGTGAATAAGTATGAATTAACGGATTGGTAGGCATATTCTCCCACGGGCCATGAATACTCTTCGAACGAGCCACCACTACCATGTGACTGGTTGGCGGCCCTGCCGTTCCGCCTTCTGCACTGATATAATAAAAGTACTTGCCTATACGATAGAGTTTCGGGCCTTCCAAACAAAATCCCTCGGTCAACCACTCCTTCGGGTATTGCCAACCATCATAGAAATGCACCTTTGAATTGGGTACAACGGAAAGACCATCATCTGCCAACGTCCATCTATTGCCTCCGCTCATCACCAAATAACATTTCCCATCTTCACCTTCCACAAAACAAGGGTCAATATCGCCGATGTTCAAGTCGATAGGATCGCTCCACGGGCCTTTTGGAGAGTCTGCCCACACCACGCAATTGGTACGACGGTCGCCATGAACGGTAAAATAAATATAGTATTTTCCTTTATATTTTTTGATGTCGGGTGCCCAGATAGAACCTAAATAGGTACGTAGTGCATAACTAATCGGTTCCCAATGCACCAAGTCACGTGAATGGTAAACCACCAATCCTGGTTGGTAATCAAAGGCGGAATTCGTTAAGTAATAATCTTGCCCGTCTCGCAAAATGGTTGGATCGGGAAAGTCACCGCCAAGTATGGGATTGGTGAATGTGCCTTGTGCAAATCCAAATCCCACAAAGCTCCACACAACAATCAATAAGGTAATAGCCCTCTTCATGATAATCTCTAAGGTCTTTAAGGTCATTTCAAGAAATCCTCCCTCATTGGACTAAACGTATCTATCAGCACGCCAGCTTCCAAGCACACGCATCCATGAGCCACATCGGGAGCCACATAATAGCCATCTCCAGCAGAGAGCACCTTCTTTTCTTCGCCTATCGTCAATTCAAACTTACCACTTGCAACATACGTTGCTTGACTATGATAATGGGTGTGAACGGTTCCTATCGCCCCCGTTTCAAATTTCACCTTCACCATCATCAGTTGTCCGTCGTATCCCATAATTTGTCGTTGAATACCAGGCGCGGGATTTTGCCACTCTATCTCACTCTCAATTTGGAATAAGTCACTACGTGTTTTCATTGTTTATTTGTTTTAAGTAATTAGTATTGTGCAAATTTACTAAAAAATTACGTAACACACGAACAAATGAAAGATATTTAACATTTCACTTTGCAACCGAGTTGCAAAACATTTGCCTTACCTTTGCAAACGGAAATCAAAACATAGTATTATGACACATCATCACGAACATGAATGTTGCGCTCACCATGAGCATGAACACGAGCATCATCATCATGAACACCATGAACATCATCACGAAGAAAACCCGAAAGTCAAAATGGCCAAAATCTTCGCCACCGTCTTCTTACTGATTGACGCGATACTCATTGAAAGGAAATTTCAGCTTTCTACTTGGCAATTGCTTTGCATCTATCTCATTCCTTATTTGATTATCGGATACGATACGTTGAAGGAAGCAGCAGAGGGCATCATGCACGGGGAGGCATTCAACGAACATTTCCTGATGTCTATCGCTACCATCGGTGCATTGCTCATCGGCTTTCTGCCTGGTGCGGAAACACAATTCCCAGAGGCGGTGTTTGTCATGTTGTTCTTTCAGATAGGAGAACTATTCGAGGAATATGCTGAAGGGAAAAGCAGAGAGAGCATAGCGCATCTGATGGATATTCGTCCCGACACAGCCGCCGTAGAGCGACAAGGTGAGACACATATTGTCTCTCCCGATCAAGTGGCTATTGGTGAGACCATCATCGTCAAGCCTGGGGAGAAGATTCCCATCGACGGAGTTGTCATCACGGGTTCTTCCACCCTCAATACGGTTGCGCTCACGGGCGAGAGTATGCCGCGTGAAATTACCGTTGACGATGAAGTGGTTTCTGGATGCGTCAACCTTTCTGGTCTTATCAAAGTACGCACAACCAAGAGTTTCGGCGAAAGCACGGTATCTAAGATTATTGAATTGGTAGAGAATGCCAACGAACATAAGTCGAAGAGTGAGACGTTCATCACGAAGTTTGCACGTATCTACACACCTATCGTGGTGTTTGCGGCATTGGCATTGGCAATCATCCCACCACTTTTCACGGGCGATTTCAACCATTCATTCCCCGTTTGGCTCTACCGCGCCTTGATGTTCCTCGTAGTTTCTTGTCCTTGCGCCTTGGTTATTAGTGTACCACTTACTTTCTTCGGTGGAATTGGCGGAGCATCTCGCCAAGGTATTCTCGTTAAGGGTTCTAACTATATGGACGCATTGGCGAAAGTGGGAACGGTGGTGTTCGATAAGACGGGAACACTCACACACGGACAATTTGCCGTGGAGGTGGTTCATCCTGACGTGATTGACGAACACGAATTATTGCATTTGGCTGCTCATGTAGAGCATTTTTCCAATCACCCTATCGGTGCTGCCTTGCGAAATGCTTTCCCTGATGAAGCAACGGATGGTTGTGAGGTGAGCCAAGTGGAGGAATTGGCCGGACAAGGTATACGCGCATACGTAGGCAACCAATTGGTTTGCGTGGGAAATACCAAACTGATGGATACGATGGGAGTGAAATGGCCCGATTGCCCTCATAAGGGAACTATCATTCATGTTTGTATGCAGGGTGCTGAGGGAATGATGTATGTGGGGCATATCGTCATCAACGACAAAGTCAAGGAGGATAGTTCTGTGGCCATTGCACAACTCAACGAGATGGGCGTTGCACAAACTGTTATGCTCACGGGAGATAGGGAGGACGTGGCGGCTGACGTGGCACAAAAGTTGCATCTTTCCCATTACTATGCAGAACTGTTGCCTACCGATAAGGTCAATCATGTGGAAAAACTGATTGGCGGAATGGAAACAGGCAAGACGTTGGCTTTCGTGGGCGACGGTATCAATGATGCACCCGTGTTGGCTCGTGCCGACGTGGGAATAGCGATGGGCGGATTGGGAAGTGATGCGGCCATTGAAGCGGCTGACGTGGTCATCATGGACGATAAACCTTCCAAAATAGCACTCGCCATTCGCATTGCACGACGCACTATCTGCATAGCTAAAGAAAACGTCATCTTTGCCATTGGCGTGAAAATTGCCGTACTCATCCTTGCCGCTTTCGGCATCGCCACCATGTGGATGGCTGTCTTCGCTGACGTAGGCGTAACGGTGTTGGCGGTTCTTAATGCCATGAGAGCATTGAAGGGAATAGGCAATTCGTAGTAACTCCATCGTATTGATATAAAGTAGTCAGCCATGCAGAAACGTATAGGTTTTGCATGGCTGGCTACGTTATTTCACATTTGTCAAGCGTCACGCGTCACGCGTCACGCGTCACTTTAAGGTAGGTCTCATTATTTTCAACCAATAAATAAAAAATAATTTACATATTATTTTATATTAATATATTATTATAATAATATATTAATATAATTTTTTACTCTTTCTTTTTTGCACTATGTGAAGGTGTCTTAAAGTGACGCGTGACGCGTGACGTGTGACGCTTTTGTGGATTCACAAAAAGCTATTCTTTACAGGATGCATATAATATGTATGCGAAGCGTATATATATTCTTTAGCGTTCGCAAATATAGCGTATACACTTTTATTATTCGTAGAGAAATGAGGGAAAACATGGGGGGATATTTGGTAGAACCAGAAAAAAGCATTACCTTTGTAATCAGGTTTAACACCTAACAGATAACATTACAGAGAATAACAATACAAAAATTAAGATTCACATTTCCCTATGAGAAAATTGCTAATGACAATGGTTGCCCTTGTGGCACTCGCCCTGCCGACGCAGGCTTATGAACGATTGCATGAAATCAGTGGTCCCGATCCCAACAATTGTGGGGGTGGTACCTACACGCTCAACGGCGTAACGTACAAAATATATGCCTGTTGCGAAGTCTACCAGACTTGGACTGGTCTGCCCGAAGAAATATTAGTATCAAAGTTTGTGGCTTTCATAAAATCAATCGAGGGCGTTCCTACGGAAGAATGCGTTATCCCCGCCACGTTCGAGGACACAGGCATTACATTTAATACCGGCGGCGTTGTTATTAATAATATTATTAATTATAGATATGTCTATACCACTAATCCCAACTATTCTGCGCCAGAAACGGGTGGTATTCCTGCTCACATAGTATCTCCTATTGTGGAGGTGTGGGGCTTCTCAAGTGAGTTTGGAAAAAATTATAGGGGTTTTGAATATAATTCCCGCATCAAGACCCTTCGCTTCGAAGGTGACATTCGCTGTGAGGAACATCCTATTTATGTCTATGACAAAGAAGCATCCCTCGAGTGGCAAAAGAAAGATTATTTAAACCATGTTGAATATTTCTTCAAAAAGTCATCTACCATTGAAGGTACACGCAAATTCACCGATCCAGGCATACTCAAACTGCCCAATCTGGAGACGCTCTCCATCAATACGCTCACGGGGTATGGTGTATCCAACCTCGGCCAGTTCCCTAAACTAAAGGATGTTTATTTCACCTCCACCACACCCTACCACGCTTCTTCGCCTCAGTTCTATGGGGTAAGCAACGTCACAGCGCATCTTACCAACTCGGCCTATGGCGCTTATCTGCCAGACGACACCTATGGATACTTTGCTAACTTCAAGCAGGTACTACCCGAGTCAGTCGATGTGGCGCTATCGGTAGAGAACGGAGCATACGTCAAGCTTGGCGAACAACTCTATCCTGAAGGCGAGTACAACGTGACCGTCGACACCCCTGAACCGCTCTCTTTCTATATGTGCGACGGTAACCCGTCACGAGCTTGGGTGAATGGAAAGGAAGTGTCCGACGATATGGAGAACGCCGATTTTCTGATCAATGATTATGAAACTTACAAATACACCATCCCCACCAAACAACTTCGTCCCACGGTTTACATACGCTGTCAGGCCTCAGACAAACTCAACGAAATCATCCATTTTGACGATGCAGTTGTCGAGAACCTATGTGTAGAAAACTGGGATACGAACGGCGATGGACACCTATCGAAGATAGAGGCTGCGAATGTCACTTCGTTGGGGAAAGTATTCAGAGAAAACGACGAAATCATAAGTTTCAACGAACTGCAATATTTCACAGGATTGACTGTCCTCAATGACAGTGCTTTCAAAGGTTGCACAGAGTTGAAATATGTCATTCTGCCCAAAGACATGACTACCATTGGCAAGAATGCTTTCCAAAATTCCGGTCTTTTGGAGATAGCGCTGCCTTCCAATCTTACAACACTCTTCTCTTATGCATTTGCAGGTTGTAAGAACATCGAACACATCGAAATCCCATCTGGTGTAATGAGTCTTCCCAGTTTTTGTTTCTTAGAGTGCACTGGCCTCAAACGCCTATATATTCCCAAAGAATGTTATAGATTTAACCAATATCCCATAGGAGGATGCACAGGTCTATTATCTATTGTAGTTGAAGAAGGTAACAGGTTGTTAAGTTCACCTAAAAGTTGCAATGCCATCATTTATGGTGACACGCTATTGTTGGCAGGATGCAGGAACACTTACATCCCTAATAGCGTTAAAATCATTTACAACAATGCTTTCTATGATATGAAAGATCTCACAAGTATTGAGATACCAGCCTCGGTAACTGATATTAGTAGACAAGCTTTTTGCCGTTGCACGAATCTTACCAAAGTAGTTTCGCACATTCGTGAACCCTTTACTTTCGGCAAAAATGCTTTCACCGACATCTCTTCCTCCTGCATCCTCTATATTCCCCATGGCACCCGTCAGGCCTACATCGATAAAGGTTGGACAACGGAGGTGTTCAAAGGAGGTATCGTCGAGATGGACGGCGAGAACAGTTACGACGTGAACGGTGACGGACAGATTTCGATTACCGACGTGACAAAGTTGGTAAACAAGATTTTGGGCAAGGAATAAAGGTGGGAAGTAGCTATGCAAACGTACGTGTGCTGTGGGTGTGCCAAACATGTTTGAGCATAGACACAGACACGTACGTTAGGCAAAGCATGTATTTGCTATGCTGAATCTCAATTTTTCTTACTACTTCTTAATCAACACAAGAATCTGTTTGTCGTCTTCGTCGCCTTCGGCAGCTTTCTTACGAATTTCTTGCAAGATTTCCTTACCGTCTTTTTCGTTGCTAATGGCTTTCTTGAGAAGGGATTTTGCCTTTGCCTCGTTTTTCGGTAAATCCTTTCCTTTCATGTAGGCCTTACCTAACTGATACTGAGCATTGGCATTGCCTTGATTGGCTGCCTTCGTGAACAACTCAATGGCCTTGGCACGGTCTTTTGTCGTTCCCTCACCATCCTTGTAGCACTTGCCTAATTGATATTGAGCCTTGGCATAGCCTTGTGCTGCCGACTTGGAATACCATTGGAAAGCCAATGCATCGTTCTCTTTCACTCCCTTTCCCTTGTCATAACAGAAGCCTAAGCGATATTGCGCCTTCTTGTGACCTTTCTCGGCGGCAGCCTTCAACTTCACTATTGCCTTAGCATAATCCTTAGAATCATAGAGAGCCTTGCCCTCATCGTACAATTTGCTTGCACTCTGTGCGCCTATCGCCAAGCTGAACATCAGCGTAAGCATGAACATCATTATTTTTTTCATACGTCAAATGATTGATAAATTACGGTTACAAAACTACATAAAAAATTCTTCAATCACAAAAGATATTCAACAAACCATCTTTTTTTATCAAAAAAAACTCCCCACATGCCATCAAAACATGTGGGGAAGAAATGAAACTTATAAAACTATTAACTAAAAACCTCAATTAATCAAAAATACCTTTTCTTGTCCTTGGTAAGTCATTTTCACGGTTGATCGACCTGCCACAATCGGAGAAACTTCTATCTTCACCGAAGGATCGGAAGCGGTGGCTTGGATGGCAGAACGGTCATTCAGAGGCGCATACAATTGATAATGGTTAACTTTCGTATATCCATTGGCATTGGTAGAGAAGATTGGAGCTGTTGGAATATTTAGTTTTTTACCATCAACCAAGATGGTTGGTTGGGGAACTACAGGCACATTGATAATAGCTTGATCTTTCCTGAAACCAATTCCGTGAAGGTCGAAGAGTCCTTCAGGACGTTGGGGACGCTGAGCCTGACGACGTGCCCAAGGTTGTTGTGGTTGCTCGGGTTGCTTTACTTCTGGACCCTCGGCTACGAGATAGATGGCATGTTTGCCTGTGAGACCTTCAACATCGGGAACGCTGGTGCCGAAGATGGCTGAAGCACGATGGTCGTTCTCAGGAACAGAGATTACACCGATTTCCTTACCCTTCCAGGGGTCGTCGAGAAGAATGTGAATCTTGAACGCGCCATGTTTGCCATGTGTCAGGTTCACATATAAATTGGTATTGTCACCTTTCTTGGTTCCTTCAAAAGCCTTTACGCCCTTGGTATCTTGCGCCAAACCGCCAAAGCCAAAGTACTTGAAGCCGACGATTCCGCCATTCTGAATGCCAGCCAAGTCCATGGAGTTGTTCCACACATCGTGATTATCCTGCATCCAATTGTTGGCGTTGGGACCGTACATGAAGCAAGCGATACCAGCGGAATAGTATTGATAAGGAGGAAGACCGAAAATCTGGAAGCCTTCAGAGGTGACCTCAGCACCCGTATAAGCATCGCCGTTGCTTGCCTTTGCCGTCCATTCATTACCCTTTACAAAGGGGTCGTAACCAGTAATCTTCACCATACCACCCTTAGCTACGGGTTTCTTATCCCAAGTAATCTTCACGGGAGCCACCATTGCCTGACGAGCATTGCCGAATCCACGGGGAGGACGATGATAGAAAACATACCACTGACCATTGATTTCCTGTAACGAACCATGAGTGTTGTGTGCGGCATTGGTGGTAATCAACTTAGAACCATCCTCGTTGAGGACGACACCACGAGAGTCAACCAACACACCACCAGAACGCCAAGGACCTAATGGCGAATCTCCAAACGCATAGCGCAGGGCAGAATTGGTTGCACCAACACCATATTCCTGACCGCTATAACCAGAGAACACCATCACATATTTATTACCTACCTGACGGATTGACGATGCTTCAAAGAAATTAAAGTCGAGCGGATTCTGTCCTTTATAAAGAGCCTTGTACTCGCTGCCCTCCTTGTCGAGCAACTTACCATCACGACTGCTGGCAGGTATAAACGGGTCAATGACTTCCGTACCTTCACGCTTCGAATACATCGTGTTTTGGTCGAGTTGGCAAGCCGTAGAATGTTGGAAACCATAGAATACGTATGCACGATAACCCTTGTCGAAATCGGGGTCTTTCTTATTGGTGATATTCTCGATGAAGACGGATGGGTCAAAGTCAATCAACGAACCAGGTACACACTTCGTACCATCTGGTTCAAGGTTGATAGGCGTGAATGGTCCATTGGGACGGTCGCCTTTACATACCGTTGCCACACGTTGCCAACCTCTGGAATGGGGATAGAGATAATAGGTTTTCTTTCCCGTTACCTTGTCTTTCACTTCCACTAAGTCGGGAGCAAACATCGTATCCCATTGGCCATTGACATAATAAGTGAAGATGGGGCCTTCATCGCGCCATTGGGAGAGGTCTTCAACGGGAGCCGACCACATACGGATGTCGGGACCGCAATAGGCAGTATAAGTAACATCGTGAGAACCGATGATATAGGCACGATACTTACCTGGGTTGTCGGGATCTTCAAAAACACGCGGTTCACCATCAGGAAGATGTTCCCACAAAGGCAGATAGGGATTTTGGGCGTTAGCCGAACTGAATGCAATGAGCATCAATAACTGTGTGAATAATCTTTTCATAAAATCTGGCATTTTGATTCTTTTTGCAAAGATAGAATAAAAATCGATATCAAACTTTGTGAAATGTTTTGCCAACTTTATTTCATTCACACATACACGCGCATGTTACAATATCGAAAAAGAGTGATACAAAAAAAACTCAAAAGATAACAAGCGAATAGGTGACTACTTATTTTGAAAGCCACCAGGGAAACCACCGAATGGGAATTGCATTTTCTTCTCAACGAGCGGTTGGATGCGAGGCAACCAGTCACTATCGAAGCGAGCAATATTTTTGTCCAAGAATGCCAGTCGGTCGGCAATCCACTTCTTGAGGATAGTGATTTCCTCTTGATAACTACTGACACGGTAAGCGGCAAACATACCTACTACATCAAACTGGAATCCTTCCATGTGCGGGAACTCGCCCATTGGAGGAAATTCGCCCATCTTGGGAAAATCGCCTTGTGGCATTTCTCCCATTGGAGGAAAACCACCTGGAGGAAATTGACCCATCTGTGGGAAACCTCCACCACCAAATGGGAAACCTCCACCAAACGGGAATCCACCCATTTGTTTTTGTTGTTCAGCCAACTGTTGTTTACGTTCTTCGCTCACCAGTAACTCGGGATATTTCTGGAAGTGACGGTCTTTTGCTTCAACTAAAAGTTTAACTTGACTGTCGATATAGGCATTTATAGACTTGCTGCTCAACACATTCTTCCTCAACTCCAAATAGCGCACCTTTACCGCTTTGCGGAATACAGGATCTTGTAGAAGTCGTTGCCACATCGCTGGAGTTGGATTGTTGCTTGCCCCCTCGAAACACCAAGCCTCCAGATTGTTGGCATTAGCGAAGTTGGCATTGCCATAGGCAAGGTTATAATCCCACACAGGACCTGCGAAGAGCTTACCACCCGTTCCGTCTTCTTTCTGTTTCTCTTTGTAGAAATAGGCACTTCGTTTGTAACCATCTGCATTGAGGCTCAATTCCGTATGAATGAAATAATCCACGAACGAAGGTACGTCGATATAGTGAGCATAACCTTTCGCCGGGTCGGCAAAATATTCTGATTGTATCACTTGCTCCACCGTATCTATATAATTCTGGATATAGGTTAGTTGTTCGGGTTGCAACTTTTTCTTCTTCGGATAGATGCACGACCAAATAACTTCGGTTGACATATTGCCCTCGCCAATGCCTGGCACTTTCGAAGTGAACGTAGCATCGTCCTCGTTGAATGTATCTATGCGCAACAAATAACCGCCTGTCAATTCACGTCCGCTGATGTCGCTCTTTTTCAACTTGCTGATGTTCACCCTATCTATTCCTCGTTTAATGGCCTCGGAAAGGATATAGATACCACGATACTCTCCATCCAACTCCAACTCGCACATCAGGGTTCGAGGTCCCCAGTGTCCCATATCACGCCACAACTGGAAGGCAAGCGGATCACGCAACATGGAAACATCATTGTAAGGTGCCAATAAAACCCAGTCGCTATGTGCCGGCAAGCCTAGTAAACTCACGTCCAACTCCTTGCCATCAGCATCGCGTGTCTCTATCGTGTATTTCTTTTGGTTGAAACTCAGAGAACTGTTTCCGCGCAACTTAATGCCGATAGGACCGTCATAACCTATAGTCTTCATGTGAGCAGCCACTTTCTGTCTTGGATTCAGCGGTGTGGAAGTGGTGATACAGATGGTAGGCAAACTTTTCTGAGCGTATGCGCTCATGGTGAAAAGCATGGCATAAACCACAAATAATAGCAGTAATATTTTCTTTTTCATCAAAAACAACCTTAAACTATGCTGCAAAGATAATGTTTTATCGAGAAAACTCCAATTTTGATGGCTTGTTTTTTCCATTCGAAAAGCCGAATCGCACTTTCAAATAGCGTTTTCAATATCTTACATAAACTTTGTATAATGTTTAAATCGCATTTTTCGCAAAAACACTCCAACGGCAATGTTACACAAACAAAAGAGCATGATACATAACATATTTTGTATATTATATATTTTAAGTAATTTTGCAAAGATTTAATTTTACTATCCATGAACAAGTATTTTTATCATCTCTTTTTAGCCATTCTGTTCTTGATGAACGGAGTGAGTGTTGGGGCGCAAGAGCGACGCCCCATCGATTCAAAACATCCATTGTGGCTTATCCACGTCGATGTGTGGAACAAGGCAGACCCACAGAAAATCATCGACCTCATTCCAGACGACATCAAACCGTTTGTCTGCATGAACTTGTCTCTTTCCTGTCAATACGACACGGAGAAGAACGTGTACAAGATGCCACAGAACGCCATCAGGACATATAAGTCTTGGGGTACGGTTTGCCAAGCCAACGGTTTGTGGTTTACATGTCAACCTGCCAGTGGTGGACATACACACATTCAAGATGACGACTTGGAGATTTTCGAGTATTTCTACAAACGATTCCCTAATTTCTTAGGATGGAACTATGCAGAACAGTTCTGGGGATTCGACGAAGCAAACGATAAGAGTTCGAGTACGCAAGCATCACGTATCGCCTTGTTTGCAAAACTCGTTCCCATGGCTCACAAATATGGCGGTTTCCTCACGGTATCATTCTGTGGAAACATTTGGTCGCATCTTCTCAATCCCATTGGTATGATGAAGCGCAACAAGGATTTGTTGGCTGCTTGTAAGGAATATCCAGAGGCGATGTTGTGGTTATACAAGTACACCACCTCATCGTGCTTCTACAATAACGAGAGCGTAACGTTCTCGCCATTTATCTCTGGTCTTGCTAAAAGCTATGGTGTACGTTACGACAACTGTGGTTGGAACGGAGCACTTGATGCCTTGTTAGGCAACAACCACGGAAAGAAATATCCCATCGCTGCAGGTTTCGGAACGGTGATGGAACAAACATGTGTGAATGGCGGTGCCGTATGGGATGGTCCTGAATTGATTTGGACAGAAGACTTCCAAAACCTCAACAACAGCACCGTGGAGGGTTATACTCGCAGAAATTGGGGAACTTTCCCTGGTTTCCGTGGCGGTTGGATGGATATGTTCCGCAAAATCATCGACGGTACCATGTATATTCCTACACGCGAAGAAGTGGTAAACAAAACGAAGATTATCGTTGTCAACGACGTAACAAGCGGTAATGACGAACAGAAATATGCAGCTTGGGGCGACCTTTACGATGGTCTCTACAAGCAAACAGACCCATTCAACCGTGGAAACGGTCAATGGATGGATAACTTCTGTTATTTCAAGAAAACGGGACGATATGCAGCCATACCCGTAGCTATCGGACTCTATGATGATTTGGCAAAATCTATTCCCGTACAAGTTAAGAAATCTGCTGCCACCTCTCGTTGGTCTTCACAAACAAAAAAGGTTTCTGAATTCAATGCACAATACCCACAAGTGAGTACGGGCGACTTGTATGTATCTCGTTACAAGAACCAACTCATCACCTATACTCCGTATACTTATTTGAACAAGAAGACTTCCGCAAAGGCTGTTGTTCCCCTACTCTACAACACCTGCGATCAGATAGAACTGAACTACGGAAAACTGAGTAGTGGTGTCGTTCGCGAATATGCCGACCACATCAAGCTCTACTTGAACAATTATCGTAATGACACAACCGCATTGGTCATGGATAGCATCATCATTTCAGGTGCAACGGAGGAACCCACTTATACGCTTAAGAAACGTACATTGGCTTCTGCCAGCGTAACCACGAATTGGGATGAGGAAAACAAGGCATATAAGTTGTATGTAAAGCACAATGGCCCCATTGACCTTGACATTCAATGTCATGGTGCCGCTACGGACAGAAGCAATGACTTACTGAACGACTCAGAGCTTTCACTCGACTTACCCAAGCAACCAAATGCTTACAACGGTGAAATCATCATCGAGGCTGAAGACATGGATTACAGAAGCATTCGTAGTTGCGTTACCGACCCATACAATTGGTACAGCACTACACGCGGTCATGCTGGAAATGGTTTCATGGATATGGGTACCAATACAGCTGGTTCGCTTCGCCATAACTTGAACATCAAGCAAGCGGGTGATTACAAGATTGCCATTCGATACATGTCAACACAACGTGCTGGTACGCTTTCAACAAACATCAACGGGAAACGTACCTCCGTAAGTCTTGAGAAGACTGCGAATAACGAATGGAAGAAAGCAACATTCCACGCTTCTTTGGTGGAAGGAAAGAATACTTTGATTATCACGAATAGCGGTGGTTTGAGTATGTTTATCGACCAAGTAATTTACACACCTATCGATACACCTGAAGAAGAATTCCAAATTACCATTCGTAATGGCGAACATGGTTCTGTAAGTTGTGAAGTGGAAGCAGCAGCTGAAGGTAAGACCGTTCAACTGAACGTAACACCCGAAGAAGGTTATGCTTTGGTAGGATGGAACGTTATCCATGGTTCGGTAAACATTGACGCAAACAATAGCTTCACCATGCCTGATGACATCGTGACCATTCAACCCATCTTTGCCGACATGTCTTCCCTTTATGCATTAGACTTCAAGGACGTACTGAGCGGAACGTTCCCAAAAGGTTGGCAAGCAACACAAGAAAGCAGTGAAATGCACGAATATCCAAACTCGTATACTGGTGGTGGTCGTACGTTTACTGGATTTACAGGCTATCAAGGAAAGGCTCTCTATTGGCGCGTAAACAAGGCTGAGTATGGCAGACAAAACGCATTCTCATTAGGTTTGCAACCTGGTTCATACAAACTGACCTACGCAATGGCTGCCTGGAAAGGTACACCTAAATATAATGTAAGTATTCTGGACGCAAGCAACAATGCGATTGCTCAATCTGATTACTTGACTGCTACACCGAATGCCAACGGCAATACTGCCGCCAACTTAACATCTGCCAAGGAAAACGAATTAAGGTTTGACATTACGAAAAAGGGCAATTACATCATCAGTTTCCAAAACAATGGTTCTGGTTTCGATGAATTCCTGTTGTTGGAATGCCGTCTCAATTCAGTTGTTCCTGATGGCATCATGAAAGTATTGGAGGAAGACGGAGACGCAGACATCAGCAAGGCAAAGTTTTACAATGCCTCTGGCGTTCAAATTCCCAATATGCAAAAAGGTATGAACATTATCGTTTATCCAAATGGCAAGACACAAAAAATCATTATCAGATAATAATCAGATAACCATAAAACAGTATTAATTATGAAAACCGAAAGACAATTTTGGAAACGAAGTCGTCATTGGCTCATGATGGTAGGCGTACTGGTTACAGGTATGACCTCGATGATATCATGTTCGGAATACGACCTCGATGAACGTACTCCAGATGGTTGGGGGGCGAGCATTTACAGTTGGCTTGAAGAGCAAGGTCGCTCGGGCGGTGAGAGTTTTAATATCACCGTGCGATTGATTGACGACTTGGGCTATCGTGAAGTGCTTGCCAAGACGGGTTCAAAAACGCTATTCGTGGCAGACGATGCTGCATACGAAGAGTTTTTCCGCAACAACCCATGGGGTGTGAAGAGTTATGCTCAACTGTCAATGTCACAAAAGAAGTTGTTGCTCTTTGGCAGCATGATTGACAATTCCATGCAGTTGAATAGTTTATCAAGCGTAGAGGGAACACCGCCACGTGAAGGTGAATGTATGCGCCGCTTGGCTTCAAGTCAGCCATACGACTCTGTTCCTATCCTTCGCCCAGAGCAAATGCCTGACAATCCTTATTGGGCTCGTTATCGTACCAACGGGAAAACGATGGTATGTATGGAAGACTTCTCGGTGGTTCCATTGGTTCACTTTATCGAGAAACAACTTACCAATAAGCGAATCACGAATGATGACTATGACTTTATCTACAATTACGAAACGAAGCGTCAACCTGGTGAGGCCAGCGTGAACGGCGTACAGGTAGTACAAGCCAACATCAAGTGTTCGAATGGATTTATCCATCGCATGGGAAAGGTGATTACTCCATTACCCAACATGGCAGAGTTGATTGCCAAGAAGAAAAATGCAAGTCAGTTCAATCGCTTATTGGAAAGATATTGCGCTCCCTACCCTCTCGACGAGGCCGTAAAGACACAATATAATTATTTATATGACACGAACGTTGACACCGTTTTCCAAAAGCGTTTCTTCTCAAGGAAGTCGCAAGAAGGACAACCTCTTAACGTAACACCTGACAACGGTCCCGTAAATGGTTTGTTGAAGTTTGACCCTGAATGGAATTCTTACTATGCAGGCTTGAACGACCAAGACGGAAACATCGTTTTGCAAAGAGACATGGCGGTTATCATGGTTCCCAGCGACAAAGCCATGGAAGAATATTGGCAAAATGGTGCTGGTAAAGTTTTGAAAGACTATTATGGTTCGTGGGATAACGTTCCTGATGATGTTGTTGCAAAACTCGTCAACAACAACATGTTAAGTTCGTTTATCTCATCCGTTCCTTCAAAATTCCAAAACATTCTCAATGACGCAAACGACCCAATGGGTGTAACACCTGACGCCATTGATTCTGTTTGGTTGGGATGTAACGGAGCCGTTTATCTTACCAATAGAGTATATTCGCCAACGGCATACGTGAGCGTTTCCTTCCCAGCTTTGGTGAATGAATCGATGCGTATTATGTATTGGGGAATCGAACAATTACAATACGACGTTTATCTGAACTCATTGAACTCATATTATAGTTTCTTCATTCCAACTAACAATGCCTTGTTGGAATACATCGACCCATGTTCATACGGAAAGAGTCAAACACAATTATTCCGTTTCCATTACGATGGAAAGAGGGTCAATATAGAAGACCGCGTTTGGGCAAGTATTTGGAATTATGATACTGCTACCGGAGAAGTAGGAGACTCCATCGGATTAGCTGATAACAACCAAATCAGAAACCGATTGAAAGACATCTTGGACACGCACATCGTGATTGGAAACGTGGAAGATGGAAAGACCTTCTATCGCACGAAGGGCGGCACGGAAATTCGTGTTCATAACACAAATGCCGGCAGCAATGGAATGACCGTTGAAGGAAGCTACCAAATGAATGAAAGCAAACCCATTCCCGTTAGCTATATTTATGACCAAACACAAGGCGGAAACGGAAAGAGCTACATCTTGGAAACGCCCATCTTGGGAACTCGTCAAACGGTTCGAGACGTATTGGCAAGCAAACCAGAATTCTCAAAATTCCTGGAATTGATGGATGGTAGTGGTTTGTTCGAGATAATCCATAACAAGCGTAATGCTTGCGGTGGAACGAACATTTCCGTATTCAACACGTACCATTATACAATTTACGTACCTACCAACGAGAGTATAGAAGCATTGCAAAAAAGCGGAAAATTGCCGACCTGGGAATTAGTTGACACTCATGAGGAAGTTGGCAACTATGCCGCCAAGACACGCGACTCATTGCAAATCGTGAACTTCTTGAAATACCACATTCAAGACAATGCCCTCTTTATTGGAGCAGAGGAAGAAAGTGGTGATTTTGAAACTGCCGTTATCGACCCATTGACCGAACGATTCTATCGTATTAGGGCAAGTCTGAAACCTGAAGGAATTACATTGATTGACCATGCGGGAAATAGCCGAAAAGTAGAGACGAAGAACGGACTCTACAACTTGGTGGCTCGTGAGTTCCAATATAATTCGACCGATGCTTCTTCAGCCCGTGCGATAGAAACCAGTTCTTCGGCCGTGATTCACCAAATAGACAAACCTTTGATGATTGAAAATTGAAGATTATGTATACCTATATTAAAAAGTTATTCAAGGAAAGAAATTGGACAGGTAGATTGACTTTCGTAGCATTCTGCTTACAATTATCTATCATTCAATTTCACTCTTCCACCTGTTACGCTCAAGTGGCTGGCGACATCATCACGGGTACTGTGACAGATGCGTTCGGTCCTATAATGATGGCAAACGTCGTGGAACTCGATGCTGCCAATCGTATTGTAGCATCTACCCAAACTGACATCAACGGAAACTTCTCATTTAAGTTGAAGAATCCTAAAGATAAATTGCGTATCTCTTACGTGGGTTATAAATCCGCTACTTTCCCATTTAACAAGACCAGTTATTCGGTAGTGTTGGAAGATGCCACTCAGATTGGCGAAGTAACGGTCTTTGCAAAAAAACGTACAGAAGGCTCAGGTTTGTCTATTCCAGTAGATGAAATCTCTACTGCACGACAGAGCATCGACATGAAAGAGTTCGAGGGATTGTCGTTTACAACAGTAGATGAAGCTTTGCAAGGACGTATCGCTGGTCTTGACATCGTTGCCAACTCTGGTAACTTGGGTTCTGGAACATCTATGCGTTTGCGTGGTGTGTCGAGTATTAACGGTTCGAGTGAACCTCTTATCGTAGTTGATGGAAACGTATGGGAAACCAATACAAACGATTTCGACTTTACTTCTGCCAACGAAGAGAAATTTGCACAATTGCTGAACGTCAATCCTGAAGATATCGAGAGCATCTCGGTTTTGAAAGATGCTGCCGCAACAGCTATCTGGGGTTCGCAAGGTTCAAACGGTGTAATTGAAATCAAGACAAAACGTGGTACTCGTGGAAAGACACGCGTCACCTATAGCTATCGTCTGACTGGTACCTATCAACCTACTGGTTATCAAATGCTCAATGGTGATGAATATACGATGTTGTTGAAAGAGGAATACTTCAATCCTTCTTTGAGCGACGCGTCAAGTAACATCCCAGAATTGAACTACAACCCCAGCTTCCCAGAATACGAGATGTATAACAACAATACCGACTGGTTGAAGGAAGTAAAGAAGGTTGGATGGAGACAGAATCACAATTTAGCTCTTAGCGGTGGTGGTGAGAAAGCTCACTTCCGTATTAGTGCTGGATATGACCATGAAACGGGTTCTATCATCAAGCAGCAACTCGATCGTTTCACTTCACGTGTCAACTTAGACTACTTTGTTTCTGACCGTATCAAGATTGAAACCAATATTTCCTTGACGTATACTCGCAACCAAAAAAACAATGGTGACTTGTTGTCTATCGGTTATGTGAGAATGCCTAACTTGTCTGTTTACGAACAAGACAAGCAAGGAAACGACTTGGACGAGTATTATAGTATGTTGCCAACCGTTTCCAGTCAGTTACGCGATCAGCTCAACGACAAAAACCCTGTAGCTTTGGCTCATTTGGCCAAGAACCATGAGACCAGTTACAACATCGATCCAGAGTTTAAGTTACGCTACAACTTGTTGAATCTCGACGAGGATAAGACAAGGTTGACTTATGAAGGTAAGGTGGTATTCAACATCTTCAACAGATACGAAGACCAGTTTATGCCTCTTTCATTGAGTACGAGAGGTTGGAATGATACTGACGGAAAACAAAGTAACCGTACAACCGCCAATTCCAGCAAGAGTTTAGGTGTTACTACCACGCACACCCTTACATTCTCGCCAGCATTCCGAAACAAGAACCACGTGTTGACGATGATGTTGCGTGGTCAACTTACCAGCGGTGAATCTACTTCACAAAGCACATCTTCTTGGGGATTGCCTTCGGGAAGCATTCAAAGTGCAGCCGCTGAGGGAATCATTGAAGGAATGAATACGGGTAGCGGACAATGGAGAAGTATTTACTTCACCTATTCAGCCCACTACGCCTATAAAGGTAGATACATGGCAGACTTCTCCGTTCGTCGAGACGGAACTACCAAGTTCGGTAATGACCAAAGATGGGGTAACTTCCCTGCATTCTCCTTGCGTTGGAACATCAACAAGGAACCTTGGTTCCAAAAGGCTTTACCTTGGATTTCCATGCTTTCCGTTCGTCCAGGATGGGGTATCGTAGGTAAACAACCAGGTTCTGAGTACCTCTATTTCAGTAAGTATCGCAATGGTTCGGGGTACCTGAATCAAGGAAGTATCTATCCCCAAAACATTCAGTTGAGCAACTTGAAGTGGGAACAGAAAGAGACTTACAACTTAGGTGCTGACTTCGGATTCTTCAACGATCGCATTACGGGTAACGTAGAATTCTATTGGCAATATACCACCGATTTGCTGATGGCAAACAGAGGTATTCCTACATCAGCGGGTTACTCATCATTTGCTTGGCAAAACGTAGGTAACATGAAGAATATCGGTTGGGAATTCAACCTCAACGGAAATCGCTTTATCCGCTTGGGCAAATTCAGCATGGATTTCAACGTGACGTTTGCAAACAACAAAAACCAAATTACGGCGATGGAAGAGACATGTTTAGCAAGCCTAAACAATGAGTTTGACCGCCAGAATGGTTCATATCTCACTCGCGTAGAATTGAATCGCGCCATGGGTAGTATCTATGGTTTCCGCTATAAGGGCGTTTACCAATACTCCGACTATACTCCAGAGGAAATTCGTGGTGTCAGTGGACCTAATGCTCCTGTGGCAAGAGACGAGAACAACGTTGTGATTCTTGACGAAAACAACATGACCAAGCCCATGATGTTCTGTGCAGGTTCAGTGAATTACGAATTCCGTGGTGGAGACGCTATGTATGATGACATCAACCACGACGGACAAATCAATGAACTTGACATCGTGTACCTGGGTTCTTCACTTCCTAAGTTTACGGGAGGTTTCGGATTCAAGTTGAACTTCGGTCGTTTGACATGGAACAACCAATTCAACTTCCGTTATGGAAACAAGATTATCAACCAAGCTCGTATGCGTGCTGAGAATATGTATTCGAACAACAACCAGAGTCGTGCCGTTAACTGGCGTTGGCGTGTGGAAGGTGACATCACGGAAATTCCACGTGCTCTCTATCAACACGGTTACAACTGGTTAGGTTCTGATCGCTTTGTGGAAGATGGTTCATTCATCCGATTGAACTATTCTCAATTGAGCTACTCACTTGGCCCGAAGATTCTCAAGAAATGGGGACTCACCCAGCTCAGTTTCTATATTTCCGCCAACAACCTCTTCTGTCTCACCAAATATTCAGGTGCAGACCCAGAAGTTGGATATGGTTCTATGGGAATTGTGTATGACGGTGCGAAGACTCCTCGTGCAAAATCTTTCACGGGAGGTATTACGATACAATTCTAATCAACATGAGAATCTGAACCGCAAACATTAATTATAGAAAAATATGAAAACAAGATATCCATATAGAAATAAAAGACAGAAGAGAGGAATGACAGGAATATTGCTCCGTGCAGCATTATTCATCCTACCTTCTTCCATCTTCATTTCCTGTTCCGACTTTCTTGACATCCTCCCCATGAATGAGGTGGTGCTTGAGAATTACTGGACAGAAAAAGGCGACGTAACAAGTGTGGTAAACAGTTGTTACGAGACATTGGAAAGTAGCGACTGTCTCACTCGTATGGGCGTTTGGGGAGAATTACGTTCGGATAATCTTAGGTTAGGCGCAAACGTACCCAACGAAATCAACGAGATTCTGAAAGAGAACCTCCTACCCTCTAACGAAATGTGCAAATGGTCGCGCTTCTATGAAGCCATCAATCGTTGCAACACCGTATGTTATTATGCTCCGCAAGTACAAGCCATTGACCCTAACTATACGGAAGAGGAAATGCGAGCTAATATCGCTGAAGCCACGGCTATCCGCGCTTTGTGCTATTTCTACTTGATTCGTACTTTCCGCGACGTACCTTATTCTACTCGTCCAAGTATTGACGACTCTCAGCAATACGTCATTCCAGCAACGCCATTCAACAACGTTCTGGATTCGCTCATCAACGACTTGGAGAAGGTAAAGGGTGATGCTGTTCGTCGTTATTACACCGATGATAGCGCCAATGCTTATCAAAATTCCAGCAAGATTACGAGAATTGCCATCTACGCTTTGTTGGCTGACCTCTATCTTTGGAAAGGTGATTGGGACAATGCAATTAAGTATTGTGACTTAGTTATCGACTACAAACGCGCTCAATATCAAGAAATGATTGACCGTGAGGGCAACGTGAACAATATCGCTCTTTTCGGCAACATCCCCATGATATTGGAAAAACCTATCGGTAGTACCGTATGCGGCAACACGTACAATGAGATTTTCGGAACGGGAAACTCATTCGAAAGCATCTTTGAGTTGTATTTTAGCCAAAACCAAAGTCAACAGAATTCTTGGATTACCAGTTATTATGGCAACAACACGAATACGATGGGAAGACTGAGTGCACCTGATTTCTTGGCGAAAGACGTAGCACTTGGAACAAACAACGTATTCAAGAAGACTGACGGTAGAATCTATGAATCTACGGAGTTGACTAACTCTCGCTATGCAATCACAAAGTTTGCTCGTCGTACCGTTAGTTATTCTACACAAAATGTCAATTCAGAGAAAGACTTGAACTTGACTTCAAGCAGACGTTCAGGCGGTGACGCTAACTGGATATTCTATCGTCTGAGCGATATGTTGCTCATAAAGGCAGAAGCTTTGATTCAGAAAGGTGCTGATTTCTATGAGCCAGCATTCTCGTTAATCAACATCGTCAATAAACGTGCTAACGACGTAACGTCAACATCACGTTCCGACACGTTGAAATTAGCCGATTACGCCGACTCAAAGGCTTCCATGGAAGATTTGCTGATGTCTGAGAGACAAAGGGAGTTTATGTTTGAAGGAAAACGTTGGTTCGACCTCGTTCGTCTGGCTCGTCGTGATGGAGACAATGCCCGTCTCATCTCGCTCGCTTCCCGCAAATACATCGAGAACGTGAACGCCATCAAGATTAAGTTGGCTGACCCCAATATCATTTACTTCCCATACTTCAAGGGTGAATTGAAAGTAAATCCGCTATTAAGACAAAACCCTGCATTCGACACGGGTGAAGACTCTGAACTCACGAAATAACGTAAAGTGAATCATTTATTTGCTATCGCATTTAATAAAATATTGAATTATGAAAACAGAAAAACAATATAGGAATGAAAAGAAGAAAGGAATGACGCGGATGTTGCTGTGGGTAGCAGTCTTCGCACTCATGACTTCATCCTTCATTTCATGCGTTGACAACGATGATGATATTCCCATGAATTATTATTCATCGAAGAAGGTTACCGCAGCGGGTTTCTTGACGGAAAACATTGACCAATTCAGCGAGTTCGTCGGAATCCTGAAACGTACTCCCTATTTCTCCTTGCTTTCCACGTATGGTGAATACACCTTGTTTGCCCCAAACAACGAGGCAATAGGTCGTTATCTGAAAAAGATGGGTTATGGAAGCATTGACGCCATTCCCACGGAATCATGCGACACGTTGGCTCGCACGCACATCATCAAGAAAGGTGCTTTCTTTACGACTGACATCAGCGAAGGTGCTCTTCCTGAATTGAACATGGACGATGCTTACATCGTGCTTTCCAGCGATTCTGACGTGAACAACAACAATGCGTTGGTATATTATATTAATAAGAACGCGCGTGTACTTGAACGCGATGACTCCGTGACAAACGGTGTTGTACATGTACTGAACAACGTCATTACTTCCAGTAGTTTGTTGTTGGCAGACAAGATTGCGGAAGACTCTACGCTGACATTGTTCTCTCAAGCCTTGCAATTAACGGGAATGGCTGACTCATTGGTGAAATACATCGACGAGAAATATAGTTGTAGTGAAGACTCTGTACACAAAGGTGTCATGGTAAGATGTACGTCTGGTTCTGCATTGTACACTCGCTCCTACTGGCCAGAGAAAAGATACTTCAAGTATACGGCTTTCGTGGAGCCCGACTCTGTTTATCATGCAAAGGGCATTAAAAACATTGAGGATTTGAAGGCATACGCCAAGAAGATATACGACCAAACTTATCCAGAGGATGCTGGTCTTTACGACGATGATCCAAAGCTTCGCAAGAATCCTCTCAACAGATTCGTTTCTTACCACTTGCTTCCACGTATCGGACAATACAATAGTTGGGTAATGTCTGGCGATTTGCGCGAGCATTGTTGGTATACGTCTATCAGCGACCCTGAGGAATTCTATGAGACCATGTGTCCTGGTACGATGATGAGATTCGCTGGTCCTCCAGCTGGTTTGTTCATCAACCGCAAGGGTTTGCAAAATAGGTATACCGTTCGTGGTGTGAAGGTGCTCTCTCCTTCCGAGTCTGGTTCGGCTGACCAAAATGCGCTCAATGGCGTATACCATTACTTGGATGACATCTTGGCTTATACCCCGCAAGTGCGCGATGAGGTTTTGAATTGCCGTATTCGCATCGATGCTACTGTGTTGAGTCCCGACTTCATGAACTGTAACGGTCGTGGTCGTTATGGTGAGGATATCCTCACGGGATTCAAGAACAAGTTCATCACCGACTGGAAAGTTAGCGATGAAACTTACGTGGGCGTACATAGCGACGTGGGTTATTGGAACTCTTACCAAGCCAATGCCGTTTGTATCAGTGGCGTGTTTGATGTGGCATTCAAATTACTTCCCGTACCATCTGGAACTTATGAGATTCGCCTTGGATATACGGTTGGTGACGAACGTGGTGTTGTACAGGTTTACCTGAACAACGAACCTTGCGGAATCCCCGTTGACTTGCGCGTCTATGGTCCCGACCCAACGATTGGTTGGATGGAAGACACCGACGATGAAGAGGAAAACACGGCTAACGACAAGGCTATGCACAATCGTGGTTACATGAAGGGTATGGACAGCTATCGTCCATGGGACGCTGATAACCCCTTGCGTGCCAACAACTGGAACTTGCGTCGTGTACTCGCTACGAAGTACCTCGATTCAGAAAAGACTTATTACTTGCGTTTCCGTCAGGTACTCGATGATCCCGACCGCTACTGGTCGTTCGACTACATTGAATTATGCCCCAAGAGCATCTATGGAAGTCCAGAGGGTGAGGATACCCACTAAACAACAAATGATATAATGATACGATCTATGAATAAGATAGAATATAACATAAGCAAAAGAAGTTTGAGCAGGGCTATCAAGTGGCTCGGAGTTTTATTCTTCACCCTTTATGCTCCTTTCTTCGTTTCTTGTTCTGAGTGGAACGACCACTACGAGGGAAACGGATTGGAACAAGTTGACCAAACACTATGGCAACAATTGAAGGGAAATAGCCAACTGAGCGATTTCTGTCAGGTGCTCCAGGAAACGAAAGTTTTCCGTATGCACAAGAAAACGCCCGTGAGTTATGCCGACTTACTGAATAGTGGTCAGTCGTTCACCGTTGTGGCTCCATTAAATGGAACGTTCAACAAGGATTCTCTCTTGCAATTGGTACAAACGGCACAGGGTGACTCTGTCGTTGAGCGCTATTTCGTGCACAACCACTTGTCTCGCTCCCTGAATTCCACGGGGCTTGACTCGAAGACGATGCTTCTCCTCAACAAGAAACACGTAACGTTGGAAGAGGGTTCGATTGAAGGCGTGAATCTCACGAATTCCAACATCCGTGCCAAGAACGGTATCTTGCACGTAGCTACTCGTCCTCTCCCCTATCAGAGAAGCTTATACGAAACACTTAGTGACATTCCCGAATTGAGCAGCATCGGTAAGATTCTACGTCAATACGAGGAGGATTATTTCGACGCCAACAGTTCCGTATCGAGTGGTATCATCGAAGGTGTACCTGTGTATGTAGACTCCGTGGTCATCGAGCGCAACCGTATGCTTCAGCAGATTGGTTTAATCAATGCCGAAGACTCCATGTATTGGATGGTTGCTCCTACGAAAGAGAGTTGGCAGAAGGCTTGGGATGAAGCCAGCAAGTATTTCAAATACGACCAGAAAGTGTTGAAACGCGACTCCATTGAGCAACACTGGACAACACGCGCCTTGCTTGATGATGCTATCTTCAATATCACCGACCAGCGCACATTGGTCGACTCGTTGGTATCTGTTCAATATCTCGCCAATCGTACTTCTTCCACAAACGGCAAGCCTGTTTACCACGTATTCAAGAAACCGTTTGAATATGGTGGAATCCTTTATGGTACGGAGAGAATAGAGTGCAGCAACGGCGTATTGTTCAAGGCACAAGAGTGGCCTTTCACCCCAGAGCAAACCTACTTGCGTGAGTTGTGGAGCGAGGCAGAGCAAACCTTCCTCATCACCAACGAACTTGAATGCTCATACAATACCCGTCGAATTGCAGCAGACAGCATTTCCGAAGGTGGTTATTTACAGATTGTTCCCAGCCGAGCAACATCCAACTGGGAATTGACATTCCGCGTCAACAATACGTTGAGTGGCAAGTACGACATTTGTGCCGTCATCTTGCCCAAGAACGTAGTTGACAAGACCATTGTAGACACGAAACCTTGCAAGTTCAAGTCTGTCATCAACTATGTTGATTCGGCGGGCGTTGCGAAGACGTTCAATTGCAACAACACTCAATTCCAAAACAATCCAGAGCGCGTGGACACCATCGTACTGGCAGAGGCTTTTGAGTTCCCCGCTTGCAATTACAACCAGAACGACATCAAGGTGAGCGTCAAGATACAATGCTCCATCTTGGCTCGTGAGACATCAAGATACTCGCGCGAAATGTATTTGGATTGTATCTATCTGCGACCCAGAAGAACTATTGAAAATTGATCATTGAAATTAAAGATTATGAAAACGATAAAGCAAATATTTCATCGTATGGATTGGACAAGAAGGTTCTGGGTTGTAGCGTTTTGCCTGCAATTGGCAATCTTCCCCTCTTCCATGTCATACGCACAAGATAATATGATGACGGTAACGGGAACCGTAACGGATGCGGCCACTGGAAAGACCATGGCGGGTGTAATCGTCACGGCTTACAACGACACGCATTATTCTGCCATGACCGACGAAAAGGGTTATTATGAATTGAAGGTTCCTACGTATACTCGTTCGGTTACCATGCATATCGAGGGTTACAACATCCTCCAGAAGGCCATCGCCAACAATGTGGCTAACGGTCGCATGTACATTGAAACGTTCTCTAACAACTATCGTCAGAATACCACCGCTACCGTATCGGCAGAGGCTGACCATTTCGACAATACTTCCGAGGTGAGCATCGACCCGCTCATGCAACAGCAATTGGGCGGTGACATGCGTTCCACCACGCGTAGCGGCATTCCTGGTCTAGGGAACGTTATGCTCATCGAAGGCATCAACTCCTTACACGCTAACGCCCAGCCATTGGTAGTGATTGACGATGTCATCATGGATATGCAATATAGTCGCAACATGTTGCACGATGGTTACTACAACAATTTGTTGACCAACCTCAACGCCAACGACATCGAGCGTGTCACGGTCATCAAGAACGGTACTGCCCTCTACGGAGCCAAGGGCGCCAACGGCGTGTTGCTCATCAAGACCAAGCGCAACAAGAGCATGGCTACGAAAATCGACGTGACCATCAACGGACGCTATGAGCTGACGCCTCGTTTGCCAAAGATGATGGGAGCAGAAGACTACCGTCTCTATACCACCGAACTTCTCGCTGACAAGACCAGTACGTTGGGTTCGATGAAATACCTCAACAACGACCCTGGGTATTTCTACTACAACCAGTATCATAACCAGACCGACTGGACGGATTATATCTACGACAATGCCTTCTCGCAAAACTATGGCATTAACGTACAAGGTGGTGACAACGTGGCATCTTACAACCTCTCCGTAGGTTATAGCTTGGCTAACAGCACCTTGAAGCAAAACGACTATTCACGATTCAACATGCGCCTGAATTCTGATATTGAGGTACTGCGTAATCTCAACGTTCGTTTCGATGCTTCCTATAGTGACGTCAACCGTAGCTTGCGCGATGATGGCGCACCCCTCGAACCATTATCGGGTGTCATTACTTCACCAGCGTTTATCTCTTTGGTCAAGTCGCCTTTCCTCTCTCCCTACGCATTCGACAAGCAGGGAAGGGTGAGCCATTACTTGGCAGAGGCTGACGACTATCTCGAGGGAATGTTCCAAGGTCGCGGAAGACTGGCTAACCCATTGGCGATATTGGAGCATGGCGACGGTAAGAACCGTAACTCTCACGGCAACCGTCTGATTATGTTCTCCGTAATGCCTCAGTATAAATTGAGCAAGCACCTCACCGTGAGCGAGCACTTCACGTTAGGTTTGGTAAACACCAACGAGAATTACTACCTCCCCATCCAAGGTGTCCCAACGTTCGTGATAGATGGTCTTGACGAGGGAACGACATTGGAGAATATCGCACAAAGTCAGGCTGCCCGTCAGACAGCTATCCAAAGCGACACGCGTCTGTCTTGGCAGAATCGTTTCAAGGCGCATTTCATCGACTTAAAAGGTGGATTCCGATACCTGAGCAGCAATTACCAGTTGACCGCCCAACAGGGTTACAACACGGGTAACGACAAGACGCCAAACATGAGCAGTTCGTTGCGTTTCAAGGACACCAGCGGTGCTGATGACAAGACGCGCGAGATGATTTGGTACGCGTTGGCAGACTATAACTATGCCGAGCGTTTCTATCTCAATGCTGGTCTTTCCGCCCACTCCTCATCACGTTTCGGCGATGATGTTTCTGGGTTGAAGTTGGCAGGAGTTGTCTGGGGATTATTCCCAAGCGTAGAGGCAGCATGGGTAATGACCAACGAGAAATGGCTTTCTGGTGTCAAGGGAATCGATTACTTCCGCTTGAACGTAGGATTCGACATGACGGGTAATGACGACATCGACTACACCGCCTCTCGTAGCTATTTCGTGGCCAACCGTATGCTCAATAGCACCGCTACGGGAAAGTCTATCGGCAACATCGGAAACACCGAATTGCAATGGGAAACCACCAAGCGAGTAACGGGTGGATTTGAAGGAAACTTCTTCAACAACCGCCTCTTCGTTAGGTTGAACCTCTTCAAGAGTTGGACTTCCAACCTCCTCTCTCTCCACCAATTGGCTTGGACCAGTGGTTTGAAAGAGAACTGGAGCAATGCGGGCAAGCTTGAGAATGCGGGATTCGACTTGAACGTCAACTTCAAGATGCTCAACCTGCGCAATTTCCAATGGGAGTTGGGTGCTTCTATGGGACACTATAACAATAAGGTGACTGCGTTGCCCAACGACAACCGCTCCTTTGAGACCAATATTTTCGGTGCAACCGTACTCACGAAAGTGGGCGAACCCGTTGGCGTATTCTACGGATGGAAGAGCAATGGCGTTTACAAGAACTCGCAAGAAGCTGCCAAGGACAACTTCTTCATCGTGAAGGAAAATGGCGACCAAGCTTATTTCCAAGAGGGCGACGTCAAGTTTGAGGACTTCGACAACAACAAGGTCATCAACGATGCCGACCGCACGATTATCGGTAATCCCAATCCCGACATCTACGGTAATATCTTCACCTCCGCACATTGGAAACGTCTTACCCTTTCTGCCGTGTTCACCTATTCATTGGGCAACGACATCTTCAACTACCAACGCTCTTTGTTGGAAGGTGGCAACCTGTTCATCAACCAAACTACGGCGATGAACAATCGTTGGACCACGAGCGGACAGGAAACAAACATTCCACGTGCCGTTTACAAAGACCCCATGGGCAACTCGCGTTTCAGCGACCGATGGATAGAAGACGGCAGTTACCTGCGTCTGAGTTCCGTTACCCTGAGTTACAACATCCCCATCCGAAGCACTTACCTGCAAGGTATCACCGTTTGGGGCAATGCAGCCAACCTCTTCACTGTGACACGCTATTTGGGCAGCAATCCCGATTGTGCCATGGGTAGCAGCATCTTGTCGCAAGGCATTGACCGTGGACTCCTCTCATCAGGTCGTTCATTCTCAATGGGCGTAAACATCAATCTTTAATCGTACAAATATGAACTATCATAATATGAAACGAGTAAGTATCAATCCACATAAGAAGTTGCATTCCCGTAGCGTTATCTCGCATATAGGCATCGCAACGCTCTCGCTCCTCACCCTAATCCTCTCCTCCTGCTCAGACATGCTGAGCACGGAGTCGGAGATGGTGGAATTTGAGAGAGACAACACCCTGAACCACCCCACTGACTCCGTATACAGCGTATTGGGTATCATTGGGAAAATGCAAGTCATTGCCGACCGTACCGTACTTCTTGGAGAGGTGCGCGCCGACTTGATGGAGACCACCGAGGCTGCCTCTGCCGACTTGAAGCGATTGGCAAACTTCAATCTCTCTGAAGACAACAAGTACAATGCCGTGAGCGATTACTATGCCGTCATCAACAACTGCAACTATTACCTCGCATACGTAGACACGGCCTTGCAACGTCGTGGTCGAAATATCTTCCAATACGAATATGCTGCCGTGAAAGCCTTCCGCGCATGGACCTACCTCCAACTCGCCCAAATCTACGGAGCCGTACCATTGGTATTGACTCCCGTGATGACGGAAATGGAAGCGCAGAAAGCCATGGAACAAGAGAGAAAGGGCATCATGGATATTTGCCAGTATTTCATCAAAGACCTCACTCCCTACGCAGAAGTAGACCTGCCACGTTTCGGTGACATCAATGGTATGGAATCGCAGAGATTCTTTATTCCCATGCGCGCCTTGCTGGGCGACCTCTGCCTATGGGCAGGACAATACCAAGAGGCTGCACGATGGTATCACAACTACCTCACGGAGAAGAAGAACCCCATCCTTCTCAACTACAGCAACCGCATCACGTGGCCAAGCGTCAGCGAGTTCGTACGTCCTATCGACAGCTATTCCGTTACTGGAACGACAGAAGTCTTGAGCTTCATCCCCATGGAACAGAGAGTATTCGACGGAGTGGTAAGCGATTTGAGCAACGTCTTCAACTCTACGGAGGAAAACAGGAATTACTTCCAGCTAACTCCCTCCATTGCCATGCACCAGTTGTCTGCCGACCAGACATTCTGCATAGAAAACAGGACTAACACGCAGATTGACACTATCTATGTGCCGAAGAAGGGATTGAACCAAGAAATCTTGGTGGGCGACCTGCGCTTCTATTCCAACTACAAGACCTCTTCCGTGACGAGAGACTCGTACTCAGAGTATAATGCCGACTACCAAACCATCCAGAAGATTACACGTTCGTACGTGCCCACCTATCGTCGCACGATGGTTTATCTGCGCTATGCAGAGGCACTCAACCGTGCTGGACTTCCACAGTCGGCATTCTCCGTCTTGAAGTACGGATTGTGCCAAGAGAACATCGTGTCTTACGTGGATAGCCTGGAACGCGACAAGGCTGGTGAGTTGATTGCCTTCGACGCCAACGTATTCACCAAGGAAAACACCATCGGCATACACTCAATGGGTTCTGGCGACTCGCAAATAAATGCCTATTATACGTTGCCGATGCCCTCTGCCCCACTCGCCTCAAAGCAAGACACCATCAACTACCAGATACCGCTCGTAGAAGACATGATCATCAACGAGATGGCGCTGGAAGGAGCATTCGAAGGCTACCGTTTCTACGACCTCATGCGCATCGCACTTAGGCGCAACGACCCCAACTATCTCGCTGCACCTATCTCACAACGCATGGGAATCAGAGACGAAAACATCTATTCATTGCTAATGGATACTAAAAACTGGTACTTACCCCTGAAATGAAACAGAACAAATATAGGCTCATTTATGATGTTTTTTAGTTTTATGGTTAGTAATTTTAGATGAGTTTGAGGGCATATCGGCGGATATGCCCTCTTTTTATGCGCAAAGCAAAGCCGATTATGTGATTATGTGATTATGTAATTATGTAATTTTATGATTTTGTGATTATCCGATCTTCAAAAATGCGTTTTTTCGCCAAGACCTCCCGTCGTTTTCCATAAATTCCTAAGTATTAAGGAGTTGTGAAACGGGAATGCTTAAAAGACCTCATGTAAGACCTCCCGTAAGACCTCCCATAGACCTCACCTAACACCTCACACTCTGAGTAATGTTTAGTGTTGAGTGTTTAGTGTTTAGTGCTGATTTCAATTGTGAATTGTGAATTAAAAAACACATGAGGTCTTACGGGAGGTCTATGGGAGGTCTTACGGGAGGTGTTACATGAGGTTTTGAAAATGTTAAACCGCTGATAAAGAACGAATTAACCTAAAAAACGGGAGGTCTTTCGAAAATACGCAATATTCACAATTATGCTTTCTTTTTCACAAAACACTAAACATTCAACACAAACTATAGCTTTAGACGACGCAAACGATAGCTTTAGATGATGTAAACGATAGTTTTGTATGCTATAAGCCATACATCTGTATCGCACAAATCAATGGTTTGCATCATAGCTATAGATTCTATTCATCCCTATAAAAATCTATTGTGCCGAGAAACCATAAAAAAAATGTGTACCGAACTCACAAATGGAATTCGGTACACAATAGAGAATGAAATATTGATTGCGTTATCCGCAATGGAAATATGCTTTTACGAGGCTGGCAATCTTGTCTTGGTCGTCGGAGATGTCTGCGCGTAACGTACGATCATCGAAAGCACGCAATTGTTTGATAATACCGTCTATCATCGTTGCGCTGAAAACGCCATGTTGTTCGAATACGGCACGTTGCTTTTCGAGGCAATCGGCAGAAGCGACGCATGAGTCGGGCAATTGAGCCAACGTAGCAAGTTTGTCTGCATTGGCGGCATCATGGATGTTTACGTCCACGTAGTTTTTCTCTGCAATCTCCAATGCGTTTTCCATTTCGAAACCGTGGCGGCAAGCTACGCACAAACCAGCCAAGAGTTGGTGAATGTCAGCAGAACCATCGGGGGAGCGCATTTCAACGGTTTGTTTCTGGGTGGTATCGAAGTTGGCGGGAGTCTCCAATGGGTTTGCCTGACTACACATATCCGTTTGGGAAGTCCATCCAAGTGGAACCCTGACGAGTACGGAACGGTTGCGGTCGCCCCAACAAACATTGGTGGGTGCTTCCTGATGCGGAACCAAACGGAAGTAGCTGGTAGGATTCTTGTTGCCAAAAGCCGTAATACTGGGAGCCAATTCCATCATTCCCGCAATGGCGCGACGGGCAATGTCGCTGAGCTTGCCATCCTTTATCATTTGGTTTTGTCCGTCTTTCGTGATGCGCATGTGCACGTGCAATCCACTTCCTGCCTTACCCGTGGTAATCTTCGGTGCGAAGGTGACGTTCAGGTTCTCGCGCCATGCTAAGTTGCGAATCACCCACTTGGCAACCATCAATTGGTCGGCTGCCTCACACACGGGAACGGGAAGGAACTCGATTTCGTTTTGTTCGTAGGTCAATCCGCTTTGTTCGAAATTACCCACTTCCGAGTGTCCGTATTTGATTTGACCGCCCGTTTGTGCAATGTAATACATGCAACGAGTGCGGAAATCGTTGGTCTTGGCGTAGGGTGCGCTCTCGTGGTAGCCCCTTTGGTCGATGGCAGGATAAACGTTTTCCGTAGGTTTGATGACGTAATATTCCAATTCTCCCATCGCCTCGTATTCCATGCCCGTTACTTGCTTGAACGTTTCGGCAGCCCTGCGTAGCGTTTGTTCTGGAGAAGAAGCCAAAGGTTGTCCGTTCTTGTCGAAGAATGAGCACAAGAGGCAGAGCGTAGGAATCTCAGAGAACGGGTCAACGAATGCGGTGGAGAAGCGCGGCAACACATATAGGTCGCTCGAACTTGCCTCGATGAAAGAGAAAAGACTTGAACCGTCTACGCGTTCGCCACAAGTAAGGATTGTCCTCAGATAGGCTTGGTCGCTGATAACGAAGTTCAAGGTCTTGAGTTTTCCATCGCCGCCAGGATACATGAAGTTGACCATGCGGATGTTGTTTTGACGGATGAAGTTGATGATGTCTTCCTTGGTGAAATCACGTGGCTCCTTTTGCAGGAAAGCCACGACGGGATTAGCGTTTAACGCCAGTCTTTCGTTTTCCATGTCTTAAAAGTTGTTTGAGTTTGCTTGATGTTTCTACAAAAATATGCAATTATGCCGAACCAGCCAAACTTTCGTGAGGCTTTTTGTTTTTTTAAGAAAAACGACACGTCATTGTTGGTGTTTTCTTCTTGAAAATAGGTTTGAAAAGCAAAAAAATGGTATTTTTTTCTATTAGATTAGTGCTAATTTATTATTTTTTTATAATTTTACCGCTCTAAATGGTGAAGTAGGCATTTTTGGCTTCTTCCATATTCATCAATAGCGATATTACAAACAATAAAGGATAATAATTAGAAAGGTATGAAAAAGATTGCTGCAATAGTCGTTTTTGCTTTCATCGCCCTGACCGCTTTCGCCAACAAATACACAGACAAGCTGACGGTGACCGTTAATGGAGAGTCGATGGAACAGCAAACAACTATCGACGTAACGAAAGGCGATGACGGGAAATACACGCTCTCGTTGAACAACTTCTGTTTGGAATCTTCCGATGAGGATGGTACATTGATTAGGTTAGGTGTTGGAAACATAATACTTCCCGATAGGGAAGGAACAACCGTTGATGGCGTTACTACCATTACCTACAACGACGCCCTTCTCATCACGGAAGGCAATGACGCAGGTATAGAAGGTTGGATGGGACCGATGTTGGGTCCAGTACCCATTGAAATGGTGGCAAGATTCAACGACACGCAACTGTATTGCGAAATCCACATCAACTTGATGGATTTGTTAGGGCAATTGATAGATGTAGTCTTCGGTAGTGAACCAGAAGCTATTGCGGAAGTGCTTATCGCCCCTACCATCACGAAGAAAGAGGGCGTGCGCAATACTTTAGTGATTGGCGTGGGAACAACTTCAAATGATGGTGAGACCGTTGCCACTTATTATACTACTGATGGTACAGACCCATCAGCCGATAATGGGATTGTCATTACGGCTGATACGGAGATTGAGTTATCTGAGAATTGTACCGTCAAGGCTATTACGATTAGTTCTTCAGGAAAACAAAGCGAAATCTCTGTGTATGACTTCACTTATGAAGTAGATAGTGGAATCCGTGCATTTGAAAACAACATGGATTTGCAAAAGGAAAATGCTTTTGACTTGCAAGGACGAAAAATGATTTCTACAGGACGTCATTCATTATATATCGTTCGTGGCAAGAAGATTCTTCGTTAAAACAGTATTGAGTACACATTATTTATATATACAATATGAAAAAGAATTATCTTATTATAGTCTTGCTGAGTTTGTTTTCCTTAGGAACAAAAGCGCAGGTTGCAATAGATTTCTCAAAGTACGAAGGTTTGCAAATTACCAATTCTGACTTTGAAGATTGGAGTGGGGAAGATTTTAAGAATGTGCCAGTAGGTTGGCATAGTTTTGAATCGGTAGGTGGAACTATGGCATCAACAGCCCATTCTACTAAACACACAAGTGTGGAAAAGGAAGATTTGCATAATGGTACGATCGGAAAGGCTTGTTTGAAGTTGGTTCCTCGTAATGTTTTATTTGGTATAATTGCCAATGGTACGATTACTACAGGAAGAATGAATGCTGGATCACCGGTTGCAACAGATCCACTGAATCACGCATGGATGGATATTACCAATACTGAAACCAGTAATGGTTCGCCTTTTTATGCTAAATTGTCGAAAAAACCTATTGCCCTTTCGGTTTGGGTGAAGTTTACGCAAGGAACGGCACAACGTGAACATCCCTACGCAACGGTGAGTGCAGCCATTACCAATGGAAAGCGTTACCAAGAACCTACAGCAAATAACGATAGTTCGATGATCATCGGATATGCAAAGAACAATACGATTAGTACCAATGGTGGACAATGGCAACATCTATATTTACCATTCAATTACGATTCAAATAATTACAACAAGACAGATGCGCCACAAGCCATCATGGTGACATTCTCTACCAATGCCGACCCAGGACAAGGTTCGGAGGGCGACGTTCTACTCATTGACGATCTCGAACTCATCTATTCCCAATCGGTCACCATTCCAGAGTGCGGTTATGCTACATTCACGAACGTAGCCATGAATAATCACAACGTGATTATACCAGAGGGAATCACGGCTTACGCGATTGGCGCGAAGACAACTGGTGAGTTGATTGTGAAAGACGTATTTAAGGCAGGACAGGCATTGCCTTCTCAAGCAGCCGTGTTATTGGCAGGCAATCCAGGTGAATATGAGTTCAAAACCACTCTTTACGAAAAAGAGGTAACTATCGATACGGAAGGTGATGCATGTATGGTTAAGGGAATTGAATATAACGCACAAGTTGACGGATATAAATACTATCGTTTGTTGACTAAGAATAATATTTTAGGTTTCTATCCTGTAGGTAATGGTGACAAGATTAAGCCACAAGAAGCCTTGTTGCGCGTGAAGAGTGAAATGGCAGAGAATGATTACCCGCACGTTCTCGTGAAGCCAGCATTAAAGGGTGACCTCAATGGCGATGGCAACGTGACGATTACTGATGTTACGCTTCTTGTCAATCGCTTGTTGAAAAACAAGGAAAAGGGTGAATTCTTCATCAACGATGGTGACGTGAACGAGGACAATGCGATTACTATCTCTGATGTAGTGAAAATGGTAAGCATCATTCTCGGCTCAGAATAATATTCCAAGTTTAGCGGATAAGAATAATAAAGAAAGTCATTTCATAACTTCCACAAATTTGAAATGACTTTCTCTTTTTATGCCTTTAGGCATTTATGTGAAGTAAGGTATGTGAACTTATTTCTGGATGAATTTCTTTCCATTCATGATGTAAATACCCTTTGTCGGATTGATTACCTTACGTCCTGTCAGGTCGTAGATGGTACCGTTTTCATTTGCCTTGGTAATGTTGGCGATATTGTTGTAGATGGCATTGTCAACAAACTTGATGTTGTAAATGTAATACCAGCCCTTTTGTACGAAGCAAATGCTTGTGCAGATGGATTCTTCAGGTGTAAATTCCTTACCTAAATTGGCAATCGTAATAACGGCATTGTTGTTTTCAGAAGCATCTGGGTCTACGTCGAAACTGAGTACGCCACCATCTGCAACGGCATTACCGTTTTCGTCAATGGCTGCACCATCCTGACCGATGGAAACTTCCTCTTCGCTAAGTGCACCTTCTTCCATTTGAGTCTTCATGTTGCTCTCCAACAAGAATTCTTTGAAGTCGGGAACGAGTAAGGCTGAGACAGCATTGCTCATGTCGAAGTTGACGGTTGTCTCTTGGTCTTTTGCGGGTATTGGGAGAACAATATCCTCTGAACCGAGTGTACGCTCTTCAAGAGTAGCGTCGGCATCGTTGCAAGACAACTCAATGTTCCTGAAATAATAGGTATTGTCAGCATCCTTGTAAACGTTCAAGTTGAAGGCAACGGTAGAACCGCCATTCTGCTCACTGGTTACATCCTGTTCAAACTCCCATCTCTGCCATTCTTCGGTGAGAGAAAGATTTCCAAATAATTGGTAATGCAAATAATCACCAGGACCCCTGTGAATCTGTGTCTCGATGTCAGTAGGATGCTCGGCGCGTGCTTCAATGACAAACCTAATCTTCTGACCTGCACGGAATACGTGAGGACCTGTAACGAAGAACTGACTCTGCCAGTTGGTGAGTTCGATGCTGTCACCTACTTGATGGTCGGCATTTTGGTTGCCTTCGCGTACAATATACATAGGTGTGGTACTCTGCACATTTCCTTCTTCATCCAGATTCTCCTTCATATAGCTTGCTGCTACCGACTTCACCTCAAGAGCAGGTTGACCATCCAAAGGATCGTTTACGATACGTGCGGGTTGGTCGATACCTGGAACGCCATCACGACCCGTGAAGGTGGTGAATGTACCATTAGCGAATTGAGTCATATCATTTGAATCAATGCCATTACGAACCATTTCCAACCAACCAGTGAGTTCGTGAGGAGCTTCTGCCTTGCGGATTTCCAACTTCACATCGTCGAAATAGTAGTTGTTGGCTTCCTTCAATACATAGAGGTTGAAAGCCACGGTGTGCATCTCCTTGCCACCACCTTCACTATGGGCTTGGTTGGCACCGATGAGAGCTTCCTTCACAACGGTTTGCCATTCGGTGGTGAAACCGATGTCACCATACATATTCCAATAGTTGTAGTCACCAGGCGTGTTGTGAGCCTGTGTTTGGGAATTTGCTGCTTTGTCAGCACGAATACGCATAGTCAGACGCAATTCATCACCTTCCTCGATAACGGTATTAGGAAGTGTTACGAAGAACTGGAATGTCCAGTCGTCGAGTGATGCTTCATCTTCAAAAAGATCACGAGAAGATACGATAGCTACATGGTTTCCTGGTTGAGTGGGGTCTTCAACCACACGGATAGGACCTTGATTGATGTTGTCATCAGCCCAGTCATGCGACCAGAAGCATGAAGTGTCATCACCTTCAAAGTCACCGTTGACTACATAGTCTGTCCATTGGCTTTGTGCAAATACATTGCCGCTTAGCAATGCTGCCACGAAAAGTGTAAAGAATTTCTTCATGATAATAAGGATTAATAATTAAAAATATAAATGAATAGTTTACATCGCAAAAATACGTTATTATTTTGTAAAGTACTTTCTATTATGTTTCATATTCTTTATTTTTTTTGAAAAATTTAGCACATATTGATTTTATTGATGGTTTTTTCATGTTTGTATTGTTTTTTTTCTTAAATTTGTGGCATAAACTAATAACATTAACTCAGATTTATAATTCATCATCTATTCATTATGAATAAGTCTTATTGGTTGATAGCATTGTTCTTCATGACATTTACGACCTTGTCGGCACAGAAGAATCGTTTGGTGTTTTTCGATAGTTACGAACACGACTTTAACTCATTGGATGAGGCAGAGGGAACGGTGTGTCATACGTTCACCTTATATAATAAGTCTAAGTCTGCCATCAAGATTGCCCGTTCTGTTCCCAGTTGCGAGTGCATCAGGGCTTTTTATTCCGAAGAATCCATTCTTCCAGGAAATAGCGCAAAGGTCATGGTGGCATTCTCCCCAAAGAACTCCCAAGGCAAGACTTATCGTAGCGTGGAACTCATAGACGACCACGGAAAAACGTTGGGTGCTCTTTCCGTCAAGGCAACGGTAAGGCAAGGCGATGCTACGGCTACTCACCATTATCCTTTCCAAAATCCCGACCTCACCAGAGAGGAACGTGTGGAAAACCTCATTTCATTGCTCACGCCTGAAGAGAAGGTAGGGTTGATGATGAACAAGTCAGCTTCGGTTGACCGTTTGGGTATTCCTTCATATAACTGGTGGAGCGAGGCTTGTCATGGTGTCCGCCAAGATGGTTATACGGTATTTCCTCAACCTATCGGATTGGCCGCAGCTTTCAATCCCAGTCAGGTATACGAAATCTTCTCTACCGTTTCCGATGAGGCACGTGCGAATTGGAATCGTTCAGACCATAACATTTTCAACGTCCCGATGGGCGTTACGTATTATCCAGGCAATCCCGAATTGTCTTTCTGGTGTCCTAACGTCAATATCTTCCGTGACCCTCGTTGGGGAAGAGGACAGGAAACGTGTGGTGAAGACCCATACTTGAATGCGGTATTGGGCGTTCAGACCGTTCTCGGTATGCAAGGCAATGATAACAAGTATTTCAAGACACATGCATGTGCCAAGCACTATGCCGTACATAGCGGTCCTGAGCCATTGCGCCACACGTATAACGCGTCCGTTTCTATGCGCGACTTATGGGAAACATATCTTCCAGCTTTCAAGGCGCTCGTCAAGAAGGGTAACGTGCGTGAGGTGATGTGTGCCTACAATCGTTATGAAGGAAAACCATGTTGCACCAGCGACCGTCTCTTGGTAGATATCCTTCGTAGGAAATGGGGATATGATGGTTTGGTGGTAACGGATTGCGACGCCATCAATAATTTCTACAACAAGGGGCAGCACGAAACACACCCCGACCCATTATCGGCTTCGGTTGATGCGGTGCTCAACGGTACCGACTTGGAATGCGGAAAGGTGTTTATGGTGTTGACGGAGGCTTTGAATAAGGGTTTGATACAAGAGGAAACGCTCGACGGTCATTTGAGAAGAACGTTAATGGGACGTTTCGAGTTAGGAATGTTCGACCCTGCCGACCGTCTTCCTTGGGCTAAAATCGGTGAGGAGGAAATCAGTAGTGAGGAAAACGACCAATTGGCAACGCAAGCGGCTCGTGAATCGATGGTATTGTTGAAAAACAATGGTATATTACCGTTGTCGAATCAGTTGAAAACGATTGCCGTCGTAGGTCCCAATGCGGATGATGCGGGTATGCTCAACGGTAATTATGGTGGAACGCCAACGAAGAATCACACGCATACATTGTTGGAGGGAATCAAGAATGCAATGCCTAATACCAACATCATCTATCGTAAGGCTTGTGAACTCACGGATGAATACAACACGATACATCATTTGCAAGATTTCAACGATGGAAAGGGCATTTTTGTGGAGTTATATAATAATAAGGAGTTGAGCGGAAATCCCGATAAAACGGGTTATTATAGCGAATTGAACTTCTCCACGTTTGGTGCTTGGGGCTTTGCGGAGGGTATCAACAATGACAACCTTTCGCTTCGCGCATCTGGAAAATATGTAGCTACGTTTACGGGCGAAATGAAATATTACGTGAATACGGATAATGGATATACGTTGAAAGTCAATGGCGAGGTGGTAGAAGAGGCCCAACCTACTCGCGGAAGAGGTGGATTCCGTCGTGGAGTTAACTATAAATCATTCAACGTTGTCAAGGGTAATACGTATGACGTAGTGATTGAATATAAGCGTGGCAACGGAAACTTCGCCATGTTTAGGTCTGATATTTGCGAAAGAAAACTGGTGGATTATACGGATTTGGCTAACGAGGTGAAGCAAGCTGACGTCATCATCGTCATTGGCGGTATTTCAGCTCGATTGGAAGGAGAAGGTGGCGACAAGTCTACGATTGAGTTGCCCAACGTGCAACAACGTCTCGTAAGGGCCATGCATGAAACGGGTAAGCCTGTCGTGTTTGTCAATTGCTCTGGTTCTGCCATTGCCTTTGGAAGTATCGAGAACCAATACGACGCTCTCGTACAAGCATGGTATGCTGGACAAGGTGGAGCAAAGGCATTGGCTGATGTGCTCTTGGGTAAGTATAATCCAAGCGGAAAACTCCCCGTTACGTTCTATACGAGCAACGATGATTTGCCCGATTTTCTCGATTATAGCATGGAAAATCGCACATATCGCTATTTCAAGGGTAATGCCCTTTATCCTTTCGGATTTGGTTTGTCGTACACGAATTTCACGTATGGAAAGGGTAAGTTGTCTAAGTCTTCCATGAAGGTGGATGGTCAGGTAACATTAACCGTTCCCGTTACGAATAGCGGTCAACGAGAAGGTGCTGAAATCGTTCAGGTTTACGTGAAGTCGCTCGACAATCCTACGGCTCCTATCAAGTCGCTCAAGGGCTTCCAGAAATTGCAACTGGCTGCTGGCGAAACACAGAAGGCACAAATCACACTTGATGGAGAGGCTTTCGAATACTACGACCCATCGATTGACGAGTTGTCTACCCGTCGTGGCAAGTATCAAATCCTCTATGGTTCTTCGTCATTAGACAAAGACTTACAATGCCTAAACTTTGAAGTTAAATAGAGGTGATGGGTGAGAAGTGAGAGGTGAGAGATATGATTTATTAGAATAAATAAAGCGATTGAAAAAGTAATCTCTCACCTCTCACCCCTCACCTCTTCTCACTCCCATAACCAATCAACTTTTTTTCCATTTGTTTGATTTTTGTGAAGTTTTACAAATTCGAAAGTCTCTGATACAAATAATAAAGTATAATATAAAAATGGTTTATATCTTTGCAAACAAAAAGTAACGTCTAAATTACTATCATTTCTAATAACTTAAAATTACAACAAAATGAAGAAAAGCTACAAATTGTTTCTTGCATGTTTGCTTTGTGCAATTGGTGCAATGAATGTGTATGCGGACGAACGCGTTCCGCTGACACAAGACATGTTCTTCGCATGGGATGGTTGGGGTGCTGACGCACAGAAGACCGGACCTGCAGACTGTACTTATGTGATTGGCTCGTCTACGGGACAGCCCTATGGTGATTCACAGGTAATCAACTATGCCGACCTGTCACTCTATTCAAAATTAATTGTTGTTTGTACAGAGGGAACTCCTCGTTTCCTTTTCAACCGTGACATCGACGAAGGTCAATGGAACGAGAACGAAGCTGAGTCTCACTTGATTGACAACACCAGAAACGGATGGTCAGCCAAGTATTTCTCTCAGGATGGTGAAACTTACATCGTTGACCTGAAGCAAATGGTAAAGGATAAGGGTTTTGCTCACTTACACTCTATCAAGGGTGCCAACTGGGCAAACGTTACCGTTACAAGTATGGAACTCGTACGCGAGGGTAAGGCTCAGGTAGTAGGTTGGACAGACCTTATTACTAATGGCGACCTCGAGGGCGACGACGTAAGCTGCTTCTATTCTAAGGAAAACGGTAGTTCTCCTTATCCATCAGTAATTACCGATGGTGTAGGTGTTGACGGAAGCCGTGGTATCCAAGTTCATTCTGCTGCTGGTGCTGCTCAAGATTGGGACGCTCAGTTCTGGATCAACTTACCAGAGACTCTTCCTGAAGGAACGAAGTATCGCGTATCTTTCGCTTATCGTGCAAGTATGGCAGCTTCTGCTGATACACAAGCTCACCGCGACCCAAGCGACTACATTCACTATGAGATGATTGGTTCGCCAAACTTCACGACTGATTGGCAGACCTATAATGTTGAAGGTACTATCACCGCTCAGCAATCTGGTGAAGGCACCATGCACTCTATCGCATTCAACCTTTCTAAAGACAGGGCTAATGATGTTGACTTCTTCTTCGATGACATCAAGTTTGAAGTTTACAAGTATGGTACTGTTGCCGAGTTCAGCGAAGACGTTATTGAACTTGACTTCGGTTTCGATACCAACATTGGCGAATTGGTTAAGGCTACTGGTAAGAGACGTTTGATGTATCCTGACAACTGCGTTACCGTTAAGGTGAATGGCAAGACTATGCCAGTTTACTCTGTAGAAGGCTTCGATGATGGTCGTTTCTATATCTTCTTGGACGAAGGTGTTAACGATGATGACCTCGTTGAGATTTCATTCGTGAACCCAACCGACCCAGCTTACCACCTTACTTATACTTCTGGTCCTGGAGGCGATGTTCCTAACTTCTCTGGACAAGCTAACAACAACTACGAAATCCAGTACAATCCTAAGGATGACGTTTATCCATATCAGTACTTGACTCCAGTTATCGTTGAGGCAGAACCAGAGGATGGTTCATTCAACTTGCCAAATAGCATCAAGGAGTTCACCGTTAAATTCGACAAGGCTACTGACGCTGCTGTTCTTGAAGCTTATTTGAACAATGAGAAGCTCCAAATTTCTCCAGCAGAGGGCTTTGCTGAGGACTTCACATTGACACGTACAAGTGCTGGTGATTTGGCAACTGACGCTTACGAGCTCAGAATTACGAAGATTTATCCAGAAATGCGTTTGGATGACTCTATCTATGGCGACTCTATCTATACCATCAACGTTGGTAAGGTGAGCGCTGATCCAACTGATGTTCCCGCTGACCTCCTCCCCGACTACTTCGCTGCTGCTGGTTCAGGTACAATTCCTGAAGGTTGGTACGTAATGTTCGGACAAGAAGAGCGTCCTTCTCAAACATCTTACGGTAGTGGTTCTCGTATGTTCGACTTCGCTTCTGGTGGCGACTTCACAAAGGGTCTCTACTTCCGCGAGGGATATGCAGAGTACGGTTCTACCGTTGGTTATCCTCTCACACTCACGGGTGGCAAGCGTTATACCATCAGCTTCACCACAGCTATGTGGAAAGACAATGGTAACAAGACTCGCTTCGAAATCTTCAACCCAGCTGGCGAAGTGGTATTCGTACAGGTTGTAGACAACTCTCCTAACGTAAATGGTGGCACGGGTGCCGTAAACGGTGCTTCTAAGCACTCATTCAAGTTCACTCCAGATGAGTCTGGTGACTATATCATCCGTTGGACTTCTTCAAGTTCAGACTCTGGCGATCCCGCTTACATGGAAATCATTCTCGCTAACCCACAAGTGAAGTACATTCCTAACATCGCTGGTGTAGAGGAAACACAACTCTTGAACAATGCTTTGGCAGAGGCTAAGAGCACACGCGACGGTAATACCGCTGAGCGCTATGCTGGTGCTGCATTCAACGCATTGAACGACGCTATCAACAAGTACGAGGCTGAGGCTCCTAACTACACCTCTCCTTCTGCTTACAAGAATGCTGCTGCCGTTCTCGAGGCTGTTAGCAAGGCAATGAAAGACCACCGCACATATTGCGACAACTACGACGAGCAAATCAAGAAGTCTATCGACGTTGTTCGCGACTATGCTGGTACGAAGTTTGACGTTACCGAACTCTATGGTGACCTCAAGGAAATCAACAAGAAGTACAACGCTTACTCAGAGTGGATTGCTGATCCTGAATTCGAGGGCGAAGGCGAATTTGCTTACTTCTATGATGTATTGACAGACGACGCCGCTTTGGTTGAGGCTGCTAACGAATTGTCTAACGCCGTGAAGGTGGCTGGTTACATGTTCACAGAAGGTGAATCTAAGACTTCTTCTGACGTTGGTATCAAGGTACTCGTTGACCGTATCCGTCAGGGAGCAGAAGGTTTGAAACAACTCGGTGTTGCTGAGGAAGACGAACTCATCGTACGTGCCGACAAGGCCGTTACCGATGACGACGAACTCGCTGAGCTCATGAAGAACCGCATCAGGGTTGAGTACTATGGTAAGATGAAGGACGGCATTGATATGTTCCCAGAGACAGTTGACGAGAACACATTGGAGACTGTTACTCCTACCTACAACTTCACCGTATTCGTAAAGAACCCGAACACTTACGCTTGGAAAGAAAGTGCTGGCGTGACTGAAGAGAACTGCCCAGGTTGGACAATGGTTGAAGGAAATGCTGGTTTGACCAACATGTGGAACGGTGGCTATGCTGGTGACATCGACGGTCTGCCAAAAGACCTCTGTATCACTCAATATCACCAAACCAACCGTATCGAGCAGACTATTACTGACCTGCCCGCAGGTGTTTACAACGTGATGATTGACTGTGCTGAGTGGAGTGATGAGTTCACACCAGGCGAAAGCGATGACGACGAGACAATCGCTAACAAGGAAGCTAATCATGAGCTGAACCGCGTTTACGTGAAGACCTCTGATACTCCTGTTTACGAGGATGGTCAAATCGACCCAGAGCAGTTTGCTGCTGACGCTCGCATCGACCACTACGGACAATATGTAGGTCGTCATGAGAACGTATTGGAGAATGTAGTTGTTACCGACGGTATCTTGACAATCGGTGTGAAGTGGAACAACCTCGCACAGTTCATGTTCGACCGTGTACAACTCTTCCTCGCTAATCCTGCTGCTGCCTTCGACTATGCAAGCGCATACAATGAGGCTATCACCTCTATCGACGATGCAGTTGCTCCTGCAAAGGTTCGCGCTATCGAACTCTTCGACTTGAACGGTCGTCGCATCATGAAGGCTGGTAAGGGCATGTTCATCATGAAGAAGCACATGAGTGATGGTTCTGTAGTAACTGAGAAAGTAATCAAGAAGTAATCTTTCAATAAATGTTTGTTTGTGGGCAGGGTGCGCCAAAGCGTATCCTGCCCATTTATTTTTTCAAAAGCCTCACCCCCTACCCCTCTCCAAAGAGAAAGGGGAGTAAAATGTAAAGAAAAAGAATACTGCATTGGAGATGATAGATGGGAGAATAGTATCATCTTCAATTTTCAATCTAATTGTGAATTATTAATTGTGAATTGATAATTGTGAATTATTAATTGATAATTGTAAATTACAAAATGCCTTATTTTTTAGTTACAAACTGTAAGTTTTAGGAACTTAGCATTGACAAATCAACGTTTTTTAATAGAAATTTTTAATTTTTTATCGAAATATTTGCATATTTCATCACTTTCATCTACTTTTGCATGTTTAAAAAACATTAAACAAACGAATAATCGAGGTATTATTTGTTATTTGGACGCAGATAAAGAGTTTATTAATATAGTAATAATTTAAGAGAGAGAATTATGGTAAAAAGACTAACAATGTTTTTGGCAGGCATCTTCCTTTGCTTAGGAAGTGCATTTGCTCAAACTCAAGTCGATGGTATCGTAGTGTCTCAAGAAGATGGACAGCCAGTCATCGGTGTGTCCGTTCTCGTTATTGGGACGAACATCGGTACCGTGACAGGTAATGACGGTCGATTCTCATTGACCGTTCCAGCTGGTAAGTCACAACTCCGTTTCTCCTACTTAGGTATGGAGACACTGGAAGTAAGTGCTCGTCCAAGAATGCGTATCGTATTGCGCAGCGATGACACTAACCTTGACGAAATCGTGGTTACGGCCATGGGTATCTCACGTCAACAGAAGACACTGGGATATTCTGCCACACAACTTGACAATGATGAGTTAACGTTAGGTAAGATGACCGATGTTACTTCAGCTTTGGCAGGTAAGGTGGCTGGTGTGCAAATCAGCGCAAGTTCTGCCGATCCAGGTACAGCTAACTCGGTTATTATCCGTGGTTTTAGTTCAATTAACGGTAACAACCAACCATTGTACGTTGTCGATGGTGTACCCCTCCAGCAAACATCTTCTTTGTCACAAGGACATGAAGAGGCTATGGGTGGTATCTCCAACATCAACCCCAACGATATTGAGTCGATGACGGTGTTGAAGGGTGCTGCTGCTACAGCCCTCTATGGTAGCCGTGCTGCCAATGGTGTAATCGTCGTTACTACAAAGAGTGGTAAGAGAGGCGATGGTCGTAACTTCACCATTACCTACGATGGTAGCGTGCAATGGCGCACCGTAGCTACATTGCCTAAGTTCCAAAACCAATTTGGTCAGGGATGGAATGGTAAGCAGACTTTCATTGAGAACGGTTCTTGGGGACCTGAATTCGATGGTTCACAACAGGTATATGGTCCTATCTGGAACCACCAGCAATTGATTCACAAGTACGAAGCAGTGGAAAACAACATCAAGGATTTCTTCGAAACAGGTCTCACCACCAGTCATAGCGTAGCATTGAGCGGTGTCAGCGATGATTCCAAGATGACCTACTACCTGAGCTATGGCTACTCTGGCGACGATGGTATCATCCCAAGCAACAAGGACATCTACAGACGTAACACCATTGCCATGCGTGCAAGCTATGAGCCTATCAGTTGGTTGAAGTTGTCTTCAAGCGTGAATATCGCTACTTCAAAAGCCGACATCCCAGGTTCTTTCCAGGGAACATCAGTCATCGACGGTATCTTAGAGTTCCCACGCGACCTCAGTTTGGTTGACCGCAAGGATCTCAGTTCACCATTCAATACGCCAGAGGCATGGTACACACCATACGGTATTACCAACCCATATTGGGCTATTGAGAACAACTACAACCACAACGACTCAAAACAAGTACAAGGTAAGATTCAGGCAGACATCAAACCTATTCGCCAGTTGACGCTTACCTATCGTTATGGTTTCGACTACACCGACTATGACTTCAAGATTGGTTTCCCACAGATTACGCTCGACGATGCCCTCATCAATGAAGATTACGGTTATGCGCCATCAAACATGAACCAAGATGGTTGGGTATTTAGCCGCTATCTCCGCAAATATGAGAAGAACCACGACTTCTTGGCTAACTGGGCTGATAAGTACTTAGATGGCATGCTTGACGTGAACGTAACCGCAGGTGTCAACATGAATGAACGCTATCAAACTCTCTCATCAGGCCAGACAGACAAGTTGACCTTCAACACTGGTTTCTGGGATCTCTCCAACGGTTCTACGATATCAGAACTTTCTGAGAGCCAGTCAAAGCGTCGCCTCGTAGGTTTGTTCGGTGACATTACTTTAGGATGGGACGAAATGTTATACTTAGGTCTTACAGCTCGTAACGACTGGTCATCAACATTGCCTCTGAATAAGAACAGCTACTTCTATCCTGGAGCTACATTGAGCTGGATTTTCACAAGATTGATTCCAAAGAACAACATCCTTGATTTCGGTAAGTTGCGTTTAGCTTACGGTAAGACTGGTAATGATGCCAGCCCATACTTAACTTCTGCACGCTTCATTCAAGGTACTTCACGTGCATATTATGGTAGCGACGTTGCTAAGTTCCCACTTGGCGGAATCAACGCTTTCCAAGCTTCTTCCACCATTGGTAGTTCTGAACTGAAACCTGAGATGACCACTGAGTATGAAATTGGTTTGAACCTCGCTTTCTTAGGTAATCGTATCAATGTCGATTTCGCTTACTATAACCGAGAGACGAAAGACCAGATTTTCACGTTGCCAGTAGACCCAGCATCAGGTTATTCTTCCATGGTGACCAACTTCGGTAACGTGCGCAACCGTGGTATCGAGTTGCTCGTTAATACCACACCTGTTCGTACGAAAGACTTCCGTTGGGATTTAGGTTTCAACTTCTCTAAGAACAGCAACAAGATTCTCTCCATGCCATCCAGCGTTGAAGGTGGAAAGACCACCATCTACAGCTTCTCAGCTGGTAACGATGCCGTTTACTTCTATGCAGAGGAAGGCAATCCTATGGGTGAATTCTACACATACATGCCTCAGTACACCAACGACGGAAAACTGATCGTTGGTGAAGACGGACAACCCTTGCTGACTACCGACCTTGTAGATACTGGCAAGAACATGAATCCCGACTGGATTGGCGGTGTTACTACAGCATTGTCTTGGAAAGGCATTACGTTGAGCGCCGCTCTTGACATCCGTAAGGGTGGATATATGTTCTCACGTTCGAAGAACTTGATGCAATTCACCGGTAATGGTGCTATCACCACTTACAACGAGCGTCGTCCATTCGTTATCCCCAACTCTGTTGTTAGCGACGGAAAGGGCGGATACGTGGAGAACACGACTCCTATTTTCTTAGGCGGTGGCGATTTAGGTTATGGCGACTACCAAGGATATTACAACGACTACGGTTGGGGACAAGGTGGCGAAGCTTACTTGCTCAACAAATCGTTCGTCAAACTGCGTAACATCACACTTGCCTACCAACTTCCCAAGTCATTGGTTAGCAAGCTCTACTTAAGCGACATCACCGTGTCTCTGTTCTGCAACAACGTGTTTACCTGGACTCATAAGAGCAACACCTTCATCGACCCAGAGGGAAGTACCACTGGTAACGACCTTGAAGGACAATTCGGTGAGTTGTACGTGAACCCTGGCTGCCGCACGTTTGGTTTCAACGTAGGTGTTAAATTCTAATGAAGGAGGACAAACGTATGAAGAAATTAGCAATTATATCGACTATCATCCTGGGTCTTGCAACTACCTCTTGTGACAGTTACTTAGACATCAATCAGGACCCTAACTCTCCTACCGAGGGTAATATGAATACCAGTATCATGCTGCCTGCTGCTGAGATGGGTATCGCCGCCACTTACGGCAACCTACTCCGCATTCCAGCAGGATACTTTGCACAACACTATTCACACATGTTCGGTACATCCAACTATGTGGACTACTCACAGTTCAACATGTCTCCCGTGCGTTCGGGTTCTGCTTATTCGCAGATTAACCGCGTGGGTTTGAAGAACCTTCAAACGATTCGCACGTTGGCAGAGAAGAACAATGAATGGGGTACCTATTTGGCAGCTACCACCTTGCGTTGCTTTGCACTTCAAACATTGGTAGATTGCTACGGAAGCATCCCATATACCGAGGCTCTCGACATCAGCAATCCATCTCCACATTACGACGAAGGTGCAGTTGTTTATGCAGGTCTTCTCAAAGAACTTGATGAGGCTTTGGAGAAAGTATCTTCTTCTGACAACGTAGCCACTAACTTCCTTTATCAAGGTAAAAACGCTACTCCATGGATTCAGTTTGCCAATGCACTGAAACTGAAGATTATGAGTCGCGAAGTAAGTGCCGTACCTGAAGTGGATAGTAAAATCGGCGCACTTATTGCCGAGAACAATTTCCCAACTGCTGACGTTGCTTACGCTGGTTTCTGGAAAAACGAAGTTGGACAGATGAATCCCTACTATGCAGAGGAATTCTCTACCGCATTCGGTTCTACCCAAATCAACGTAACTGCTAACATAGCCATCGTAGGTACGATGTTGCAAAAGAGCAGTGATGGCGATATTACTTACCAAGACCCACGTCTTGCTGCATTCTTCGACACCAACAGTAGCGGAGATTATGTAGGTGGTGTGTCTGGAACCAACTTCAGCACGTCAAACAATTACAAGGCAGCTTATTGGTGTCGTCCAGCCATGAAGTTCGACTCACCTGTTTACATGATTCAAGTAGCAGAGGTAGAGTTCTTCATCGCTGAATACTATGCTCGTCAGAACAATGCGGCACAGGCTCAAGCACACTACAATGCAGCCATTCAAGCATCTTGCGCTTCTGCTGGCGTGAGCGGAGCAGATCAAGTGATTGCACAATTCCCTTATAACCAAGCCAACTACAAGGAGTGCATCGGTATTTCAAAGTGGATGGCCCTTTCTGGTACCAACAACTTTGAGTCTTGGTGCGAGTTGCGTCGTCTGAAGTATCCAGCTTTCGGTCCTGTACCAGGAAGTGGTATCTACGACAGCGGCAACGATAAGCTCCTCACAGAATTGTATACACCTGGTACGCTCTATACTCCTATCTCTGTCTTCGACAAAGTAGGCAGCAATCAAGTAATCCAGCGCTGGCCTTATCCATCTGTATCAACATCAAGTAATTCGAATACTCCAGAATTCAATGATGCTGACTATAAGAATCCGATATTCTGGGCTAAATAATAATTGATAATGATGATAATTATGAAAAAGAACATATTTTTCGCAATGATGCTCGCCTTGGTCAGTTTCGCCGTAACAAGTTGTGGCGACAAGGAATCGGAAGGGTTGAGCCGTTTGACCTATTATCCCATTCTTGAGCTGAAAGGTGATTCCTATATGGTTATTGATAAAGGTACCAATTTCACTGACCCTGGCTATACAGCTACGCTCAATGGGGAGGACGTGAGTGACCAAGTGAACATTAATAGCAACTTGAACACGAAGAAGAGTGGTATTTACACCATTGTTTACTCTATCAAGAACTCTGATGGTATTACCGCAAATTCCAGACGTACGGTAGTTGTGCTTGACCCGAGCAATCCCGTTGAAGGCTTCTATTTGTGCCAGGCCAGCAGCTATCGTCTTCGCGAAGGTGCACAAGTAGCCTACGGAACTGATTTTGAGGTTCTGATTATCGACAATGAAGATGGCACGTATTCTGTTGATGACCTTCTTGGTGGCTGGTATTGCCAGCGTGCTGGTTATGGCACCAAATATGCCATGGAAGGCTTAATCTCTATTGAGGAAGATGGAAGTTTGGTATTAGAGGATGCTTATGTTCCTGGTTGGGGTGATGGCCCTGACGGATTTGAAGGAGTATTCGAACTCGAGACCAGCACCATCAAGTTAAACGTCCTGTATGCAAACATGAATTTTGTACAAACATGGGTTAAGGAATAAACGATTATGAAGAAATTAGTATATTTTGCAGCATTGCTCCTTACTACGGTTTTCGCATCTTGTGAGAAAGAGGAAATAGGAGGAACAGCAACAGAGTCAATGGCAGGGATGTGGTACTGCATCGTTGATGCCGTCGATGAAAACGGTGACCCCATCTTATCGGGCGAGGACTACTTCGGAGAAGGCAAGACCATCTTGCTCACATACAACACAGCAGGAAATTCTGCCTCAGAAATGTGGGTGGACAATATGGGCATTGGTAATTTTTCAGCAAACTATAGTAGCTACTTCCTGCAGTACATAGACATTCTTAATGGCGACACTGTGGCTGCCAGAATCAAGTACCATAATGGTTTTCCTGAATTAGGTATGCCTGGTTTCCCTACATATTCCATTAAGACCAAGGTAAACATCGACCAGAATACGCTGACATTCAAAAGCACAGAGTCGGAGAACTTCGGCGAGGGCTATCAGTGGTGGATCAAGAAAGTGAAACTCGATGCGAAAGGCGACACAGTTTGGACTGACGAAAAAAAGACAACCCCCGAAATGGTTGACGTAATGATCAACGAGGAGAAGTCTATGCCAGTCACCATCGATGGTAAAATCCTGAAAGGTGCTGGCCGACAGAAAAATGGCTCACCAGCCGACAGCATCGTATTCTTCGTTACTTATAAGGACGACCCCTGGTATCCTGGTGACGGCTATACTCGCTACAAAGTGAGCGGTATTCGTTATAGTGGACTTGAAGAGAATGACTAATCATTAGTTATAATCAATAAAAGAATGGCAGATGAATGCATCAAGACATTTCATCTGCCATTTTTCAACGATAATTCATGACATACTTAGGAGAACTCATATCATTAGGCGTAGCCTTCTCATGGACGATTGCCGCCCTATCCAGCGAGATAGGCAGCAAGCGGTTAGGCGTGTTCGTGATGAACGTATGGCGAATGGCCGTGGCACTATTGCTTTCCGCCCTCTTGATGTGGTGTACTTTAGGCTCGCCCTACCCCGTCTATGCCAACGAGGAAGCATGGACATGGCTGTTGGCTTCTGGTGTCGTGGGATATTTCTTCGGCGACTGGTGCCTGTTCAATAGTTACCTCACCATCGGTTCGCGCTACGGACAACTATTCATGACGCTCGCCCCCATGTTTACCGCATTCTTCGCATGGATAATGATTGGACAGACTTTGTCATGGAATGCTTTGTTGGCAATGGCTGTTACGCTCCTCGGTATTGCCATTTCCGTCTTGGGGCGCAACGAGAAACACCATGTTTCTCTCGGCCTTCCCTTCAAGGGCATTCTCTTTGGCATCGGAGCAGGATTGGGACAAGGCGTAGGATTGGTATTGAGCAAGATAGGACTTGACCATTACATCGCCAATGTACCCTCTGACGTTCTCCCATCCATTGAAAATTACTTACCCTTTGCATCCAACATGATTCGTTGTGTCGCAGGACTGGTATGTTTCTCTGCTTGGCTCATTCTCAGCGGTCATGCAGGGCGAATGCGAGATAGCCTTCACGAACATCGAGGATTGTTGGCTATGATGATTGCCGTATTCTCTGGTCCGTTCATTGGCGTAGGATTCTCGTTGATGGCAGTACAATACACGGCAGCAGGCATTGCAAGCACCATCATGGCCATGACACCCATCATCATTCTCCTACCCTCCCGATGGCTGTTTCACCAACCTATCACATTACGGGGAGTAATCGGAGCCGTTATCTCGGTGATTGGCGTTTCCCTATTCTTTTTATTGAATTGAAAAAAATATACATTCTTTACATTGGATTTAAAGAATAATCCGTATATTTGCACAATACTTAACAAAGAATCAATCATCCATTTATGAAAAAGGTAATGTTATTGTCGCTAATCACCATCTTCTCCCTGCACCTATCAGCCCAAGACGGAATCATTCGTCCTGGACAACTATGGTTAGACACAGACGGCAACCACATCAATGCACACGGCGGAGGTGTCTTGTTGCATGAGGGCACCTATTATTGGTTTGGAGAACACAAGTCAGAACGCACAAGCAATGCCATGGTAGGCATTACGTGTTATGCTTCTACCGACCTGACAACATGGAAAAACATGGGCGTGGCATTGCCTGTTTCACAAGAGAAGGGCAACGAAATCGAACGCGGTTGCATCATGGAACGACCGAAAGTGATATACAATCCCACGACAAAGAAGTTCGTGATGTATTTTCACTTGGAACTCAGGCACCGTGGCTATGATGCGGCACGATTTGGAGTAGCCGTAAGCGATCGCCCCGAAGGACCCTATCAATATCTCTATTCGGGCAGAGCCAACGCAGGGAAATGGCCTATCGAATTCGGAAAAAGGGAAATAGAGGTGGCAGACTCCTTTAAGATATCCGACTATCAAGAATGGTGGACTCCCCGATGGACGAGAGCCATTCGTCGTGGACTGTTCATCAAGCGCGACTTTGAAGGAGGCCAGATGTCGAGAGACATGACGCTTTACGTGGACGATGACGGCAAGGCATATCACATCTTCTCGTCTGAAGATAATCTGACCATTCACATCGCAGAGCTCACGCCCGACTTCCTGCATCATTCAGGACGATACACGCGCCTCTCACCTGCTGGTCACAATGAGGCTCCAGCCATCTTCAAGCACGATGACACCTACTGGATGATCACCTCTGGTTGCACGGGATGGGAACCCAACGAGGCACGTATGTTCTCCGCTCCCAGCATTTGGGGACCGTGGGTACAGCATCCCAATCCATGCGTAGGTCCTCGTTCTGAAATTACCTTTGGCGGACAAAGCACGTTCGTCCTTCCCCTACCCGACGGACGGTTTATCTTCATGGCAGACATTTGGCGACCTTATCATCCCATCGATGCCCGTTACATTTGGCTTCCCATCACTTTTAACGAACAGATTCCCGTCATTACATGGCAGGATGAATGGAAAATTTAATTGAGGAGTTCAGTAGTTCAGGGAGTTCAGTAGTACAGACAAATGCTCTCTTGATAATCTTTTCATTGAGAAAGACTATTGTCTTTACTCCTGAACTCCTTGTAACTCCTAAACTACTATAAAAAGACATACAACAATGAAAGAAATCTATTTTGCAGGCGGTTGTTTCTGGGGAACAGAACACTATTTCAAGCAGATAAAAGGCGTAGTGAAAACAGAAGTGGGATTTGCCAACGGAACCACCGACAATCCCACTTACAAAGAAGTATATACCGACACCACGGGTTATGCAGAGACGGTACACGTCACTTATAATCCCGAGATGATAGATTTAGCATTCCTCGTTCGCATGTTCTTCAAGGCGATAGACCCCACAAGTCTCAATCAACAAGGACATGACGTAGGCACACGCTATCGCACGGGCATTTATTACGTGGATGAAGCCGACCTGAGCATCATCGAAAGTATTTATGCAGAAGAGCAAAAGCAATATGCCGAAACATTCGTTGTAGAAAAGTTGCCATTAGAGAATTTCTACACCGCCGAGGAATACCACCAAGACTATCTTGACAAAAATCCCACTGGCTATTGCCACCTCCCCCAAGCATTGTTCGAATACGCCAGAAAAATGTCAGAATAGTAATTGCTCAAAGATTTATGACTAACGTTAAGTCGAGTCAACGTGAATTAAAAATTTAGTTTAACCCAGTCAACCCTTATCATAAGTAAGACTACAAGTAGTCAACTAAAATCGTTAAACTACAATGAAAATTGTCCTAAAAAAAGACACTTAACTATTTTGAAAGTTTTAGTTAAGTGTTTCAAAAGTTTTACTTAACTGTTTTAAGAGTTTTAGTTAAGTGTTACTCTGAGTTGACATTTTTATCTGATTTTGATAATAAATATCATCAATTAAATGATTGTATCAAACATTTAGTTTATCTTTTCATTACGGAAATATCGTTACGGAAATCCCGTAACACCAAAAGTGAAATGAAAAATTGATAAATCATGGAAAAAGGACGTACCATTACATTAAGGAATCCCTTTGTTTATCAGGGATACGTCAGTCCTGACTACTTCTGTGACCGTATTACGGAAACAAAAAAATTGATTGCAAATTTGCAAATAATGGACGTAATACGGTACTCAATTTAATAGGTTTAATGGCGTTACCCGAAACATACAACTCATTCTGAACAGGCTCTACGAAACAGAAAAGAACGTTAAATCTGAAAATCAACTATTAGAGGCCATCATGCATATTGTCAATCGAAACACCATGCAATATGAAGAATTGACAACTTTTCTAACCGACAATCAACTTTCTCTCCTAAAAGCCATTGCCAAAGAAAAATGCATAGAGAGTCCTATGGGCAACGAGTTTATCAAGAAATATGATTTACCCAGCGCCAGCAGCATCAAGAATGCCCTTGACACATTGCTCGACAAGGATTTAGTCTATCGCGACCAATCGGGATATATTGTTTACGACCATTTTCTCGAAATCTGGTTACAACGCCTTTTATAATATCACATGATATTTTAAACTATCCCTACGCGATGCATCCATGCATCAACTATAAGGTTTCCTACTACTTTTGTCGCTTTTTACAACTACATCAAAGTGTATAGGTAATTGTATATAGTGCATATACACTCTGTATTTATATGAAATACACGGTGTATTTGGTGCATATACACTCTGTATATTGATGAAATACACTATACAAACAATACTGATGTGATAACACAAAGTGCTGAAAGGTACGAAAGAACATCACATTCCTTTCTGTCGTACCTTCACTACTTTTATTGAATCCTTTTTCTTTTTCTCATTATTTCCTTGCATTTCCAATTAAAAATGTTTATATTTGCATTCGGTATCGGGGGAGAAATCCCGAACCGCAGATGCAATAGCTTATTATTTCGCACTTACCGAAGAGACGTAGGAAATCTATTTTGGAATAGTTCGATTTATAAAGCATAAGGGAAAGACCTTTCAGAAAGGCATTTCCTCACTACATGCATTAGCTATGCACCACGCTTTGGCGTGGCAGCATTCTTATATTGTAGTGAGGGGTTCCAGTTCCTAGGCTCGCCCCTTAGGTAAGTGCATAAGGATGACCACGCCATTTTTCATGCCTTTACGTTGTGTCCTCAAAGCATTTACAGTAATAAAAAATCCATTTAAACATGAATTTTGAATGAATAAACCACATTTCAGTACATTTATTCCATTACACGAAAAATGGCATTTGTGCATGTGGTGAGTTTTACATAATTTTGCAGGAAAAAACTTACTATTTATCATTTTATTAACATTAAAAGTTGCGCACGACACGGACAGAGTGTATCTCGTCATGATGAAAAAACTATTATTCCTAATCACTATGCTTACCTTTGTAACAAGCATGAAAGCAGCAGAAGCGTATGTTGTTAAATCAACAGACGGCAAAACACTCACATTCTATTACGACAATTACAAGTCATCAAGGAGTGGAACTAAGTATTCGTTGAATACAGGAACAAATAACCCTGGATGGTGGCCATATGGTTGGTGGGAAAGCGATAAAACAATAACAACTGTCGTATTCAATAGTTCCTTTGTCAACGCAAGACCCACCACAACCTATTGTTGGTTTTTGAATCTTTCTAATCTTAAATCAATCCAAGGAATTCAATACTTTAACACACAAAATGTAACGAATATGTCATCCATGTTTTCGGGGTGTAGTTCCCTCACAAACGTGGATGTTACCAAGTTCAATACACAAAATGTTACGAATATGTCATCCATGTTTTCGGGGTGTAGTTCCCTCACAAACTTGGATGTTAGGGTGTAGTTCCCTCACAAACTTGGATGTTACCAAGTTCAACACACAAAATGTAACGAGTATGTCAGGCATGTTTTATGAGTGTTCCTCATTATCAAATCTCAATTTGATAAACTTTGACACACAAAACGTAACAAATATGACACAAATGTTCCAAAGCACTGGTAATTCATCATTTAACCTTAATATTAGCAAGTTCAATACGCAAAACGTAACTAACATGTTTGGAATGTTTCAGTGTTGTAATGCTAACACTATTGATGTTAGCAGTTTTAACACACATAAGGTTACGAATATGACCGCAATGTTTAACGGCTGCAACAATATCACAAGCCTCGACTTAACCAACTTTGATACACAAAACGTAACTAACATGTTTATGATGTTTGCACAATGTGATAAGCTTATGCGGATAGACATAAGTAACTTTAATACAAAAAATGTAACCGATATGTCAAAGATGTTTTCTGAGGATTATAAACTGAACTATCTTGATGTAAGCAATTTTAACACTCAGAATGTCATTAAGATGTATGGTATGTTTGAATCTTGCAGTTCTTTAAATAATCTTGATGTCAGTAATTTTGATACACATAATGTTACTCAAATGGCAGGTATGTTTTCATATTGCAGTAGTCTAACTTCTTTAGACTTACGTAATTTTGATTTTTCAAAAACCCATAACAACACTTTGGGTCCTATTACTTTACATAACTGTTCTAGTCTAAAATCCCTATCCATATCTAGTTCCTTTTATTTAGATAGCGAATCTGCATGTAGGGGGATAGGAACACCTGATAATCCATGTTATATTTATGCCCCAAGGGACTATAATTTTGGAGTTGACACTTCTGGAGATTGGTTTTTGTGGCATCAGGGATATTTCACTTTGAATGAAATTGTTCCTGAAGACCCCGATGAAAAAATAATCGTACCTAATGACTATGGCTATATGACCTATTGCTCTGAACATGGACTTGACTTCACGGGCAGAAGCGACATCAAGGCATACATCATCGCCAGCTATGATGGCAACATAGTATATCTATCGCGTGTCACCACCGTACCGCCAGAGACGGGACTGGTATTGAAGGCAGCCGCTGGCACGTATCTCATTCCCATCATTAGCGACGACAGCTATGTGGTAAACATGTTGAAGGGCGTGTTAGTAGATACCACCGTCGAGCCAACAGAGGGCACATACACCAACTTCCTCTTGGCAAATGGTAACAATGGCTTGGGATTTTACCGTGTGAAACAAGCTGGCACGTTGGCTGCACACCGTGCCTACCTACAACTGCCGACACGACTGATGGATCATGGTGCCAAGTATCTCAACATGGTATTTGACGATGAGACTACCTCCATCAATGGAGTAATGACACAAGAGGAAAGTACACCATATTATGACTTGCAAGGTGTGCGCCATGACAACGTCCCCACCAAGAAAGGCATCTATATCCATAACGGCAAAAAAGTGGTAGTAAAATAATATCATATAAAAAATTCAGAAGCCATGAAATATAAATATCCATATACTCAGCCAGTGACAACAATCATCGACATCTACACCGATGACATGATGAAAGACTTCGTACCTTTTTCTGAAACGGAGGTTATTGATGGTCCGCCTGTCAACACTAATCCCAACGACGGGGTTTATCCAGAAGATGCATTGACCAAAGGATATAGTGTATGGGATGAATAATCCCAACCTGAATATAGGAAACGGCTGGCACTCACGGTGAATGTCAGCCGTTTTTCAATTAATGGAATTACGGTTCGGTCGATTATTCATAGCGTAAATTGCACAAAATTCAAAGATTTTCACCTCTAAAGCATTGCTCCACGATTACAATGCTTAATTCTTCATGCACAGTGCTCAATGGTTCTATTATAAGAAAAACGAGAAAGCATTTGGATATTCGTCAAGAAAAATGTATCTTTGCAGAGAACATTCAGATGAATAATGTAAAACAATATACAAGAGCTTCATAATAATAACTTAGTATAAGAACAACCATGAACAAGACATTAGCTTTTATCCTTGCCATGCTGGGATTGAACGTAGGAACGGCATGTAGCCAAAAAGATTATCAAGACATGGACGTCAAGCAGTTTGCGGAGTTGATTCAAAGTGATGACGTGCAATTGGTGGACGTACGCACGGCAGAGGAATTTGCCGAAGGACATATTGAAGGAGCCTTGAATATCGACGTGAAAGAAAACTCGTTTGTTGAGAAGGCGAAGGCACAACTTTCCAAGGACAAGAAAATTGCCGTTTATTGCAGGAGTGGAAAGCGTTCTGCCAATGCCGCCAATATGTTGAGTGCCGAAGGTTATAAGGCTATCAATCTCGCAGGAGGAATCTTGGCCTGGAATTTCGCCAAGTTGCCTACTACGAAAGAGACGACGGAAATCGACGTATTCAAAACGAAAAGCGGCAAAGCCATCAAGTTTTACGCATTGGTTCACGCCAGCATTCGCGTGGTTTATGATGGTAAGGAGATTCAGATAGACCCCGTTAGCAAACTTGGCAACCGTACTATCAACTATGCCTCCATGCCAAAAGCTGATTATCTCTTCATCACTCACGAGCATCACGACCACTTTGACCAAGCTGCCATTCAACAACTCAAGCAAGAAAGTACCCAACTCATAACCAACAAACGTTGTGGAGATATGTTGGGATATGGCGAGATCATGGCAAATGGCGACAAGATGGAGATTGCGAAAGACTTCACCGTGGAGGCCGTTCCTGCCTACAATATCACCGAGGGACATACGCAATTCCACCCCAAAGGGAGAGACAACGGTTATATCCTGACTATCGACGGTTTGCGCATCTATATCGCTGGCGATACGGAGGATATTCCCGAAATGGCAAACATCAAGGACATTGACATTGCATTCCTACCTTGCAACCAGCCATTCACCATGACCGTTGACCAACTGCTGAATGCCACACAAATCATCAAGCCAAAGGTGTTGTTCCCCTATCACTATGGTCAGACTGACGTAAAGGGTACTCCCGCACAATTGAAAGACAAGGGCATAGATGTGAGAATCAGGCATTACGAGTAATCTCCACTCACCTTTCTCTTACGATGAAATTACTACATACCAGCGACTGGCATTTGGGACATTCGCTCTACAACTACGATAGAAGCGAGGAACAATCCCAAATGCTGGAACAGATGGAAAGAATTGTCGAGAGCGAGAAACCAGACGTTTTCTTGCTCTCGGGCGATGTATACCATACCACCCAACCATCTTCAGCCACGCAAACGATGTTTACCAATGCTATGGTGCGCATACACGAGGCGCATCCCGATATGGTGATCGTGGTAACGGCAGGCAATCACGATAGCGGAGCGAAACACGATATATTCCAGACACCGTGGCGAGCATTGAAGGTGTTTACCGTGGGAACCCTTGAAAAAGAGCAACCCGACAACCACATCATCCATATCGAGGGAAAGGGATATGTTGTTGCCATTCCTTATAGCTACGAAAGAAACATTCCCGATGGATTCTTTCAAGGTTTGCTTGATGAAGTGAGTCGACGAAACACGGGAAACCTTCCCGTGGTGATGATGGCTCATACCACCATCAAGGGATGTGATTTCACGGGACACGACCAGACATCCTCCATTCAAGGCGAATATACCATAGGTGGAATTGACGGTATAGAACTCTCCCAAATAGGAACAGGGTATGATTATTTGGCATTGGGACACATTCACCATGCACAATTCGTACATGGAGGAGAACATCGTGTACGCTATTGCGGTTCGCCACTTGCCGTTAGTTTCGACGAGACCTACGAGCATAGCATTTCCATCGTCAACATCGATGCACACGGAGCATCGCCAGAAGTAAAGACAATCAACATCGAGAATCCCCATCCGTTGGTGTCCCTACCCTCTTCAGGCACTTGCGATTGGAAAGAAGCATTGGAAAAACTCAAGGATTTTCCGAAAGACATAGCTGCTTACATACGGTTGAACGTAGAAGTGGACGATTTTCTACCCGTGGAAGCGAATGCGGAAGCCATCAAACTCACCGAAGACAAGGCTTGTAAGTTTTGCTACATCAATACAACCAAGAAAGCAAGACAACAAAGTCAACATCACACGATGACCATCAGCGAGTTTCAAGCAGAATCGCCCATCAACATCATGCGCCAATATGCCAATGACATGGATGTGGAACTGGATGAAGAATTAGAAAAGATGTTCCAGGAAGCATGTAGGGAATCTGAGCATACGGAATGAAAAACGAGAAGAAAGGAAAGACAGACAACCATGAAAATCCAAAAACTGATTATCCACAATATCGCCTCGATTGAAGACGCAGAAATCGACTTCGAAGCAAAGCCGTTGGCAGATAGTGATGTGTTCCTCATCACAGGAAAAACTGGTGCGGGGAAATCCACCATCTTAGATGCCATCTGCTTGGCTTTATACAACGAAACGCCGAGGATGAAAAGCACCAATATGCAAGGTGAAACGCCAGACGGAAAGAAATCCGTGAAGATAGATGACCCTCGTCAGTTGATGCGGAGGAATACGGGAGAGGCATGGTGCAAACTATCTTTCATCGGCAACAACGACATTGCATACGAGGCATCATGGGGCGTAAGAAGGGCAAGAAAGAAAGCATCGGGCATCTTGCAAAACAAGGAATGGCAATTGACCAACTTGAACACGGGAAAGATGCTGATAACAGACAGGGAAATAAAAGCTGAAATCAAGGATGCCATTGGATTGGACTTTCAACAGTTTTGTAGGACAACACTCTTGGCACAAGGTGAGTTTACCCGATTCCTGAATAGCAACGACAACGAGAAAGCTGCCATCTTGGAAATGATTACTGGCATGAATGCCTATTCCAAAATTGGCGCAAAGGTATATGAACTGACTCAACAACGGAAAACGACATGGGAAGATGCAGAACGACTGATAAGCGGTATCACCACGCTCAGCGACGAGGAAGTGGCCATGAGACAAGCCGAGATTGAGAGCATCAACCAAGAATACACTCAATTAAAGGAGAAAAGGGAGCAGGAAGAGAGCAAACGGCAATGGATTCAGAAGGAAGAAGAAATCAAGAAAAGCATAGAGGAAACCAAAAACCAATATCAAGTTGCCCAACAACGTACGGAAAGCAATGAATGTAAACAACAAGAAAAGCAAGTGACGTGGTGGAACGTCACCGTGGAAGCACGGAATTGGTTGGCAGAAAACAAGGACGCAACACGGACAAAAGAACGATTATCCCAAAAACTACACGATTTATCTTCGCAATACCTACGGGTGAAAGCAGGAGAAAGATGGCTCGTGCAAGAACAAGAGAACATCCAACAAGAATTGCAAGGAATAGAAAGGTATATCGAGAGCGAGAAAGACAGGGTGCCTACATACGAACAAGCGCAAACGATCGTGGCAAACCTGAAAGCCATCATCAGCGGAAAGGAGGTTGTCAAGAAAGAGAATCAACGTATCGTAGATGAAACAAAACGATTGAACGACGAACTTCTGAACAAACAAGCTATCGTCATACAACACGGAAAAGAAAAGCAAGAGCAATTGAAACAATGTGAGAATCGCTTGCAACAACAAGAGGAAGAACTGAAAGCAAGCAATTTGCCCGTGTTAAGAAACAAGAAAGAAGACATCAATCAACATTTGAACGACATTTCAACCGCCATCGACCGTATCAATATATTATATCATGAACGCGAACGAGTGAAGAAAGCACGTGCAACATTGGCAGGGATGTTGCAAGAAATAACGAAACAAGAAGAACAAATCAATCAATTAAAGCCACAAGTGCATGATGCAGAAGTGCGCAGAGATACATGTAAGGACGTGATTGAGAAACAACGAGATAGCGTCAATAAATGGGCTAAGAGCGTACGCATGAAACTGAAAGAAGGCGATGAATGTCCTGTTTGTCGCCAAAGAATCGTGAAGTCATTCACCCATACTGATGAAGACCACATTTCCCAATTGTTTGCCGTGGCGGAAAAAGAATACCAAGAGGCAGAAAACAATTACCGACAACTGATAGACAAGCAAAACAAGTTGGCAGCGGAAATCCAGACACAGACAACTTATTATCGCAAAGCGCTCAAGGATTTAGAGGAGGACAAGACATTATCCAATTGTGAAGCCCATGCTTCAACAGCTTGTCAAAAATGCGGTATCAATCATATAGATTCCCAAACTACAGGAGTGTTGGAAGGGAAATTGAGCAAGATGAATGAGGAAAAAGCCTCTTTGGAAGAATTAATCAAGGTGGCAGAAGAGAAGGAAAAGGCCGTCAAACAAAGTTATCAAGAGAAAGACAAGTTGTGGAAACTCGTAGATAAGAGTCAACATGAGATAGAAAAAATCAACCGCCTTGTGAGTGAATGTCAAGGAAAGATTGATACAAGCAACAAAATCATAGAAGACAAAAAGGAAGAATTGGCAAAAACCATGCAATACGTCAATTCATGTATCGTATCATCCCAATGGGAAAACGATTGGCAGACCTCACCAGAGCATTTCATCCAAGAACTTGAATCGTCCAAGAAACAATATCAACGCAAGATAGACCAAAGACAAGAAAAACAAAACAAGTTGAAAGAACTAACCAACTTGAGCGAACACGTTCAAACAAGTATGGTGGCCATAGAAACCATCATGCCTGAATGGAAAGGATGGGAAGGACAAACCATCATGGAAATTCCCCATTTGCTCAATGCCACGAACGACATTCGTACCAATCTGCAATCCACGAAAGACCAATTGTCACAAGCAGAACAACGGATAGCGCAAACGGAGAAGGCATTGAACGAATTCATGGATTTACATCCTGAAATGACAATAGAAGACATAAATAACTTATCCCATATCACTCCCCAAGAAATCAAGCGCATCGAAGAAACGCTACAAGCATTGCGAAATGACGCATTGAGCAAGCACTCCATTTGGCAACAAAAGATAAAGGAACAAGCAGAACATGAACGAAAGCGCCCCACCCTCTCCCAAGAAGACCAAATAGAATCTCTGACGGGAAAAGTGATGGAATTGGAACAACAAATGAATCAATTGGGAGAAAGAAAAGGTGCCATTCTACAACGTCTCAAGCAAGACGAAGATGACAAACGGAAGTTGGGACAACTGATTAAAGATGCGGAAACGAAGAAAGAAGATTATCAAAAGTGGTCGCGACTAAACCAATTGATTGGCGATGCAAAAGGAGACAAGTTCCGTAGGATTGCCCAAAGTTATGTGTTGGCAAGTCTGATACATTCAGCCAACGGATATATGAAGTCGCTCACCGACAGATATACCTTAAAGGTAATCCCTGGTAGCTTCGTCATTATGCTCGAAGATGCCTACCAGGGATTTGTTACTCGTGCTGCCAGTACCATTTCAGGCGGAGAAAGTTTTCTCGTATCGTTGTCGTTAGCCCTTGCATTGAGTGATATTGGGCAACGTCTCTCGGTTGACACGCTATTTATTGATGAGGGATTCGGAACATTGAGTGGCGAACCATTACAAAATGCCATCAACACGTTACACGCCTTACACACACAAGCAGGCAGACACGTAGGGATTATCAGTCATGTAGAAGAACTCAAGGAACGCATTCCCATTCAGATACAAGTGAACCAAGAAGGAAGCCATTCAAGTAGTACCATCCGCATTGTACCTGAGTATAGTTGACGAGAAGCAATTACCATATAGTCTGACTCTTCAACGCATCCATCCAACAAAGCAATGCTACGAGTGAAGCATTCCAGTTGATGGCGATTTCATTGGAAGCGTAGGATGGTTCTTCGTCAAGATAAGACTCGTCAGGAAAAGAAGACGGATAAACCAAATTGCCCGCCACTTTGTCTTGTTGCATGGGATTAGGGCCACCTACCAACATTCCTGGGAAAGGTTTCTCTATACCATCCGAAGAAGATATACGATGGTGAGGATGCATAGGACTCTTCTGTCCGAAGCCCGTTACGTAGCAATATCCCGTGGCATTGCGTCCCAACAGATAATCTATATTTTGCAAGGCATAACCACGATAGCGATCAGGAGCGATGTAACGGTCAGCATACAATAATGCTACACCAGGCACGCAACAATTTTCTGCCAAACAACCCCAACCAAACTCTTCTTTTCTATCACCATAAGGTGCTTGGAATGAAGAAGTAGGTACACGAGCAATCAATTGTTCGCAATAGTCTTTTAATTGTTGAAGCATCTCACTTTGCATCTCTGATTCACCAGCATTAATCCATGAGAACACACCCAATCCTGCTACGCTTCCCCAAGTAGGACATGTAAACCTATTTGGTTTTAGGTTTTTGGCATCTTGAAGATACTTGATATCGCTGGTCAAACGATACATCTCAGTTGCAGCCCAGAATTGTTCGTCATTCGCACGTCCATCCCCATACTCTCCAGTATTTACAGCAGGTTGGTATTGTTGGTTCATACTACCTTGACGATAAAACACTTGCGGATGATTCACAGCCCATTCGTATGCACGTTTTGCAGCTTCGGTTGCTTGGTAACTAAATTCCACGTAATCACGATTACCTTTCAACAAACGAGCAGCCTGTGCCATCACAGCGGCAAAATCATACGTAGCCGTAACGCTTTTAGCCACAACATATCGCGGTTGTTTACATTCGGTAGGCTTTACGAATCCCTCAAAGTTGGGCGTAGTCAACTTATGATACACTCCCCCATCTTCTGGGTCTTGCATGGTAAGCAACCATCGTAGATTAAACATCATCTCATCGAGGAAATCAGCCGTTGCGTTCTCGCTCTCAGGGATATTCAAGTTGAGCGAATGGAAATACGCTTTATTCTGTTCATACACCAACATCATCAAACCGATTGAGAAAGATGAGTTAACCACATATTTATTATAATCTCCAGCATCATACCAACCTAAGGGAGAGGAAATGACAGAACCAGCGGGTCGTCCTTGAGAAGCAGCAGAAGGGTGAATTAACACATGCAAGTCGGGATGACCGACAGGACGAGCATACTCGCCAGCATATTCCTTTTCAATGGGAATACCCGTTCGCATCAGATAAAAGAATTTCAATGAAGCGTGAGAAATATCGCGAAGAGCTGAAGGATTCACAACAAATTGCCTTTCAGCACCTTTCACGGCAATCGTATATTTCCCTGGAGTTTTCAATTCGCTCACGTCAACGATGAAACGCTGCTTCTTTGACCAAGGAGAAATGGCTTGTCTTATTACCTTTGGTTGCAACACCACATTACCTTGTTCATCGGTAACGGTAATCTTTTCCTTGGCTTTGATTCCCTCAAACACCACTACTTTCTCCTCATCTGGATAATAACCCACTTGGTTTAAGCGGATTTCCACAATTGGCTTTGCTTGCATAGATGACATTCCACACCATGCAAATACCATTATTAATAAATGTCTTATTTTCATGTTTCCAAACAATTAGAAATTCCTATATTACTTCGCCATACGATAGATTGCTTCCATGTCTTCTACTTGAAGAACCTTGAATCTACCTTGAGTTGTCGTATAATTTCTACTACACTTACGAACCATCTCAAGAATCTCCTTATCTGTCACTTCTCGACCAATCAACTCATGAATATTAATGGGCATTCCAATGGCATGATAAAACTCTTCCATTGCTTCTATTCCCTTTAATGCCGTGGCTTCTGGATTGGTAAAATCATTTTCCACTCCCATAACATTGACGGCAAAACGCACGAAACGACTCACGTTCTCCTTATAGACATAACGTGCCCAACTCGGCCATATCGCCGCTAAGCCAGCACCATGCGTTGCGTCGAACATTCCACTCAATTCGTGTTCCAATTGATGAGTTGCCCAATCGTCACTCAATCCACAACCAGTAAGACCATTATGCGCAATACTTCCTCCCCACATGATTTGCGCACGATGACGATAATCTGTAGGATTTTTCAATACTTCCATCACAGAGTCTTTCAATGTACGCATCAACGCCTCTGCTACGGAATCGGTGAGAGTCATATCATCATCATGCGTGAAATATCTCTCCATCGTGTGCATAATCATGTCGGTAACGCCAGCAGCCGTTTGATACGGGGGAAGTGTATAGGTTCGCACGGGATTCATGATGGCAAACTTTGGACGAGAGATATTATTGGAATAACCTAACTTCACGTCGCCATCTTCATTGGTAATCACACTCGACTCACTCATCTCACTACCAGCCGCAGGTATTGTCAATACCGTTGCAACTGGTAGACAAGTTTCTGCCGTTGCCTTTCCCAAATAAAAATCCCAAACGTCGCCATTATAGGGTACTCCGTATGCAATGGCTTTAGCAGAGTCTATCACGCTTCCGCCACCAACTGCCAATATGAAGTCTATTTTCTGTTCACGACACAAAGCGATTCCCTCTCTCACTTTCGACAAACGAGGATTGGGGACTACTCCTCCCAACTCAAAGAACTCTATGCCTCCTTCGTTCAATAGTCCAAAGATGTTATCAAGTAATCCTGATTTTTTGGCACTTTGTCCACCATAATGAACAAGTACTCTTTTTCCTCCATATTTCTTCACCAAGGAAGCCACCTGTTTCTCCGAATCTTCTCCGAACACCACTTCCGTTGGTGCATAATAAATAAAATCTTTCATGTTATGTTGTCATTAAGGGTTTACAAAAAAGCAAAAATACCACAAAGGGTATAAAAAATAAGGAGACAGTGCATATTATGAATATGAAACAAGTCCTTCATAATAGCGTTGCACTGTCTCCCTAATTATATAAGATATGTATTAACTATCTTACGATTTACTTAGCGTAGAGAGCCACGATAGTCTCGTATTTTTCTTGCTTGCCAGATGTTTGAGCAGGCTCCTCAACTTTCTTGCCATACTCATAAACTTGCTCTAATGAGAGTTTTCCATCTTCGAAGTCCTTACCGATACCGCTATCGAAGCTTGCATAACGTGCCTTCTTCATAGCTGGCAGCTCACTCTCCTCAAGAATAGCGGCTGCATTCAACAATGCGCGTGCCATTGCATCCATACCACTGATGTGAGCAATGAAGAGGTCTTCGAGGTCGGTAGAGTTACGACGAATCTTAGCGTCGAAGTTTGTACCGCCATTGCCAAGACCACCATTGCGGATGATTTCCAACATAGCTTGAGTGAGTTCGTAGTTGTCGATGGGGAATTGGTCGGTATCCCAACCATTCTGAGCATCACCGCGGTTTGCGTCGATAGAACCAAGCATACCAGCGTCAACAGCACAAGCAAGTTCATGCTCGAATGTATGACCAGCCAAAGTAGCATGGTTAACCTCGATATTAACCTTGAAGTCCTTATCCAATCCGTGAGCACGGAGGAATCCGATAACGGTTTCAGTATCTACATCATATTGGTGCTTTGAAGGCTCCATTGGTTTTGGTTCAATCAAGAATGTACCCTTGAATCCCTTTGCACGAGCATAGTCACGAGCCATCGTCAACATGGTAGCCATGTGCTCTTTCTCACGCTTTTGGTCGGTATTCAACAAGCTCATATAACCTTCACGACCGCCCCAGAATACATAGTTAGAACCACCGAGTTTGATAGTAGCATCAATAGCGTTCTTGATTTGTACGATAGCGCGAGCTACAACATCGAAATCAGGATTGGTAGAAGCACCATTAGCATAACGCTTGTTGCCAAATACGTTAGCTGTACCCCAAAGCAACTTGATATTGGGGAATTGCTTCATCTTTTCCTGAGCATAGTCAGTAATTTCCTTCATACGACGCTCGTATTCCTCAATGGTCTCGCCTTCTTCAACGAGGTCAATATCATGGAAGCAGAAATATTCGATACCCAGTTTATCCATAATCTCGAAACCAGCGTCCATCTTATCCTTGGCACGTTGTACAGGGCATTCTGCCTTATCCCATTCATACGAACGAGTCTGTCCACCGAATTGGTCTGCACTTGCTCCTCCGAGTGTGTGCCACCATGCCATGGCAAACTTCAGCCAATCTTTCATCTTTTTGCCCATCACCTCGCGCTCCGGCTCATAATAGTGGAACGCCATTACATTCTTGCTTTCTTTTCCTTCAAAAGGAATTTTTCCAGTAAATGAAAAATACTCTTTAGCCATAATTTTGTTAATTAAAAATATTGATTGATTATATTGTTTTTATTTACATTATTCTATAAGATTATCCCAACGTCTTGGCAAGCGTTTCTTTCCAACGTGCGTAGGCATTGAGATATTCACCTCTCTTAGCTTCATCAGGTTCGATGACTGCCAGTTTCTTCAACGTAGCGAAGGCCTCATCATTGTTACGATATAAGCCACATCCCATACCGGCACCTTTAGCTGCTCCAACACTACCATCCGTTTCGTAAAGTTCAATCGTAGCACCACTCACGCCTGCCAACGTATTGCGGAAGATTTCGCTGAGGAACATGTTAGCGCGACCAGCATGAATCTTACGAATGTCCATACCCATCTTCTCCATGATTTCCATACCATAGCAGAAACTGAATACGATACCTTCTTGAGCGGCACGCATAATGTGAGCCTTGCTATGCTTGTTGAAGTTGACACCATTGATGCTACAACCAATCTCACGATTCTCAAGCACGCGCTCGGCACCATTGCCAAATGGGATAATGGTAACACCTTCACTTCCGATGGGTACATTCTCCATCATTACATTCATGTCTGCGTATGAAATACCCTCTGGTGCAACATTACGACGAACCCATGCATTGAGGATACCTGTACCGTTGATGCAGAGCAATACGCCCAAACGATCCAACTCTTGGGTATAGTTAACGTGTGCAAAGGTATTGACACGACTCAACTTATCGTAATTCACTTCGCCCAACACACCATATACAACACCCGACGTACCAGCCGTTGATGCGATTTCACCTGGATTGAATACATTCAAACTCAATGCGTTATTAGGTTGGTCACCTGCACGGTAACTGATAGGTGTTCCTTCCTTCAATCCCAACTCTTCAGCTGCTGCCTTTGAAACGGTTGATTGAACGCTGAACGTAGGAACGATATCGGCAATCAAGTCTTCGCTGAAACCAAATTCATCGAGCAGGAACTTTGCGGGAGCCTTCTCCTTGAAATCCCAGAACATTCCCTCTGACAATCCACTAATCGTGGTATTGATTTCTCCGCTCAACTTCATGGCGATATAATCACCAGGAAGCATCACTTTATATATTTTCTCATACAGGGCTGGTTCGTTCTCTTTTACCCAAGCTAACTTGGCCGCGGTAAAATTACCTGGAGAATTGAGCAAATGACCTAAACATTGCTCTGCACCCAAACGATTGAATGCCTTCTCGCCATACGGTACGGCGCGAGAGTCGCACCATATAATTGAATCACGCAACACCTGCTGGTCTTTGTCAACACATACAAGACCATGCATTTGATAACTAATACCAATAGCTTTGATTTGCTCACCTTTAGCACCTGCTTCAGACATGATTTTCTTCAGAGACAACTTGGCATTGTCCCACCACATCTGAGGGTCTTGTTCTGCCCATCCTGCCTTGACAGCCTTAATGGGAGCCTCACGCTCTGGATAAAAAGCGGTAGCTGCACACTGACCTGTTTCTACATCAACCAAAGAAGCCTTGACAGAAGAACTGCCAACATCAAAACCTAATAAATATTCTTTTTCCATAATGTTTACGTTATTGTTCAATAGTCTTTGCAAAGGTAGAAAATAAAATCCAATAATGACATGAAAAAATTATTAATTATGTTTCAAAATCTTTATTTTTTGTCACTATTGGTAATGTAGGATATTTTAAAGCTAATTCATGAATCATTTGCCATGTTTTCTTGACGAAAAGACGGTGTTCTTCTGAGTCTGGATGAAAGGGACGATGGCCCAACGCTTCCTTAATGGGTTTCCATTCTTTTAGGAAACGAAACGTCTCCTTTCCGAAAAAAGTTTCGGAAAATCGTTGGTAAATGTATTCTACGGCTTGGTCAGAAGGATGTAACATGTCTTCTTTGTAGAAACGATAGTCGCGCAATTCGTCATTAATAATTTCGTAAGCAGGGAAATAGATGATGTTTTCCGAATGGGTGGATTGGGAAATGACTTGCGAAATCGCCAAAAGCAAAGTTGCTTTTGACAATTGACTTCCATGAAACCCATACTTTGCGTATCGAATAGGACTCACGGTAAGAATGACTTTCACGTCGGGATTTTTGTCTCTCAATAAGTTTATCGATTTCAACAAGTATTCCGCACATTCATCTACTGACATCTCTTCTTCACGAAACAACGATTGCGGACGCTTGGCACAATTATCAACTACTTCGTTTGTCTCTTTCAAACGATATATATGATTGGTCCCAAGAGTAAGTATAGCCACGCTAAACATAGTGTTTACGGGAAGCTTCTCTATGGTATGGAAAATGCTAATGGGATTATACATCACGCCGAAGGGATTGACCGTCACGCGAAACTGCTCTTGCTCAAATCTTTGACCGATGTTATCGGCAAAACATGAACCCACGAAAAGCATTTCCTCACACGGTGGAATCTCGAAATTAGCCTTCGGAATATCTACAATCGTCCTAAACTTCATTTCCATATTTTTTATCTCATTGGTTACCAAAGGAAAGACTAAATAACACTATGTTGCTTATCAACTTCTACTCACTTGCAATCCCTTCTCACTTAAGTTCATTTCCACAAACCTTGCATTGGCATTCTTTCTATTTGCATGTAAGATTTGCTTAATTCTCACCGCAGCCTCTGGATCTTTAGCTATCATATAGAGATAACCACCTCCACCTGCTCCAGGCAATTTATATCCTAAGCACAAATCATCGATTAAATCGGTCATTTGTTTTACTTCAATCGGATTAGTTCCCTTATCTATCGCTTGGTTTTGAATCCACGTCTTTCGCACTAATTTGCCCATTTCATCGAAGTTTTCTCGTTGAATGGCCTCAAACATATCCATCGCATGGGCTTTCATATCACGTAGAATGGCTATTTCCTCATGTTGGTTCAAGAACATCTTGCGAACGATTTCCGAAAGGATGTTTTTAGCGGTACGCGTAATACCCGTGTAATACAACAAATGACAAGCACGGTATTCTGGTTCGGTATATAAACGGGAAGGCAACCATCTCACAATGGGATTCTGATAGAATTCCCTACCTGTTTGTAGCAATTTCACGCCTGGCAACAAGCCTCCAAATTGGTCTTGCCAACCACCTCCAGTAGTCAACAATTGTTCCAATACCAATGTACGATGACCTATTTCGCTCTTGTCCCACAACAATCCGCAGAAGTCATTCAAAGCACCCAACACCGTAGAAGCCAATAAGCTACTCGTTCCTAATCCACTTCCCGCAGGTATTGCCGATAGTAAGGTCAACTCAATACCACAACCAAAATCTCGTAATTGTTCTTCCAACGAAACGTATGGTTCTACGGAGAAATCGGGATGGAAACCGGACAACACCAAAGCGGCCTTTGGAATGGAGAATGGATTGCCTACCTTGCGGAAATCAGCCATTTCATCGTAGGTCCTTACAACTTCCGAAGCGCCAAGGTCAATACTTCTCAAAACCACATGTGGTTCCTTGCAAGGCTTTACGTATGCTTGCAAAGGCGGTTGACCATTCAGTTCTATCGCAAAGTTCACTACATTTCCACCTTCCATCAAACAATACGGTGGTGTATCTGTCCATCCACCCGCTATATCTATACGCACTGGACTTCTTCCCCAGACGATTTGGTCGCCATAAACAGACATGCGAGGCATTTGTTTCTTTGCAAGAGCTTGAGAAGTCAGTCCTTGACGCAACAGACTAAATGCCTTTTCTTCGTTGTCTTGATACGCAACACCCTTGTTTCGCTCTACTTCTGAACGGAACATGGCATCGTGAATGCGTGTAAGCAATGGTTCATCTTCTGGTAAAGGATGAGGCAATGCAATGTTTCCATCGGCAAATTCACGAGCAGCATTCTCCAAGTCCACTTGATAGAAGACACTATGTGCGTAATTCTTTGCCAAGAACGGCCAATTCTTCATGCGATTCTCATTTCTTTGACGGAATAATCTCACAAGGTTAGCTTGATTGGAAATATCATCTGCACTCAATCTTTCTGCACGTTCCCACAACATCTTTCCACCTTGTTGATAGGGTTCGTTCAACATCCAACGTAAAACCAAACCAACATCACCGATGTCATAAACAACGGGAAAGAGTTTGGCTGATTGTATATCGCAATCTTCACCCAATTGGACTTGACGTTCTTCTGCCCATTTCATGATTGGTTGACCGATGAAATGGGTATTTTCTTGTGATATATTTCCTCTAAACTTATCCTCAAAACCATACGGACGAACCGCATAGCCTTTCTCTCCGATAGGAATGATGTCTACACATTGCCCTTCCTTGAGTTCTATCTCCCACATATTTTCGGGCACTCCCGTGATAATATGATGATGGGATAATTTCCAATGCTCACTCACACAACTATTCTCTATCCACAAATGATGGTTTTCAGAAGTTATCTTCAACCAAGTCTGTGAATTAAGAACAAACATCAGAGGATGGGGTTTACGAGAATGGTGCATGATTTCTCGTTGGTCGTTCACCAAATTTTGTATTGCCAACGTGGAAGAGATGATTTCGGGGGAAGTACCATAATGATAGAACTCGCCACCTGGCAATGGGAGAATGGCAACTTTGAGCGCATTCAACTCTTCATCATTGATAGTAGGATGAGAACCAAGACAACAACCAAATTCGGAATACATGTCATAGTTGACTATATTTCCGTCTTTCATCGAGCGTTTCATCAACAAGTTGATAGCACGGTCGCTAAACAACCAGATACCAATGTCAGTGAGATATAAATGGTCTTTCAGCAATTGCGTGAGTGTTTCCACGGATGGCTTTTGCAACATGCATTTCAATTCAGAAGGAGCATGGCGAGACATTACGAACACGCCGTGGTCTTTGGCAATTTCATCCCCGAGCCACAATCCATAACATACCACGTCTACATCAGGTATTGGCTGTAAGGCTTCGGTTGCGCGAATGTACACATCACCACTTACAATCATCGTATGTAAACCTTCGGGAGCCTCTTTCAACAAATGTTCATAGAACGGAACTTGCAGGGAAAGTAGGTCTTGTGATAATCTTTGTCCTCTTTCCCAACGAAATACGGGTAATGGCATTAATATCTTTCCCGAAGGAGAATAAGCTGGCAATCTCCTACCCTGTCCTCCAGCATGAAGCAACAATCTCTTCTCGCTTGCCAACCATTCTTGGAATTGTGGAGACAATGCCAAAGAGTCTGAGGTTTGCGACTTGCCTTTTTCATCGGAAACACATTCCGCACTCTCCTTGCAACTCTCTAAATATGCCTGATGCAATAGCCAAGTTGTTCCACCACCCGAACCCAATTTCTTACCAATTGGATCGTTCGTACAAAACCACTCATCTCTCTTATATCCCGTAATCTCATGAAAGTTTTCCACCAAATTTGGCGGAAGCGACAAAAGCTTTTTCATCTTCTCGTTTTTAGTTATGCTACAAAGGTACAATATTTTTCGCGGATAAAAAACATTTCGCTTATAATTATTGCGAACAATAATCTCCGTACTATCATAAGAAACCTATTGCAACTCTATATTGGAATAAAGTAAACGCATACAATAAAAAAAGTTTTTCATCGTTTTTTTCATAAAAAAAGAAACACATAATTATATTTTCTCAGATCATGAAAAAGACAGTATTGATTACAGGAGCGACAAGTGGAATTGGGGAAGCTTGTGCAAGAAAATTCGCCGAAGGAGGTTTTCGATTAATCATCACGGGACGAAATAAAGAGAAGTTGGAATCATTGCAAAAGGAATTATCCAAGGATTCAGATGTACTGGCATTGCTTTATGACGTTAGAGACCGTCAAGCAACAACAGATGCCATAGCATCTATCCCCGAAGAATGGCGCATCATCGACGTACTGATTAACAATGCAGGATTAGCTTTGGGATTGGAACCAGAATACGAAGGCAACTTTGACGATTGGGACACCATGATTGACACTAACATCAAGGGATTGTTAACGATGACCAGACTTATCGTTCCCGACATGGTAGCACGCAATCATGGTCACGTTATTAACATCGGTTCCATTGCTGGTGAAGCCGCATACGCAGGCGGAAACGTTTATTGTGCCACGAAATCTGCCGTGAAAGCTATCACCGACGGTTTGAGAATTGACGTAGCACATACGGCTATTAGAGTAACGAATATCAAGCCAGGATTGGTGGAAACCCATTTCAGTAATGTTAGATTCCATGGTGACGACGCTCGCGCAGACAACGTTTATAAAGGAATAAAACCACTAACGGGAACAGATATTGCCGACGTGGTTTATTACGTTGCCAACGCTCCAGAACATGTTCAGATTTCAGACGTAACCATTTTGGCTACCCATCAAGCGAACGGTAGCACGATTTATCGCACTACCGACCATTGATAAAAAGAATTATTTACTTCTGATAGAGAACTTTCTTGGAAGTAACTCCCTTAGCGTCTCTAACAATAATGACACCCGACTGGGGAGAAACATGCTTAATGCCTCTTAAATCATAATAGGTTTGAGGGGCATCATCATGAGATACACCTTGAATGTCATTCGTCAAATCTTCCATCACACTTTTCACCTCTTCTTGCGAGAGTGCATAATTGTAAATACGAAGATCGTCCAGATAACCACGGAATGCTGGAACCGTCTTAGACATACTATATCCTAAGCAATTGAATACTGGACGGAAGTCGCTGGGCTTAATCGTGATATTGCTATTGGAACCAACTTCAACGCCATCAACATACAGAGTTACCTTATTATTACCAATGGTTACGGCAACATGCTTCCACGCTCTCGCAGTAAGTCTGTTTCTGCTGTCAACATATTGTTCGGTTCCTCCATTCTTAATGGCGAAACGCATGACACTACCATTACTCGGCGTTAGGAACATATATTCATCTGCTCCATTGCAGAATTCGAAGATGCGTTGCCAGTTGCTTGAACTTTGCCAATTCACCCATACAGCAATCGTCATTTCATCCATATTGGCTATCTGATACGGTAAGCGAACGTAACCAGAAGACATGTTGAGCGCTTTTGTACCTGCCTGTTGACTTTCAGTAAAGTTCGGTGTAACCGAGCAAATTCCATCAAACCAATTTTCGGTGTTATCAGTCAAGTTTTCCTCAAATTGCCAGTTGGCAATCATACCTTTCTCACCTGAAGTAGATGCTGTTACCGTTTCAGAACAAGCAGATTGATTGTCTGAATTATCAATCGCCCTCACCTTATATATATATTCTACGCCTTGACGACAAGTATTATCTACATATTGAGATTGTTTTACCTTACGCGCAATAGTATTCCAATCGCCTTTATCAGCTTCTGCCCTCAATACCATATATCCACACAAGTCTTCTTCGGTATTGGCATTCCAACAGAGAGCCACGGAAGCCTGTTGAGATTTCGCCATTAACCCTGTCGGTACAGCTGGTGCCATCAACTCGCAAGGTGCATCAATCGGCAATAAACGCCATTGTTGCAATCTCTTTCCCGAATCTGTTGCAGACAACTTATTCTGTCGTATATTCGTACCATTAGCGGTAGAATTGCTCGACATTTCCAAATAGAGACCACTCTCACGATTCTTGATGTAATAAAAACCATCTCCAGCATAGACGAAATACCATTGTTCGTTGCTGACACAACCTGCATCGAACGAAATGACATTGGCTGCCATCGTGGAGTTATTCAATACATTGATATATTTATTGTTATAAAGCGACTTGATTTTCCAGAAACTATAATCACCGCCCGTCCTTGGGTCTACCAATTCAATATCCCATTTCTGTTGAGATAATCCCGTGTAAGACATCTGTGATATATTGGGGTGACCATCAGTCGTTCCATTGACAGCAACAACACCTCGTGTGGCACGGTTCATAATCTTATACTGACCATTGATAACCGATGGAGGAACATCCTCGCCACTTACGATGTCAATCACACGCTCCGCATTTGTTTGTCCTACTTGATAACCAGTACCACCAGGTATTTCCATACGGAATTCACGCATAGGACCTTGGCCATCGTAATACACTTCCTTATCGCGAGATACGAACATGAATGTTGACGTATTGGCTTGTCGTTCCGACGAACCGATAAAAGCCTTCACGTCTCCCGTCTCGTCATTGCGATAAACAGATGCGGAAGTCCATGCACTACGATTCTCCGCATAACCAATACGCGAGCCATGATTGCTAATGTGGCAAAACTCTCCACGCGCACGACTGTCAAAGCCCCACCAAACACCAGCTTCCATACCGTATTGAGCACCTACCATTGCCTCACCAACATTATGCAATTCATCCGCATAACCATACTTGCCATCATTCTTCACTTTTTGGAAGAATGCTGCATACGTATCAAATGAACCAGCTAATTGATGTGTATTGCCCCAATCAACATAGGGTTTACAAGCATTATACCATGCTACTGCCTGGTCACAATTAAGCGTGTTGCCTGCAGTAATGGCAATGTTGCTGAATCGAGGATATTCCTCTTTCAGGATACGTGAGATTTCCTTCATATCCGCTTGACTTCCCTGTCCCCAACTTGTATAATCGGGTTCGTTGAAAGGAGAAACCGCAACCACTTTCATCTTGGGATATTTCTCTTGAATCCATTTCACGTGCGCATTAATCATGGCCGCCCAATGCTTCGTATCTGATTTCCCCCTTGTTCCATACCAAGTATCGATTCCTGCTTCTTGGTCTTCGTTCAAAATCATTTGTACGGTATCACCAACCAATCTTGCCAAGTTCATACGCCTTTGCAGATATGTGGTGTGATCAGACGTCAGCACGGAGTCATTCGTCAAAGGATTCTTGGTTCGAAAGCAAGCACGAACCAAGGATAGATTTTCCTTTCCTATATGATTGATTCCCTTTCGAATGTTTTGCTCGTTAATCCAAGCAGCATCCAATCCCCAGCGAATAGGCAACTTCACTCCTGGGTCTTGCAAATAGAACAGCACGGTGGTATTCGCCATCGTATTGGGTTGCAAGAACATGCTCGAAGACGAGCGCTCATCTTGTGCCGTCATGTGTAGACATGCGACGAAAGCTATGATAGCGAGTAACAATCTTTTGGGATTCATATCAACAATGATTAAATGGATTTCTTTTTACGATACTCTACAAATACGCCAAGCAAAATGGCCAAGAGGAGGATACCGTATGAAACGTATGCCATCGTTTCGGTACGGTCGAGCGACTTAGGCTTAAACGTAAGCACCACTTGGTGTCTTCCAGGTTTCACATTGATGGCACGCAACACGTAATCAACACGTCCCACTTCCGTAGACTCACCATCTACCGTAGCTGTCCAACCAGGATAATATACTTCAGAGAATACGACAACCCCACCCTTTTGTGACGACACGTCATAAGTGAGTTGGTTGGGCTCGTATGCCGTTAATGTCACCAAAGCAGAATCGTCCACAACAGCATTTTCACCAATCATTTCCTTGAACTTAGAATCAGCTACTGCTTCATGTCTCAAGTCTATTTTACCCACTTGAGCCAATTCTTGTGTTGCATTATCCACATAGTTAACACGGTCAACAAACCATGCGTTTCCGTAAGCGTATGGATTCATGATTGGTACCGTTTGTCCACCTTGCAATGGAACAATCACATACTTCATGTTGAGCATGTTCAAAACAGGATAGATAGAATCGCCAGCAACCATCGTCATATCTCCGTTGGCTCCAGCAATCGCAGGCATCATCCGTTGCATCTCTGGTGAGATATATGCCTCTATCAACTCTTGATAGCGACGAAGTTTTGCGGCATGATAACCACCAATGCTCTTATGATAATACGATGTCTCGTTTTCATTAAACGTATTGCTTGCCAGATTCAGCACACGGTAATTCAATCCTGTATCCAATAAAATCTGCTTGTCGGTGGCTGTCATCTCCTGCGGAGTTTCACGTACGCTTCTCTCAACAAACATGTTGTCATTCAAGTAACGCTTGTTTACCGTCCACATATCAACGAGACAAAGCACGGCAACAATCGCAATCATATATTCAGCCTTCAACTTTCTCGTCTTGTAGAACAACAACGCCAACGTACCGATAACAATGACAATCACCGTACGCCAACAATCTGCCGTGAAGATAGACTCACGAACACTACGAAGATTACTAAGCAATGGATTCAACTGTTCTGCTGGAATCTGTCGCATGGCTTGCAACTCTTGTGAAGAGACAAAGTCAGAGAAGAAAACAGTTGGCATCAAGGCGAACAAGATAGCAAGACCAGCCGTAAGTCCGAAACTGATATAAACGTATTTGATTTTCTTGGCAAGCAAGTCGGGATCATCCACGATTTTCTTTAAAGCCATCATTGCCAAAAGAGGAATCGTAAACTCGGCAATGACCAAGATGGAAGCTACCGTTCTGAACTTCGAATACATCGGAATATGGTCAATAAAGAAATCGGTGAATCCCATAAAATTCTTTCCCCATGACAGCAAAATGGAAAGAATGGTTACGGCCAGCAATGCCCATTTCATCGGACCTTTCACGATGAACAATCCCAAGATGAACAACATCAGCACGAAAGCACCTACATATACAGGACCACTCGTCATGGGTTGTTCGCCCCAATATTGTCCTATCTGTTGATAGATTTGATAATAGTTAGGATCTGCTTTTTCCATTGCTTTCTCATTGGCAGCCAATGGTACGGAAGCACCACCCTTTGCGTTAGGAATCAACAATGTCCATGTTTCGCCAATACCGTAACTCCATTGCGTAATATAATCGCGCTCCAAGCCACTATCCGTTTGATTGGCAGAATTCTCCTTTACCAATTCACTCTTTCCACGCATCGACTCCTTACTATATTGCCATGTGTGATAGAGATTGGACATGTTGAGCGTAATACCAATGGCAGCACCACATATACAAACCAGCGTTGCCTTGATGAAACGAGCCATTTGACCATCCTTGATGGCTTGAACCAAGTAAGCAACTATCATGAAGAGAATGATGAACAAATAATAATATGTCATTTGGACGTGGTTAGCATTTACCTCAAAGGCAGAGAAAATAGCCGTTACGATAAATCCTTTCATGAAATGACCACGATAAGCCCATACCACACCAGCAATCATTGGTGGCAAATATGCCAAAGCCATCACCTTCCAGATATGTCCTGCGGCAATGATGATAAAGAAATACGATGAGAATGCCCAGATGATACTACCTAAAATCGCCAATTCCTTGCGGAAATCGAAGGCTCTCAACAGAATGTAGAAACCCAACAGATAAACGAATACATACCAAACATTCTCGGGCAACCACAAATGGTAAGCCTTAATGACCTTTGCCAAGATGTCCGTACTCTTATACGACGGTGACGTTTGATAAGTTGGCATTCCGCTAAACAGCGAATTGGTCCATCGAGTACGCTCTCCCGTCTTCTGATAATATTCCGTCGCTTCTTGTCCCGCTCCTCTTCCCGCAGAAGAGTCATGCTGGAAAAGAATGCGGCCTTCCATGTCGGCTGGGAAAAAGTACGCAAAAGAAATAACGGCAAATATTACGATTGCCAGAATATCTAACAGATATTTTTTCAAAAACTCCATAGGTAATAAATGACTTAATGATTTGTTTGCAAAGATAGTGCAAATCAATCAAAAAACAAAACAAATTCACCGATTTTCGCAACACCTGACACATCGTACTATTAAAAAATGTTTATTTCGAAAATATTGTTCGGGAATTGAGAATAATCTTTTATTTTTGCACCCAAATTAAAAAACAAGGTAACATATAATGAAAATTGGCGTAATTGTTGCGATGGACAAAGAGTTCACGCAACTGAAGACATTGCTCGATGACAGTAGAACGGAGCGGAAGAACAAGAAAGACTTCGTCATCGGGGAAATAGGAAACAATCAGATATTCATGCAGCAATGCGGAATCGGTAAGGTAAACTCTGCCATTGGCGCGGTTGAGATGATTAACAATTACCACCCCGACCTCATCGTATCGACTGGCGTTGCAGGTGGAGTTCAAACGGAGATGAATCCATTAGACGTAATCATAGGCACAAGATACTATTATCATGACGTTTATTGTGGCGACGAGGTGAATTATGGTCAGTTTGTGGGAATGCCACCGTATTTCTCAACCAATAAGGAATTAGTGAAGAAAGCCATTGAAAGCGTTGAGAATAGCGACTTATTCCATCAAGGCAATAGCAAAGTTTATTCTGGTCCTATCGTTAGTGGTGATTGGTTCGTAAATACGAAGGAAAAGATGCAAAGCATCCTTGAGAAATTCTCCAAAGCCATGGCCGTTGACATGGAGAGTTGTTCGATTGCCCAAACATGCTATATCTATCGAGTGGCGTTTATCTCTTTCCGCATCATCAGCGATGTTCCGTTGAAAGACCAGAATGCTTCGCAATATTTCGACTTCTGGAACAGACTGGCAGAAGGTTCGTTTAATGCCACGAAAAGTTTCTTGACTAATATTGACTATCAACTATAAAACAAGCAAGAAAACTTCAATTATCCCGAATAACAAAAAAGGAGCGAAAGAATTTACATCTTCGCTCCTTTTATCTTTATATCTTATTCCTTGTTTGCCTTCTTTCGCTCGTTATGGTCAAGGATTATCTTGCGCATACGAATCGACTTTGGCGTAATCTCCACATACTCGTCGGCTTTGATATACTCGAGACATTCCTCCAAACTCATCACGGTCTTAGGAACAATGCGAGCCTTCTCATCGCTTCCACTTGCACGAACGTTGGTGAGTTGCTTGGCTTTCGTCACGTTAATCACGAGGTCATTATCATGAACATGTTCGCCTACCACTTGTCCGAAATACACCTCTTCACCTGGGTCGATGAAGAATTTACCACGGTCTTGCAACTTATCAATAGAATAAGCAAAGGCAGTACCCGTTTCCAATGCAATCATCGAACCATTCACTCTACGTGTGATATCGCCTTTGTATGGTTGGTATTCCTTGAACCTATGCGCCATGATAGCCTCTCCTTGACTGGCCGTAAGGAGATTGGTTCGGAGTCCGATAATACCACGCGAAGGAATGTCAAACTCAATGTTCACTCTATCTGCTTGCGATTCCATGGAAGTCATCTCGCCCTTTCTGCGAGTTACCATGTCAATCATCTTAGACGAGAATTCCTCTGGCACATTGATGGTAAGTTCCTCAATAGGTTCACATTTCTGTCCGTCGATCTCCTTATAGATTACTTGTGGCTGACCAACCTGAAGTTCATACCCCTCACGACGCATGGTTTCAATGAGCACACTTAAATGCAACACGCCACGTCCACTGACAATCCAACTATCCGTTGCATCTTCGAATGGTTGCACACGCAAGGCAAGATTTTTCTCCAATTCCTTTTGCAAACGGTCATTGATGTGTCTTGATGTACAATACTTTCCTTCTTTTCCAAAGAAAGGAGAATCATTGATGGTGAAGAGCATCGACATGGTTGGTTCGTCAACGGCAATAGGTGGTAATGGCTCTGGATTCTCCAAATCACAAATTGTATCTCCAATCTCAAACTTCTCAAGTCCGATTACCGCACAAATATCACCTGAATCCACATGGTCTGTCTTGCAATGTCCCATACCCTCAAAAGTATGCAACTCCTTGATTTTCGTGCGTTCATGCGTACCATCACGATGCCAAATAGTGACGGGCATTCCATCGCATAAAGTGCCACGATGTACACGTCCCACAGCAATTCTTCCCGTGTAATTGGAGAAATCGAGTGAAGTAATCAACATCTGAGGCGTTCCCTCTATCTGTCGTGGCGCGGGAATCACTTCCACGATTTTATCAAGCAAATAATCAATATTGTCTGTAGGAGTACTAAAGTCCTCTCCCATCCAACCATTCTTGGCAGAACCATATACAACGGGGAAGTCTAATTGGTCTTCAGTAGCATTGAGCGAGAACATCAAATCGAATACCATCTCATATACTTCCTCTGGGCGACAATTAGGCTTATCTACCTTATTGACAACAACGATAGGCTTCAAACCAATTTGCAATGCCTTTTGCAACACAAATCGTGTTTGTGGCATAGGACCCTCAAACGCATCAACCAATAACAGACAACCGTCTGCCATATTGAGCACTCGTTCCACTTCTCCACCAAAGTCGGCGTGTCCCGGAGTGTCGATGATATTGATTTTTACACCTTTCCAATTAATCGAAACGTTCTTGGAAAGAATGGTAATACCCCTTTCACGCTCCAAATCATTTGAATCCAGTATTTGTCCACTGTTATCCTGACCATCTCGGAAGAGTTTTCCAGCGAGCATCATCTTGTCAACCAACGTGGTTTTCCCATGGTCAACGTGCGCGATAATCGCAATATTTCTAATGTCTTGCATAAATATACCTTAAAAATTGCCGCAAAGGTACGAAATATTTTTGTAAAATGCTTGCTTTCTCAATAAAAATCACTACCTTTGCACCCGCATTTCGGAAAATCCGAAGCATCAGAGGATGTAATTCGTTGTGATTAAGGCGGAAAGCATTTGAAAGATGTATTAGCAAATCAATTATTAATCAATTAAAATCATGTATTTAGACAAAGAAAAGAAAGCTGAGATTTTCGAGAAGTATGGTAAGAATGGCGTTGCTGACACTGGTTCTCCAGAGAGCCAAATCGCTCTTTTCACCTATCGTATTGCACACATGACCGAGCACCTGAAGCAAAACCACAAGGATCATGCTACCGCTCGTTCACTGACCATGTTGGTAGGTAAGCGTCGTAAGTTGCTTTCATACTTGAAAGACCGCGACATCGAACGTTACCGTGCTATCATTAAGGCACTCGGATTGCGCCGATAAAATCTCCTAAATACACATGAATCCCGTTATCTATTTCAGATAGCGGGATTTTTTATACTCCAACAATCGTAGAAAGCATAGTTACGCCTCAATAGATTTTTCATGAGGGAATTAGGATTAAATTTATATTCTTTTGCTATAGTGTCATATCTTTGAATTTGCCCCTATCATATATACAACTCATAAACATATTGTTTCTGATGTCAAAATGTATAGTTTACGCTGTCTAAGTGTATCATTTACGTGGCATAAATGACACATTTATGAATCCATTTGTTGTAGTGTATGACAGATATGACAGATAAATATATAACTTTCGTATAAGGAAATCATTTAGTCTCGGGGTAAATAATTTCCTATAGAGAAAGTTGCATTTTCTTCTGTCATATCTGTCATATCTGTCATAAGCCATCAAAATCAGAACGACAAATTACCCTCCGTCATTTGTATGTTAGCAGGGAAAAAGAAGAAATGACTACGGCATCTATTTAATGCAAACTATTCCCTATCAAGCAACTCTTGAAGCGGAATCATCACGAAGTCGCGCTCATACATAAGAGGATGTGGAATTTTCAAGTCTGGTTCATCCACGGTAATGTCGTCATATAGCAATATGTCGATGTCTATGATGCGGTCATGATAAACGGCACGACCATTCTTTGTTTGGGATTTCTTTTTTCGTCCTAACGACTTTTCTATCTTTTTAGTGGTATCCAACAATTGTCGTGGAGAAAGAGTAGTATTCACTCTTACAACTGCATTCAGAAATCGATTCTCAGACGAGAATCCCCATGGTTCTGTATCGAAAAGAGCCGACTGGCACTCTACCGTACCTATCAGCTCATGTATTTTTTTTACCGCACGAAGAATATTCTCCTCACGGTTTCCAAGATTAGAACCAAGTCCTAAATACACACAATGATTGCTCATCATCAATCGTTTACGATGAGCAAAGCATCGCCGTAGCAACCAAACTGATAGCCATTCTTCACGGCTAAGTCGTAGGCTTCCATCACCAAGTCGTATCCGCCAAATGCAGCGGTTTCCATCAACAAGGTTGAATATGGGTGATAGAAGTTGGCAATCATTGTATCGGCAAGTCCGAATTCGTATGGCGGGAAGATAAACTTATTGGTCCATCCTTCATATTGTTTCAGCATTCCATCCGTACCAACGGCAGTCTCCGTAGCCTTCACCACACTGGTTCCGACGGCACAAATATGATGCCCCGCTTGCTTGGTAGCATTAACGATGTCGCACGTTTCCTTGCTAATAAACATCTGTTCGGAATCCATCTTGTGTTTCGTCAGGTCTTCCACCTCGATGTCATGGAAGTTACCCAATCCGCAATGCAACGTAATATAGGCAAAGTTGATACCCCGAATCTCCATACGCTTCATCAATTCACGACTGAAATGAAGTCCTGTAGCTGGAGCTGTAACGGCACCTTCATTCTTGGCGAAGATACATTGGAAATCCTCCATGTCATCTTCCGTTGCATGATGGTCCTTACGTGCATCTACGATATATCGTGGTAATGGAGCCTCACCCAACGCAAACAATTCGCGTTTGAATTCATCGTGAGGACAATCGTATAGGAAGCGAAGCGTTCGCCCGCGACTTGTCGTGTTGTCAATCACTTCAGCAACCATCGAACCACTTTCATCGAAAAACAGTTTATTACCAATGCGAATCTTTCGCGCAGGTTCAACCAACACGTCCCATAGACGCATTTCCTCATTCAACTCACGAAGCAGGAACACCTCTATCTGCGCATCCGTCTTTTCCTTAGTACCATAAAGACGTGCAGGAAACACCTTGGTATCATTGAATATGAAGGTGTCACCCTCGTCAAAGTAATCAAGTACGTTACGAAAATCAAGGAATTCTCCCTCGATGGGATTACCGTTTTCATCTCGTTTGTACATGTCAATTGTCTGCGACTTGCGGTGTAAAACCATCAAACGACATTCATCGCGACGCGTAATGCGGAATGTCTCGTTTTCTCCTTGCTCGTTCTTGAACTCATGCCAGATGCTATGCGGATAAAGCGCAATCTGTTCTTCAGGCAATTTAAATTTAAACTGTGATAACTTCATATATTGAGTTTTTAAAAATCATTTATTGGGACGTACTTATGCAATATATTCTATTTCCTGTTGGTCTAACCATTCGTTGAAATGGTCGAAATCAACGCAATCTTCAACACGGATATCTCCAACGCGCGTTCGACGTAAAGCGGTGAGAAAAGCCCCACTTCCCAATGCTCTGCCTATGTCGCGAGCCAATGCACGAATATAGGTGCCTTTACCACAAACGACACGAATATCCATTTGCATCAATTCGGGGTCAAAACGCGTCAGTTCTATCTCGTCTATTCGGATGGGCTTGGCTTGCAATTCCACCTCGTTTCCCTTGCGTTTCAACTTATACGCACGATGTCCGTCAATCTTACATGCGCTATAGGAAGGAGGCACTTGCATGATATTTCCCTCAAACTTACGTAAGGTTTCGAGGACCAAATCACGATGGATATGGCGAGTGGGATAGGTGAAATTCACGGTATGTTCCTTATCGTAACTCACAGTGGTAGCCCCCAACTGAAGGGTTGCGGTATATTCCTTGGTATGCAGTTGTAATGACTCTATCTGTTTGGTAGCCTTACCCGTACAAAGAATCAACACGCCCGTAGCCAAAGGATCGAGCGTACCCGCATGTCCAGTCTTCACTCGTTTCACTCCCACTCTTTTGGATATAAGGTAACGAATGTGCGCCAATGCACCAAAACTCGACATACGATAAGGTTTGTCTATGGCGATAATTTCTCCTTCCGTGAAATTCATTTAATCAACCATTGCAAGTGAATGTCCTGTCAACAACAGTACAATAATGATACTACCGACGATGATGCGATAGATACCGAAGGCCTTAAAACCGTATTTCGTCAAGAAAGCCACAAACCATTTCATGGCAAGCAAGGCAACGATGAATGCAACAACACATCCTAATAACAACATAGCCACGTTGTGACTGGTTGCCCATGCTGCATCCTCTTTCAAGAGATCAAGCAAGTCGAGCAACGTTGCTCCCGCCATTGTCGGAACGGCAAGGAAAAAGGAGAATTCAGCAGCACGCTTGCGAGTCAATCCTTGTGTCATACCTCCAACGATGGTAGCCATGGAACGCGACACACCAGGAATAACCGAGATACATTGATACAGACCGATGTTAAAAGCACGCTTTTCATTAACACGTGTTGCTTCGTTACCTTTGTTGAATAATTTGTCACAATACAACATAAACACACCACCAATCACGAGCATAATGGCAACTACCTCTACGCTATCGAGCAACCAATCAAGGAGTCCCGACTTCTTGGCTAACAAACCAATAACAACGGCAGGAATCACACCGATAATAAGCAACCAATAGAAATAGTATTTGTGTTTCAAACGTTGAAACAAAGAACTCCCCTCTGGAGCAGGTGTATGGTCAAACTGGAAGAAACGTTTCCAATAAAGACACACCACAGAGAGAATAGCCCCAAACTGTATGATGAACGTAAAAGCATGGACAAACGGGTCTCCTTGCGGAACATTCAACAAGTTTTGGGTGATAATCATGTGCCCCGTGGAAGATACAGGAAGAAATTCCGTCAAGCCTTCCACTATGGCAATGATAACAGTTTCAATCCATGTCATTTAGGCTTCCTCCTTATCTTTTGGCTTGCGAATGATGGCATAAACCATCGAAACGAAACCAACAAAACAAATTACTGGTGCCACCTTGATACGCATGGCATTGAATATTTCTGGATCATACGCGCTCTCGGTAGAACCACCTCCACTCATCAGAATAAAACCGATGATAACTACTATCATACCAATTGCCAAAAGAATGAAATTGGTCTTGTCGAATGCAAAATTTCTCTTATCCATGATTATAAATATGTTTAGTCTAATTCATTAAATCTTATACAAGTCACCTGCCGTCATCTTCAAAAACTTATTGACGGAGATATTGGCACACAAGGTAGTGATAATGATGCCAAACAATAACACTACGCTTGCGGTAATGACAGCTACCTTCCAATCAAGTACGGTGAGTATTTGTGGTTCATAGTAATAGAGCGCGTAAATCAATCCACCCAATACGAGAATGGCAATGATAGCGGCGACAATTCCCACCCACAGAGCTTGTTTCAAGAACGGCTTGCGAATGAATCCCCACGATGCGCCCACTAATTTCATTGTATGAATGGAGAAACGTCGCGCATAGATTCCCAAACGAACCGTATTGTTAATCAACGAGAATGACACGATGGTCAACAATACCGCCAAGAACAACAAGACAATACTGATTTTGGCAATATTCTTGTTTACCGCATCCACCAAGTCTTTCTGATAGGCTATCTCATTCACTTTCGGATGATTCTTCAACTCCTTGGATATCCAACGCAAAGAATCTGAATTGGCATAATTGGCATTCAAGGTAAGTTCGATGGATGACAGGAATGGATTTCCATCGGCAAACTCCGTAGGGTCGGCACCTAAATCCTTGATTCCGTCTTTCAAAGCTTGTTCTTTGCTAACATATTGCAAGTTGTTGATAAACGGACGAGTACGTAATTTCTTACAGAATTGTTGTGCTTCCGTATCAGACATATCTTGATCCAACCACATGGTAACAACCAAGTTTTCCTTCACGTATGAAGATAGGTTCCTTCCTATCAAGACAGAAAACACCACCAAACCTAATAGCACGAGAACCATTGCCGTGCTAATGCACAATGTAACGCCCTGCAATCTGAAACGATTACGGGTTCTATTTCGTTTTTTTCCCATTTCTAAAACGCAACATGACTAAAATTTGATGCAAAGATACTCCAATCTAAAGAGATTACAAAATTTTCCAAACTAAATTATTATAAAAAAGCGACAACCAATGAAAGATTAACAAAGAATCATGACGAATGTCATACTTGATTTATACAAAAAGATGACAAATGTTCATAAATTCCGATAGATATTTAACGATTTGTCGTGTGTTCACAAAAAAAGTTCGTAACTTTGCAAGCAAATAGTCAATTAATTAGAATTAATCAAAAGTATCCTATGGACGAACAACTTAAACAAATAGGTGAACGGTTACGTGGCCTTCGCGAAGTGCTCGACATTCCCGTGGAAGATGTTGCGGCTCTTTGTGGCATTACGGTAAACCATTATGAGAAAATGGAAAGTGGCGAAAGCGAACTCTCTGTAGCCAACTTGCAAAAGATAGCAAAGAAGTATGGTGTTTCACTCGATGTTCTCATGTTTGGCGAAGAACCCAAAATGAGCACGTATTTCCTTACCCGCAAGGGACAAGGAAAGAGTGTTGAACGTCGAAAGGCTTATCAATACGAGAGTCTGGCAAGTGGTTTCCGTGGCAGAAAAGCTGATCCATTCATCGTTACCGTAGAACCAAAGCCCGCCAATACACCAAGAGAGATGAACTCCCACTCTGGGCAAGAGTTTAATATGGTGTTGGAGGGAACGATGGAACTTACTATCGGCTCAAAATCACTCACCCTTAACGAAGGGGATTCCATATACTTCGACGCAACGCAACCTCACGGCATGAGAACTTTAAATGAGAAGCCCGTGAGATTCCTTGCCATCATATTCTAAAAAACAAGTGTGTTTTACTGACAACACGATACGCAATAGCATTTATGGTAGAAAGATTTTTAAAGCAGACAACATTTACTTCTGTAGAAGATTACAAGAAGAATCTGCACTTTATCATTAAGGAAAACTTTAATTTTGCATACGATGTCATGGATGTATGGGCTGAAGAACAACCCGACAAACTGGCATTGTTATGGACAAATGACGAAGGAGTCGAAATCAAGTTGACCTTTAAGGATTTGAAAGAACGTAGCGACCAAGCAGCCGCTTACCTGCAATCATTGGGCATCGGCCATGGAGATATGGTGATGCTCATTCAGAAACGTCGTTTGGAATGGTGGATAACCATGTTGGCACTTTGTAAATTAGGCGCCGTTGCCATTCCTGCTACTCACATGCTCACCAAGCACGACATTGTTTATCGTAATACGCGTGCTTCCGTGAAAGGTATTATTTGCGTAGGCGAAGAATACGTAACGAGTCAAGTCATTGCTGCATTGCCAGAGAGTCCTACTGTTCAGGTATTGGTGAGCATAGGACCTATCGTACCCGATGGATTCCACGATTGGCATAAGGAAATAGACCTTGCGCCTAAGTTTGTGAAGCCTGCATTTGTCAATTCCAACTCTGATACGATGCTGATGTATTTCACGAGCGGAACAAGTGGCGAACCCAAGATGGTAGCTCATGACTTCCTCTATGCCATGGGACATTTGACAACTGGTGTCTTCTGGCATAATCTTAAAGAAGACAGCATTCACCTAACGGTAGCTGATACTGGTTGGGGAAAAGCTGTATGGGGAAAATTCTACGGACAATGGTTTGCCGGGGCAACGGTATTCGTTTTCGACCATGAGAAATTCAATGCCGATAGCATGTTACGCCAGATGGAGAAATATCATGTCACTTCATTCTGCGCTCCTCCCACCGTGTATCGTTTCTTGATTCGCGAGGACTTCTCTAAATACGATTTGAGTGCCTTGCGTTATTGCACTACCGCTGGCGAAGCATTAAATGCTGCCGTTTATGATAAGTTCTTCGAACTGACTGGCATTGAATTAAAAGAAGGATTCGGTCAAACGGAGACAACAATGACATTGGGAACAATGCCTTGGGTAAAACCAAAACCAGGAAGTATGGGATTGCCCAACCCACAATACGATATTGACCTGATTAAACCCGATGGTACAAAATGCGAAGACGGTGAAAAGGGTGAAATCGTTGTTCACATTGGTGATACTAAACCTATAGGTTTGTTCAAGGAATATTATCGTGACGAAGAACTCACACGTGAGGCTTGGCACGATGGAATCTATCATACGGGCGATGTAGCTTGGCGCGATGAAGACGGATATTATTGGTTTGAAGGACGTATCGACGACGTTATCAAGTCGAGTGGTTATCGTATTGGTCCTTTCGAAGTGGAAAGTGCTTTAATGACGCATCCCGCCGTAGTGGAATGCGCTATCACTGGCGTTCCTGATGATATTCGTGGAATGGTGGTAAAAGCAACCGTAGTATTGGGAAAGGAATGGAAAGCCAAAGCTGGTGATGATTTAATCAAGGAATTGCAAAATCATGTGAAGCGAGTAACTGCTCCCTATAAATATCCTCGTATTATCGAATTCGTAGACGAATTACCCAAGACCATCAGCGGAAAGATTCGCCGTGTGGAGATTAGGGAAAAAGATAAGGAAAAGAATTAAAAGGTGGAAAGAATAGGTGTGGTAGGTATAGTAGGTATGGTAGGTGTAGTAGGAAAATTAATTATTATGACAATCTCCCTACTAAACCTACTCCCCACACCAAATCTACCACCCCTACAACCCCTCAATATCAATCATGCAAAATAGAATCGTAGTAAAAGTTGGTTCCAATGTGCTCACTCGTCCAGATGGTAAGCTTGACGTAACTCGCGTATCTGCCATCGTGGACCAAATAGCATGGCTCCGCAACCAAGGTTATGAAGTTATCTTGGTTTCAAGTGGTGCTATGGCAAGTGGTAGAAGTGAATTGCGAATCAATCACTCTCTCGATAGCGTAGAGCAAAGGCAACTTTTCTCTTCATTGGGACAAGTAAAACTCATTGGCTTATATTATGACTTGTTCAGGGATTTCGGCATTCACGTTGGTCAGGTGCTTACGATGAAAGAAAACTTTAACCCTGGCGAACAATACGAGAACCAACGGGCTTGCATGACGGTAATGCTTGAGAATGGCGTGTTACCCATTGTCAATGAGAACGACACGGTTGCCGTAACGGAATTGATGTTTACGGATAATGACGAGTTGTCTGGCCTTATCTCCATGATGATGGAAGCCGACACGCTCGTCTTGCTTTCCAATATCGACGGTATTTTCACCACTCATCCAGACGACCCGCAGGCAGAACTGATTCGTGAAGTGACTCCAGGAAGAGACTTGAGTGAATACATACAACCTGAGAAAAGTGCCTTTGGTAGAGGTGGAATGCACTCGAAATACACCACGGCAAGCAAGGTTTCTCAAAACGGCATTCGCGTGTTTATCGCCAATGGTGAAAGGGATAATATCCTCATCAATTTGATTGAGCATAAAGCCGAAACACCACATACGGAATTCATTCCAGCAAGAAAAGAATCATGACGGATAATAAAACAATGGAATTAGAACAAACTTTCAAAAGTGCGAAAGAAGCTGGCAAATGCCTAACTCGTATCACAGATGAGCAACGCAACGAGATTTTGAATGCCGTTGCTGATGCTATTATATATAATAAGGTGAGAATCCTTCAAGCCAACACCAACGACTTGAGCAGAATGGAGAAGACAAATCCTCTCTACGATAGGTTGATGCTTACCGAGAAACGTTTGGAAGATATCGCCAACGACATGAGAAACGTGGCGAAGCTCCCTACTCCACTCGGACATATAACAAAGGAAAGGACATTGGCAAACGGACTCTTCCTCAGAAGGATTAGCGTTCCTTTCGGAGTCGTTGGAATTATATATGAAGCTCGTCCTAACGTTACATACGATGTTTTTTCACTTTGTTTCAAGAGTGGAAACGTATGTGTTTTGAAAGGTGGAAAGGATGCAGACGAAAGCAACCGTATGGGTGTGGCTATCATTCAAGAAGTGTTGGAGAAATTTGGCATTTCCAAAAACGTGGTTACCCTATTGCCTGCCACGCATGAAGCAACGGGCGAGATGCTCAATGCCGTGGGTTACATTGACTTATGCATTCCTCGTGGTGGAAAGAAACTCATTCAATTCGTTCGCGATACGGCTCGCATTCCAGTCATTGAAACGGGCGCAGGTGTCGTGAATACGTTCTTCGACGAAGCGGGCGACTTAGAAATGGGTAAGGCGATTGTCAACAATGCGAAGACCAGGCGCGTAAGTGTCTGCAATGCGCTTGATTGTTTGATTATTCACCAAGCATGTTTGAACGATCTTCCCGCATTGGTTTCTCCGTTGAAAGAGAGTAACGTTAAACTTTATGCTGACGAAGAATCTTATGCGGTTCTTGTCAACCAATATCCTCAAGAATTACTTTTCCAAGCTACGAGTGATAGTTTCGGAACAGAATTTATGGATTATGCAATGGCTATCAAAACCGTTTCTTCTATCGAAGGAGCACTTGACCATATCGCCAAATACGGTAGTGGTCATAGCGAAAGCATCATCACCGAAGACGAACAACATGCTACGAAATTCCAATTGGAAGTAGATGCTGCTTGCGTTTACGTGAATGCGCCTACCAGTTTTACCGATGGCGCCCAATTCGGATTAGGTGCGGAGATTGGAATCAGCACTCAGAAGTTGGGACCTCGTGGTCCTATGGCTTTGGAAGAACTCACCACTTATAAGTGGTTAATCAATGGGAACGGACAAATAAGGAAATAAACAACAACGATATGAGAACATTTTTTCATGTAGATGACCTTGGTAATTTAGACCAAGCCATTGCTGAGGCAATGGAAGTTAAGAAAAACAGATATGCTTACCAGGAATTGGGTAAGAACAAGACATTGTTAATGATTTTCTTCAACAACAGTTTGCGCACGCGTCTTTCCACACAAAAGGCAGCAACGAATCTCGGAATGAACGTTATCGTTCTCGACGTGAATGCTGGTGCTTGGAAACTGGAAACCGAACGTGGCGTTATCATGGACGGAGACAAGAGCGAACACTTGTTGGAAGCGATTCCCGTGATGGGCAGTTATTGCGATATTATTGCCGTACGTTCATTCGCAGGACTAACCGACCGTGAGTTTGACTATGCCGAAACCATCGTTAACCAATTCGTTAAGTATAGCGGTCGTCCTGTCGTTGCCATGGAAACGGCTACCGTACACCCTCTGCAAGCATTCGCTGACCTCATCACTATCGAGGAGCACAAGACCAATAAACGTCCGAAAGTTGTGCTTACATGGGCTCCACATTGTCGCGCATTGCCTCAAGCGGTTCCAAATTCATTCGCACAATGGATGAATGCGGCTAACGTAGAGTTGGTGATTACTCATCCGAAAGGTTATGAACTTGATCCTATGTTTGTGGGAAATGCCGTGGTTGAATATGACCAACGAAAGGCACTTGAAGGAGCAGACTTCGTATATGCAAAGAATTGGAGTTGTCCTGGGGTGACTAATCCAGACGATTACGGGAAGATTATTTCCAAAGATATGACTTGGACTATCGACACTGAACACATGAGTTGGACCAATAATGGTAAATTCATGCATTGTCTACCCGTTAGACGTGGATTAATCGTGACCGATGACGTGATTGAAAGCGAAAACTCTCTCGTCATACCTGAAGCTGCCAATCGCGAGATTTCAGCAGAGGTGGTTCTTAAACGTGTGCTTGAGAGTCTCTAAACGATATGTTTAAGAGGCCTAAACGATATGTTTAGGAAGTCTAAACGATATATTTACACATCGTAAACAATATATTTATCATTCATGTATGAAAATTTCATTTGAGTGCGATTACAACAACGGTGCCCATCCACGTGTGATGGAACATCTGATGGCTACCAACGACAAGCAGAGTTTGACGTATGGCTTCGATGAATGGAGCGAAAGCGCCAAGGAAAAGATACGTTTGGCATGTGGTCTTCCTCATGCAGACATTTACTTTATATCAGGTGGAACACAAGCAAACCTCGTTGTCATTGATTCTATGTTGATGAGTTGTGAGGCGGTGATTACCGCTGAAACGGGTCATATCAACGTTCACGAAGCGGGAGCCATTGAAGGGAGCGGCCATAGAGTAATTGCATTGCCCGCACACGATGGGAAATTGTCTGCCGAAGACCTCAAATCATACATGGAAAGGTATGAGAACGATGAGAGTCGCGACCATTTAGCCCAACCAGGAATGGTTTATATCACCTTCCCAACTGAATACGGAACCATCTATCAAGCAGAGGAAATCAACGCCATTTATCAATTGTGTCGCAGATACCGTTTGCATTTGTTTGTCGATGGTGCACGTTTAGGATATGGATTGATGTCTGATGCTTGCGACATCTCCCTTCCTTGGCTGGCTCGTCATTGCGATGCGTTCTATATTGGTGGTACGAAGGTGGGAGCACTTTGTGGTGAAGCGGTGGTATTCACGCACGAGAATACACCACGTCATATCTTCTCAAACATCAAGCGTCATGGTGCTCTTCTTGCTAAAGGCAGACTTACGGGTATTCAATTCGAGGCTCTGTTTACTGATAGATTATATTTCGACATTTCCCGTCATGCTATCAACATGGCTAACAAGTTGAAACTCATCTTGAAAGAAACGGGATTTGAATTGTTCATCGATTCACCTACCAACCAGCAATTCGCCATTATTCCCAATGAAATGATGAAGAAACTGGAGAAGAAAGTTATCTTTACACATTGGGAACCATACGATAATGACCATTTCGTGTGTAGGTTTGTTACGAGTTGGGCAACAACGCCAAAAGACTTGGATACACTCAAGCGAATACTGCAACAATGCAAGACGGGTAAATAAAAGGAATTGAGACATGAAACTAAACGTAAACATCAAGAAAATAGACATACTGGCTTATGGAGCGGTGTTTCTTTGGGCGGTAGTATGTCTTGTTTTCTTTTTGTTCTACTATCATTATCATTTCTTTTATCAAGAACAAAACCAACTTTTTCTGTTGTCTTGGGATTACGTAGAGACTTATTTGCCGCATATTGGTTGGCTTGCCAATCTTATAGGTGATTTCCTCACGCAATTCTACTATTATCTTTATGCAGGACCAATCATCTTAACTGGTGCCTTGTTGACGTTGGGCGACTTAACCAGAAGGTTTCTCCAACAATGTCATTTGAAGTATTGGAGTTTTTTGGTGGCCATTCTCCTCATGACGGTATTTGTCGTTTTCTCTTTCAGATACGATTACCATTTGTCTAACATCATCAGTGCCATTGGATTAATGGGTGCATGTTGGTTGGTTGCACATCTTTTCCGTCATGTCAAGAATATCTTCGTCAAGTCTATAGTTGCCGTTTTAATCATTGGAACAACATATTGGTTGTTCGGTATTCCTAAAATGGGAAAGTTTTCTTTACCTAATTTCTATCTCGAAAAACAATTTGCCGTTGACAATGAGTATTATTTCGGCAATTATGAACGTGTGATTGAAATAGTAGAAAACGATGATAGCCCCACTCCTGAGATGTTGTTTTTCTACAATCTCGTACAAGCAAAGCGTCATAATTTACCCAATGTATTACTGAAATACATTCCCAACGACTTGGGAACATTCTATCGCATAGGACCAGAAACGCCGATGTTGACCATCAAGAACATGAATGAATTGTATTGGGAATTGGGAGACATGACGTTTACGGAACGGGCGGCGATGATGGGAAATGTTTTTTCCGAAAACAATCGTAACGTTCGAATGATCAAACGATTGGCTGAAGTGAACTTAGTAAGTGGCGACACGCTTGCCATGAATAAGTACATGCGCATTCTCAATAACACTTGGGTTTACGCCAAGCAAGTTGAGAGAATGAAACATGATGAAAGACTTTTGTCAAAACGGCAGTTTGTCAATCGCCAAGACACCATGCAAGTGAGTGATAATCTCCACATGATTATGATGGAACTATTGGACTCGAATCCCAATAACACCATTGCACTTCAATACATGCTTTGTAGCGATTTGTTGTTGAAAGACATCAAGAATTTCAAGCGTGATTACGATCGTTATTGCATGGATATAGGAAACGAACAACAAGAGAAACTCTATCAAGAAGCACTTTGTATTTGGTTGGCAGGAACGAATGCAAGTCCTGAAGAATGGAATCGCTACGTACATAATAATCAAGTAGCGCAACGATTCATGGAGTATAGCCAACAAAGGGGAAGCAAGCAATTTGCCGATACGTATTGGTATTATTTCGACACCGCTAAAACACCGACGCCATGATGAATAAACACCATATTTCCCGAGTATGTCTATTCCTCTTGCTGATATGGTTTGTTGGTTGCACTCCTACTCCCGACAAAGAGGTAAAGCTGATGAAAGGTGCTCCAAACATCTATCCCGATTACACAGACGTTACCATTCCGCCTAATATCGCACCTCTCAATTTCCTAATGCGTGATGATGTAGATGCCGTGGAATGTATCGCTGAATGTGGCGAATATCGTATTTGCGTGAACGAATCGGGTAATGAGATTTGTTTCAAGGAGAGTGAATGGAAAAAACTGATGCAAGAAGCAAAGGGAAAAGATATTCATGTGACGCTCTCGGCAAGATATAACCAAAGTGAATGGAAAAGATGGGAATACAAATGGCACGTTTCCAACAATTCCATCGACCCTTATCTCACTTACCGACTCATCGAACCAGATTACGAGATATTCAACAATCTTGAATTACGTGAACGTTGCGTGGAGAATTTCGAAGAACGGGCATTCGTATCTCATCTTTCGGTTGACAATAGATGTATGAATTGTCATACTTACGCTCAACAAAATCCAAACCTCAGTATGTTTTACGTGCGTGGGGAGAATGGTGGAGCGATTCTCAACCAACAAGGTACGCTGACCAAACTCAACATTAAAGCAGACGGAATGACAGGTGGAAGTGTTTATTTTGGTTTTAGTCCATCTGGCAGATATGTGGTTTTCTCCACCAATACCATCATTCCAGCTTTCCATTCACAAGCAAATAAGCGATTGGAAGTATTCGATAAGGAATCAGATGTATATGTAGCCGACTTGCAAACACATACCATCATCCGTTCGCCTTTATTGTCTCATGCTGACGTACAAGAAACCTTCCCCACCTTTTCACCTGATGGAAAATACATTTATTATTGTTCTGCCAATAACGTAATACTTCCCCAAGACATCAAACAATTGCAATACTCGCTTTGTCGGATTCCTTTCAACGAATGGGATGGTTCTATTGGTACACAAGTAGATACTTTGGTTCATGGCAAACAGCATATTGGCAAGCACAGTGTTTGTCACCCAAGGATTTCTCCAGACGGGAAATACATTTTATATAGTGTTGCCGACTATGGCACTTTCCCCATTTGGCACCCTGAAGCCGACTTGCAGATGATGAATTTACAAACGGGAATGATTGATTCACTACAAATTGTCAATAGCAACAAAAGCGATACGTATCATAGTTGGTCGAGTAACAGCCGTTGGTTTGTATTTGCTTCCAAGCGTGATGATGGGTTATATGGCAAGCCATACTTTTGTTACGTCGATAAAAGCGGTAAAGCACATAAGCCTTTCTGTCTTCCACAAAAGCATCCAACATTCTACGACCATTTCCTGAAGTCGTATAATGCACCTGAATTGGGTAAAGGACGATTGCCGTTTAATCATCAAGACGTAAAGAATGCTATGTCTCAAGATTACGTAACATTCAAATAACCATTCAAAACTCCACGTATGGTTGCAGGCGTTCAATGTCATGAGGAGTAAATTCCTTCATCATACGCAATTCATCCATACTTTTTAGCGCCCCTTTCAATCGACGATAGTCGAGAATAGCCTTGCATTGATAGAAGTTCAAATATGGGTGAGTTTTCATTTGCCTAAGCGTCATCTTATTAAGGTTCATCTTTCTCACGCGTATTTGAGAGAGTTCAAAGTAACGCATCACTTCTTCAGGCAAATCCTCTATTTCGTATAATTGTTTCACGCTTACATATCCGCCCAACCGATTACCGTAACGGACAATTTCACGAGCATAGTAACTGCCTATTCCAGGCACCTTCTTCAACGTATTCGTATCTGTCTCCGATAAGTCAATGCGTTCGTTGTCTTTTAGTTTCACCGTATTTATCTTAGCAATACTATCTTTCCTTGTCTTCTTTGGTTTTTCTTGAGTAAAAAGAGTAGATGCAGGAAGATAGTCGGATGAGATACGGATATATGGTTCCAACTCCCTGAATTGTTTTACAGTCAGCCCATACAATCGTGCAAAGTCTTTTGGTTCACGATAGATTCCACCTTTAGCCCTATAACGATAAATGCTTCTAACTTGCCAAGTTGTCAAACCAAGTCGTAAGAGTTCGGTACTATCAGCAGTATTGGGGTCAAAGGGGAATCGCTCTACCACATTCCCATCTACATGATAATACTCTTGTTTGTTTCCGTCGTTCTCATGCTTATAATCAGCATTCCCTTTCACATAATGAATAGCCATACTATCCTGCTCTTTAACATGTACGGGAAGAGAAGATGTTTCCAATGCTGTTGTTTCTTCCTTGCTTCCCAAACCGTACAACAATACAGAAACCACTACAGCCAACACCAACAATACGACCAATACAGAACGGTCGGATTTCTGAAAATAGAAAAATTCCTTGTAATTCATAGTATTAACATAATTCGAGTACAAAATTAACTAAAATATTGATAATAATACTCATACCGTTCATTTTTTATGTGTTTTTTCTTTCATTTTGTTCGTTTTTTAGTATATTTGCACACGAGAATACATTAATAACTAATTTACAAACGCATGAAAAAAATTTTTACTCTGACATTGCTCTCACTGATTGTATCATTGGGAGTGAATGCACAAAGCAAAAAGACCTGGGATTTCACAAAAGGTCTGAGTGCCGAAACCGTTGATAATCTGAATGCCGACGAAGCCAATTGGAAAGCAAACGGTACGGATAGTGACGGCAATACCAACAACTGGCAAAATGCCGTGAAGCCTTCTCCCAACGAGGAACTAACCGCTAACGGCGTGGTTATTAAGGAAACTGCTGGTTTGTTATTCGACATTGGCAACAATAAAGCCAATAGTATTCACATTGCACAAAACAAGCTTCGTTTGACTCGTGCCAACACCACCATTACGTTCCCCAAACTGAAGAACGGACAAAAGGTGACTATTGTAGGACGTTCGGCAAACGGTACAGCCACTGACCGTGGTATTCAACCCGTTCAAGACCACATTCAATTTGTCAGTGGTGAGCGTACAGACGAGAAATGTATCTTCTTGGGCAACTCTGTAGAAGGTTCTCTTGGTACTTATTCGTTTACTTGGGAAATAGTTACTACTGAGCAAGATGCAGTAGACGTGCAATTCAAACTCTCTCCTAATGCAGGTATCGACTTCACCTTGTTCATGATTGACGAGGGAGATGCAGCAGTCAATGCAAACATTGCCTATTTCTATGACCCATCTGCTGGTGAAGACGCCTTCCTCAATTACTTACAGAATCGTGAGAACACGAAGGTTACAAAGTTTGATGCATTTGAACAAAACACTATCCAACCTGAAACCTTACAACAATTTGATGCTGTCGTAATCGGCTCTTTCGCACAAAATTCTCCTCACGCTTCAGTTATCAAAGAAGCAATGCCTTGGGTGCCTATGCTCAACCTTAATTCCAAACTCTATGCTGCATGGGGATATGGTGAGGAAGTACCACAAGAAATGCCTATCGGTATTGTTAGCGACAGAAAGAGTCCACTCTTTAACAACGTGGAATTGATGGAAGTTGACGGTATGTATATCGTTGAACTCTCTGCCGAACCATTGATTGGTATTAAGTTAGGTGAATATTTCAATGGTGATGCTACTCCCATCGTATGCGGTGATAGTGAAACACCATTGGCACACTTGCACAATGCCAATCACAACAGTTACATCTTCTTGCCAGGCAATGCCTCTCCTACACCTGCCATGTTGCAAATCGTAAGCAATGCAATTGACATGCTTATCGATTCCAAGAGCGAAATCACGAAGACTCCTGCTCCTGTTATCTCTTATGAGTATAAGGACATGAACACCAACGTAACCATTACGCCTTCAAGGAATCTTCCGAAGACTCACTTGTTCTACACCACCGACGGAACGGAACCAACCGAAGCAAGTACTGAATATACGGACGTTATCAACCTCACTTCAGCTACAACGGTGAAAGCGGTTGCCATAGCCGAGGGTTATCTGTTGAGCGATGTTACCGAACAAGAAATTGAAATCAAGTCGCAACCAAAGACTCCTCAAATCTCATACGAGGAAAGCGACGGATTCACTACCATCACGATTACCAGCGAAAGCGAAGACGCTGAGGTATGGTACAATTTCAACGAGACGACAGATACCATCATATCATCTAAGTACACTGAACCCATTGTTATCACCATGCCTGCAAACATTACGGTATTCTCCGTTGCTGGTGGAGCAGTGTGGTCAGAGATTGCACAACAACGCATCCTTGTGAAGAACCCACGAGTGGTGATTGACGTTGCCGCTCACTTCCGCGCTCCTAAATGGGATAATATTTCCAATGGTAGCGGTCTTTTCTCATGGGGAAAGAGTGCAGCATCCATGTACGAAGGTGAAGGTGATGAGATCATTGTAGACCCAGAAACCGGTGAGGAAACAATTGCACACGGAGCAGAGAAAGAATATGAAACCATCGACGAGCCAGGTGATGACCCACAATGGGTAATCATGTCTAAGGGACAATCCGTGATATGGCAAAGCAATGGTCCTTCTACTACAACCATCGGTTCAAACGAAGGCGGTTACTTCCCAGCAACTGCTGAAGACATCGACGAAAGGTTCCCCGTAACCAGCTATGATATCCAATTCTACAAGATTCAATCTGGCGAACCAGCTAATGCCGTTATCCAGTCAAAAAATAAGTATCAGGCTCCTCTTGACGTTGTTACAATTGCCAACATGCAAGGCGGTCCTATTAGCGTACAAGTATCTGCCGACGGCGTAAACTGGACAAATGTTGGTGATGATATAGAGGCTACGGGGTACACACGTATGTGGAAGAAGTACACCAATAGCTACAATGGCAACGATGAAGTATATGTTCGCTTGGCACAAACGACAGGTACACTCGGTGCAAAGATATTCGACATCTATATTGCCAATGCCGGTGAGGAATCAAAGAAGTTGCTTGAAGAACTCAACGAGGAATACACCAACGGAATCCAAGACATTTCTTATTCTACGAAGAAGATTGCCGCAGGTATCTACAACCTTAATGGTGCTCGCATAAATACTCTCCAACGTGGAATCAACATCGTAGTTTACGGTGACGGACAAGTTAAGAAAGTTCTCGTGAAATAACATTTTCATAATATCATAAGATGGATTTCCCATCTACGCAAAGAAATGAGCTTGGCAAATCGTCAAGCTCATTTCATTTACCATACTCTATGCATTTTACGCATTTAAAGACTCAAGCGTAATTACATCGGGGTGCATAAATTTCCTATCTTTGCCTTTTTCTTGTTTTTCGCCAAGACCTCCCGTCGTTTTTTATAAGCTCCTAAGTATTAAGGAGTTGTGAAACGGAAAGTCTTGAAAGACCTCATGTAAGACCTCCCGTAAGACCTCCCATAGACCTCACCTAACACCTCCCGTCTTGCCGACCAGGTTTTCGATAGACTCTTCTTCCGCTCTCTCATTTCAAGTCTATCTGAATATAGCTTCATCGAACATTTATTTTGCGAGCTTATTCAAGCACCAACATGAGGTCTTACGGGAGGTCTATGGGAGGTCTTACGGGAGGTCTTAGGTGAGGTCTTGAAACAATCAACTCATTGATAATATGAGAATTAGCATAAAAAACGGGAGGTCTTGATAAAAATGAAGAATGAAGAATCGACAATTTGCAATTAGGCTATTTTACTCACTAAACACTCAACGCTCAACACTAAACACTAAACACTAAACACAAACCATATGTTTAGACAACGTAAACCATAACTTTGTATGCTGTAAAACAATCGTTTGTAACGCACAAATCAATACTAAATAACACCCAATTGATGGAGGAAAACCGACAATATGCAAACGGGACAAATAAACCTTACGGCAAACAACCATGCTTGATAAAGGGAGCCTCGCAACGTTCCCCAATTGGTGTATTCATCCTTTACGATTTGTTGAGGAACAAACCAACCAACGAAAATACAAGTGAGGAACGAACCTAATGGTAATAAGAATTGAGCCGTTAGGTGATCGCAGAAATCAAGGAAAGGCATTCCCATGAGCGAAAGACCGTCTACCGCACCCATAGACAATGAACAAAAGATGCCTATCACACAACAAACCACCGTTTCAATCCATGCTCCACGATTCCTACTGATGTGCAATTCCTCATAAAAGAAAGCTGTTCCAATCTCATGCATAGAGATGGTAGAGGTTAGAGCAGCCAATGCCAAAAGTCCATAGAATAATATGGCAATGACGAATCCCAATCCTGCAATGCCAGCAAAAGCCTGATGGAACACATTGGGTAAAGTGATGAAAATAAGAGATGGTCCACTATCGGGATTCACTCCTACGGAAAAGGCCGAAGGGAATATCATTAATCCAGCAAGAATAGCAATAAGCGTATCAAGAAGGGCTATCTGACAAGCCGACTTCATCAGGTTGGTCTGTCTGCTGAAATACGAAGCGTAAGTACAAAGACACGCCGTACCCAATGAAAGCGAGAAGAAAGCCTGTCCCATCGACTCCAACAACATATTACGATTGATTTTCGTAAAATCGGGCTTAAACAAGAATTCTATACCTTTCGTTGCTCCTGGCAACATACACGATGCTATCACGATAACAATCATCAGCAAGAGGAGCGTAGGCATCAATAAGTTAGAAGCCTTCTCAATTCCATTTCTCACACCATGCACCACAACGAAATGAGTCATTAATATAAAGGCAATTGTCCAAAAAACGGGTTTGATGGGATTAGTGGAAAACTCCTTAAAATAATCCATCACATATTGAGAATCGCCCATCAGTTGTCCTGTAACTGAGGCAAAAAGATATTGTAAGCACCAACCAGCCACCACCGCATAGAATCCAAGAATAATCATTGACGTAATCACGCCCATATAACCTATGATTTGCCAGGGTTTACCTCGCGAAAGCATCTTATAAGCACGTGCTGCGTTGGCAGACGAATGACGCCCAATGATAAATTCGCTCATCATTCCAGGTATTCCCAACAAGAAGACAAAGACTAAATAGATTAAGATAAATGCCGCCCCACCATTCTGACCGGTCATATAGGGAAATCGCCAAATATTACCCAAGCCCACCGCGGAACCTGCCGTTGCGAGTATAACACCTATCTTTGTGCCGAAATTGCCTCTCTCTGATTGATTCATGATGCTATTGGAAAGAGTGAATCCAGATACTAAACGAACATTCTAAATACTAAATAATCCCAAACTGATGCAGGAATATCGCCAAGATGCAGAGGGGACAAATAAAACGAATCAAGAACAAATAGCATTGAAAGAACGTGCCTTTGAGTGTTCCCCAATTAGTAAACTCATTGCGAACGATATCCTTGGGTACATACCAACCCAAGAATAGACAAGTAAGGAAACCACCAACAGGCAAGAAAATCTGTCCTGTGACAAAGTCGAAAATATCGAACAACGACTTCCCATTGAGTTGCAAGTAATCCATATCTCCCAATGACAACGAACAGAAAGCACCTAAGATAAACGTGGTAACCGTAACGATGACTGCTCCCTTCTTTCGCGTGATGTGTAATTCCTCAAAGAAAAAGGCTGTACTTACTTCGTGAAGTGACATCAAAGACGTAAGAGCCGCTAATGACAACAAGAGGTAGAACATCAAACTGATAATCCAACCGATGATGGGAAATCCCGCAAATGCCTGATTAAATACATTGGGCAATGTAATGAAAATCAACGAAGGACCACTATCTGGATTGATGCCCACAGAGAAAGCAGCGGGGAATATCATCAATCCAGCCAATATCGCAACCATTGAATCGACCAATGACACTTGTACGGCAGACTTCAACAAATTGGTTTGTCTACTGAAATAAGAAGCATACGTACAGATACACCCCATCGCAATGCTCAAGGAATAGAATGATTGTCCCAAGGCACCAAGGAAAACGCCACTATCCACCTTCTCCAAATGAGGATGGAAAAGGAATGAAATACCTTTCTCAGCACCTGGTAACATACAAGAAGCCACGACGATGACTAACAAAAGAATAAACAAGGCAGGCATCAACATCTTAGATGCCCTTTCTATGCCACCTCGCACGCCATGAATAATGACGAAATGCGCAATCAACAAGAATAACAATGTCCAAAAAACAGGACGGATTGGGTCTTGTGAGAAATTCTGGAAATAGGAAGTGACATAATTAGGATCACCTTTCAACTCACCCATTATGGACGAGAACACATACTGCAAGCACCATCCCGAGACCACGGCATAATAACCAGTGATGAGGAATCCCGTAAGTACACCCATAAAGCCAACCACTTTCCATGGCGTTCCATTGGCGAGTTTGGAATAAGCACGTGCCGTATTGGATGCTCCATGTCTACCGATAATAAACTCGCTTACCATACATGGAATACCCAATACCAATACACATATTATATATATAAGGATAAATGCTGCACCACCATTTTGACCTGTCATATAAGGGAAACGCCATACGTTACCCAAGCCAACAGCTGAACCAGCAGTAGCAAGAATCACACCTAATTTACTTCCAAAATTCGCCCTTTCTTCTGACATATATAAAATAATTGCAGTAAAACAATGCAAAATTATAAAATAATTCTTACTTTTGCACCAAAATTGAAAGTAAACATGAATTATTTACGACATTTAGCAACAAAATATCCGATAACCACCACTCTCATCATCATCATTTGGATACTTTGTCTCATTCCCGCTTTTCCAGAAACGCCATTAGACGACATAGACTTGATAGATAAATGGACTCACATCGCCATGTATGCGGGAACGTTTGGAATCATGTGGATTGAATACTTACGAAAAAACGATACCTATAATCGCAAGAAAATGCTATGGTTAGGTATCGTTGCTCCCATCCTCATGGGAGGATTGATTGAAATATTGCAAGCCAATTGTACGGGGGGAAGAAGAAGCGGCGAATGGCTGGACTTCTTTGCCGATGCAATTGGTGTCATTATATCCGCTATCTTCGGTATTCTTCTGGTATGGTATCACGCCAAAGCGAGAACGGATTCCTAAGCATCTGCTTATTGTAGAAGCGATGGTCACCCGTTACTTCTATACCGATGAAATCGGGCTTTTCGTAGCTTTCCCATTCGCTTTTGAGCTCCACTTCTGCAAGAACGAGTCCTTCGTTGTCGCCATAAAACTCATCTACCTCAAACGTATGGTCGCCACATTTCACCAGATATCGGCGTTTATCTATCACGCCACCGCTACAAAGGCGCATTAGGTTTTCCGCCTCATCCATCGTAATCTCCTTTTCAAACTCATATCTCGTAAGCAATCCCACAAAAGGTTTCCCCTTGATGGTGAGATAAGCCTTATCGTCGCGAATACGAATGCGCACGGTGGCATTATCGCATGGAATATAGCCCTGTTTGATATGGCTACTTGAAAAGGCGGCGCGTTTAAATGCGTCGCCTTTCTTGACAAGAAACTTGCGTTCAATCTCCAATCCGCTCATGCTGCAAGTATTGTAACGTAAATCATGTAACAGATAGCCAATACTATCAACACTCCGAATATCCAATTAACGACTTTCTTGCCTTTTTTCTCTTGTTCTGCTTCGCGACGAGCGCGTTTAACCTTACTTTTTTCACTCATAGTTTTTATATTATTAAGTTATTCTTTTTCAAAAGGTAAGTGGTGAGAGAAGTTTGCGAAGAAACTTCATTCATCATCCGTAACGGGGAATTCCATCAAATAAGCCTTGATAAACTCATCTATCTTACCATCCATCACGCCATCCACGTCGGTGGTTTGGTAGTTAGTACGATGGTCCTTCACCCTTCTATCATCGAAGACGTAGCTTCGTATCTGACTTCCCCACTCTATTTTCTTCTTGCCAGCCTCTATCTTAGCCTGTGCTTCCAATCGCTTTTTCATGGCTCTATCATAGAGTTGTGATTTCAAGAGCAACAAGGCCTTTTCCTTATTCTTGGGTTGGTCACGCGTCTCGGTATTCTCGATGAGGATTTCCTCTTCCTCTCCCGTATCGGGGTCAGTATACCAATAGCGCAAACGAACGCCAGACTCTACTTTATTGACATTCTGACCACCCGCACCACTTGAACGGAACGTATCCCAAGAAAGTTTAGAAGGATCGACATAAACCTCGATGGTATCGTCTACCAACGGAGAAACGAACACGGAGGCAAAGGAAGTCATGCGTTTTCCTTGTGCGTTGAAAGGACTTACGCGCACCAAACGATGAACGCCATTCTCGCTTTTCAAATAACCATAAGCATATTCACCACCTTCTATCTCCATGGTGACACTCTTGATACCAGCCTCATCGCCTTCTTGCAAGTTGGAAATTGTTACTTTATGTCCGTGAGCCTCAGCCCATCGCATATACATACGCATGAGCATCTGTGCCCAATCCTGACTCTCCGTTCCACCAGCACCCGAATTGATTTTCAATACGCAATCCATCGGGTCTTCCTTTTGGCGCAACATATTCTTGAGTTCCAAGTCCTCTATGGCTAGAATTGCCTTTGCGTAGTCTTCGTCTACTTCCTCTTCCGTAACCATCTCATCATGGTAAAAGTCGAAAGCCAATTGCAACTCATCAGCCAATTGTCTGACATTCTGATAACCTTTAAGCCATTTCTCAATACCCTTGACTTTTTTCATTTGTTCTTGGGCGCGTTTCACGTCTTCCCAAAAATCGGGTGCTTGCGTGCGAAGTTGCTCTTCTTCAAACTCCACTTGCTTTTGGTCGATATTCAAGTAACGATGGAGTGCTTCAGCACGGTCTAATACATCTTTTAACTGGTCGGCTGTTATCATTCTACGTACATCTTATCAATAATATCCTTATAGTTTTTGCTGATGACAGGGCGTTTAAGCTTCAACGTATTGGTGAGTTCGCCATTTTCCATCGAGAAATGATGAGGCAACAACGTGATACGTTTGATTTGCTCATATTTTGCCAATGATTGTTGCAGAGTTTCCACACGTTCCATCATCATCTTCTGCACCGCTTCGTTTTCACACAAATCTTCCCTGCTTTCAAAAGGCAAACCATGTTCTTTTGCCCAAGATTCTATCAAACGGAACTCAGGAACAATGAGAGCGGAAACAAACTTACGTTGGTCGGCAATCACCGCCACTTGGTCGATATACTTATCCACTAACAACATACCCTCAACCATTTGCGGAGCGATATACTTACCGTTGGAAGTCTTATATAAATCCTTGATACGATCGGTCAAGAACAACTCACCGTCGCGCATGTACCCAGCATCGCCCGTATGGAAGAAGCCATCCTCGTCGAATGCCTCAGCATTTACATCATCTCTCTTGTAATAACCAGGAGTAATGGTTGGACCTTTCAACAAGATCTCATTGTTTTCTCCGATTTTCACTTGAATGTCTCCAAGAGGACGACCAACAGAACCCACCGTACTAGTCATATTTCTATGGTCGCAAGAAACCGTCGCCAAGCTCTCCGTCAAACCATATCCTACAATCATATTAACACCAATGGAATGAACGAATTCTTCCACTTCGGGAGAAACATACGCTCCAGCTGTAGGGAAAACATTGGGATGGTCGAGTCCGATTTGTTGGCGAACTAAACTCAATATCGTTCTGTTTACGACCTTATATTTCAATGCCAACACCAATGGTGGACGTTTACAACGACAGAGATAATCGATGTTATATCTCTTTCCAATGGCTAAAGCATATCTGAACAACTTTTGCTTGGTAGGACTTGCTTCATCTATCTTCTCTTTCACGCCAACATACACCTTTTCCCAGAAACGCGGAACGGACGACATACACGTAGGATGTGTCTCACGCATCGATTGTTGGATTTCCAAAGGATAGGTATTGATGATGAGTTGCGCGCCTTGAGTAATACAGAGGTAAGTCCAACCACGTTCAAAGATATGTGCGAAAGGCAAGAAGTTGATTACCCTATCATCCTCACCTACTGGCACAACGCCATTGTGATTGCGCATAGCTGCAAAATACTGACCATACGTCAGCAATACACCTTTCGAATTACCTGTAGTACCACTGGTATAGATAATATTACAAACATCCTCAAACTTGGCTTGCTTCCACAACGCCTCCACTTGTGTCTGTCTTGGCAAGTTCGCTCCCAATGCGAGGAAGTCCTCGAAGTAAAGTGCATTGGGGTCATGCGTTGAGATTCTCACGCTACGGTCAAAGATAATAATACGTTCCAACGTAGGACAAAGGGCAAAAATACGATGTGCCTTATCATATTGGTCTTGCTCACCTACAAAAAGGAAACGCACATTGGCATCTTTCACCACGAATTGAATTTGCTGTTCACTGGATGTAGCATAAATGGGAATCGTGACAGCTCTAATCCCGTATGCACCGAAGTCGGTGTATAAATACTGAATGCAATTCTGGGCAAACACGGCAACATTCTCCTGTTGTTGAACGCCAAGATTCAACAACGCATTGCTCACCTGTTTCACTCGAAGAGAGAATTGGTTCCACGACACGGTCTTCCATTCATGACTGCCAAACATACGGAATGTAATGGCATCACGACTTCCATATTTTTTCGCTTGCTCATGAATGAGAATCGATAAATGTTGATTATTCTGCATACGCGTACATCATTAATTTATGCAAAGGTACTGCAATTCACGCAAAACACAAAGCAAAAATCGAAATTATTTCGTAAATTATTGGTTATTATAATGAAAAAAACGTATCTTTGTCGTATCAAAACTCATCATAATGCATACAAACATGACGCAATCAGAACTCCTTTCAGACGCTATTGCCCTTCTCAAGGACTTGATAGCAACACCTTCCATCAGTCGCGAAGAAGATGCAGCAGCACAAGTTTTCGAGAATCAACTCAAAGCATACGAATTAAAATACGAACGAAAAGGCAACAATATTTGGTGCCTTTCTCCTAAATGGGAAGAAGGAAAACCAACATTGTTACTCAATGCACATATAGATACCGTAAAACCCGTAGCATCATGGACTCGCAATCCTTTTGAACCTACGTTGGAAGATGATATTCTTTATGGATTGGGGAGTAATGATTGTGGCGGCGGTTTGGTAACGTTGTTGCAGGTTTATCGTTATTTTCAGGAACACGAATCACCTTACAATTTGATTTACTTGGCATCTGCAGAGGAAGAAGTATCGGGGGCCAATGGCATTAGTTGCGTTTTGCCACTATTGCCAAAGATAGACGTGGCGATTGTAGGTGAACCTACGAACATGCAACCAGCCGTGGCTGAAAAAGGATTGATGGTGATAGACATGACTTCCCACGGCAAGAGTGGACATGCTGCTCGAAACGAGGGCGTTAATGCCATCTACGAGATGCTTGAAGACTTAACGTGGATTCGCAACTATCAATTCAAGAAAGAAAGTGAGTTTTTAGGTGCAACCAAGATGACCGTTACCATGATTAATGCAGGAACACAACACAACGTAATACCAGATGAATGCAAAGCCGTGATTGACGTGAGGACGAATGAATACTATAAGAACGAATTTCTGTTTGAGTTTTTACGCAAGCACCTTCATTCCGATGTCAAGGCTCGTTCGTTTCGATTGCATTCCTCACACATAGACATCAATCATCCCTTGATTCAGAAATGCATAAGCATGGGTAAGAAACCGTTTGGTTCTCCAACGTTAAGCGACCAAGCACTCATGCCATTCCCTTCGTTTAAGATGGGACCAGGTGAATCATCTCGTTCACATTCCGCCAACGAATTCATTCGTATCAGCGAAATGCAACGAGCGATTGAAGAATATATCCAATTGATTGGTTTATCTTCTTAACCAAGCTTCTGGATTGAGTTTTGAAGTTTCCTTTCGTAATTGGAACTGAAGAACATTATCTGTTCCTACAGAACCAAGTACTTGTCCTGTGCTCACTTTTTGTCCTTTGTTGACTCCAACTGATTTCAAATTGCAATAGACGGAGATATAGGAACCATGACGCACCATGACAACCATCGTTCCTGAGAAGCTGAACACTGCACTTACTTCGCCATCATAGATGGAACGAGCCATACAACCAGGACTTCCCATTATGTTAATGCCCTTGTTGTCAAGCGTTACGTTGCGCAATCCCTCAACGGCATATTGACCGAAATGACTGACAACCTTATATTTACCTGTGATTGGCATAGGTAAACGTCCTTTGTTGGCTTCAAAACCACCGCTAAGCATTCGGTCAACCGTACTCATGCGCATACCTTCTTCGTTGACTTTTGTAGCTTCGGCTATCTCACGTTCTGAACGTTCGGCTTCAGCCGCGGCTTTACGTTCGGCGGCCAAACGTTGTGTTTCCGCTTCACGGGCAGCCTGTTCTGCACGAGCCTTTCGTTCTGCAGCAGCACGTAGATTAGCTTCACGGGCATCTTCTCGTCTTGCCTTCTCCGCTTCAAGAGCGGCAGCACGTGCCTCTGCTTTCGCCTTGGCCTCACGTTCCTTGGCCTCGGCAATACGACGTGCATTTTCTTTAGCAGCAACTTCGGCGGCAGCTTTCTTGCGAGCCAACTCATCAGCACGTTTCTTGGCAGCAGCTTCGGCGGCAGCCTTTCTCTTTGCTTCCGCTTCTGCTCTTGCGCGAGCCTTTTCCACTTCAATAGCTATCAAACGGTCGATTTGCGCATTTAATGCAGCGTCTTTCTTATGTTGTTCGGCAATTATACCCTGAATGCTCTTTTGTTGTTGTTGCAACGAAGAAACCATCTTCTTTTGTTCGTCTTGCTGACCTTCTAATGCAATTCGCTCTTTCTTGCCTTTGGAAAGCAATGCGTTTTTCTGTCCTTTAACGGTTTCCAATTGTTGGTATTTCTCGTTCACTTGGTCTTGCTTCGACTTCACCAAATCGCCTTGCGCCCTCTGGTAATCAGCATATTGACGCACGAAACGCATACGACGAAACATTTCAGAGAAATTCTTGGCAGAGAATACGAACATTAACTTATCTTGCACCTTACGGTAACGAGCCATATATCTCATCGACTTGATATACTTCAACTTACGGTCTTTCAATTGGTCTTGCAACGTAGACAATTGCGCTTTCAAGATATCTATATCTCCATCGATATGAGTAATGTCTTTCTGGATATTCTCAATGTTTTTCTGTCGTTCCTCGATGGCTGAATTCAGCACCATCAAGTTCTGCAAACGTTGTTTCACGTCAGCTTGATTGGCTTTCAAAGCCTGCTCTTGCTCACGGATTTTTTGTTGGATTTGGGAACGTTGCTTCTCCAATCCCTTAATAGAGGAATTGGTATACACCGTTTTATTTGTTTTATTAGCGGTATTCGTCTTTTTATTTGCCGACTTCGTATTCTTGCTTGTCTTGGTGGTTGTTGTCTTTTTCCCAGTTCCCGTCTTCTGAGTTACCGTACTACGGGTTTTCGTCTTCGATGTCTTCGAAGTTTGCGCCGACACCGGAGAAGAAAGCAAGATGGCAAAAACTATAATAAATATTTGTTTCATTTACATTCCCAATAATTTACCCAAAACGTTTTCTGGTTGTACTTTCTTATACTTACTTGATACGGTAGTCTTCGTTTCCCATTTCTCTGTAGTCTTCACCGATTTCATCTTAATGTTCACCTCAACGGTTTTCTTTTTTCCCGTAGAAGTTGTAGTAAACTTAAACATCTGATTAGCAGGAAACTGCTTAGCGTCTACTTTCGTAAAGTCGGAATAATCCCAAGTCAAGTCAGAACTACCATGACTATTGCTAACATAGTTTACCGTTGCATTGGAAATCAAGGCTTTTTCCTTGTTGGCTTGCCATTTATATGTCATGTTTCCCTTCTTTAAGGAAATTGGCAAATTCTCTCCTGCTGCATCTAAATCCACATCGTATTTGCGAAAGTCTTTAGAAGTCAGTTGTTTTGTTCCAGGCATGGTCAACTCATTCCAAAACAGAGCCTGTAAACTATAGAAATTCAAGCCATTATTCTTCATGAACTCCAATTCATTATAGTTGGCTTGCACATATTCCTTATGCAAACGGTCAATGACAAGAACGTACTCAGGTGTCAATTCCAACCGTCCTATTTCTGTACCAAGCAGAGGGATGAACAATTGAAGACGAACCACCTCATCCTTTCGCATGTGAACGGAACCTGGAACTGATAAGTCCTTACTTTCCACCTTGATGTCGAAGGTCATATCACCCACGATATTCTTGGTTGTTACTTGATTGTCAACGACTTTTTCCACGAATGCAACTGCCGACATAGCAGTTGGAGCGGTTGTTCCCGTATTGGAGGAGATGGTTCCCGACGGACCTACCTGCATAGAGGTATCAGTCAATACTTTCTTAGATCCACAACCCACCAAAGCGAACGAAATACACGCTAAACATATATAACGATTCCATTTCATTTTCATAAGCATTCTCATTTATTTTTCTTCTTTTTTATATTTCAATATCTTCTCATTAATCTCGTCTGCATCATCTTCAGCATCAGCAGCCAACGCTCTCTCCCAATATTCCAATGCTTTATCCGAGTCGCCAATCTTCTCATAAACATCTCCTGCATGGTCGAGGATAACCGAACTTTGCACGGAATCAGTATCATTGGCAACGGCTTGGTCAATGTAAATCTTCGCCTCTTCATAGCGCTCTTGCATATAAAGAATCCAGGCGTAAGTATCTAAGTAAGTGGCATTGGTAGGTTCTGCCTTCACGGTTTTATAGCTCATTTGTTCTGCACGATGCAAATCACGATTCTCCAGACTCAGATAATATGCATAGTTGTTGAGTGCACCAACATTGTCATCTTTCCATTGCAAACAACTATCGTAAGCGGCAAATGCCTCTTCCTTCAAACCCTTATCATGCAGGATATCACCCATCATCGCATAAAAATCACTCACGATTTCCTTATTGCTTTGAGGGGTAATCTCTCCAACGCCCCTTCTGAAGGCGTCAAGAGCATTGTCTTTATCGTCTTTTTGAAAATATGCCAATCCCATAAAATAATAAAATGCCATTTCATCGGGATTATATTGCACGGCAGGTTTGCACAATTCAATGATTTCATCCCATCGTTTGAGCGGCCAAATGTTCTGAATCATTTGCAAACGAGCATTGGCATTATCGGGTGCAATGGAAAGCACATGATTCAAAGCTTGATTAACTGAATCTACGGGGAATTCCTTCAAGTCCATATATGCCGCCTTCAGTTCTGCCATGTCAGCATCTTGCGGATTTTCCTTCATCACACGGTCGAAAACAGCAAGAACCTTGGTACTATCACCACCATTTTGCTCGTTTTCGATGATAAATTGACGCAAGATGTTTGCCTTGACGGAGGTTTCTGTCTTATTACTGGTTAAAATGACATTCATCATCTGACGGGCAAGCGAATCCTCTCCCACTTCACGATAATAGTCATATAAGGATGATTGCACAAATGAATTATCGGGTTCTTCCTTCAAGGCTTTCATGAAAATCTTATAGGCATCCTTCCGTTTGTTGTTCTGCATCAACCAGTTTCCCATCATCACCTTATAATTCAAGTCACTTGGGTGCTCGTCTGATAACGACTTCAATGCTTTCCAAGCAGACTTCTTATCATCTTTACGTTCGTAGATACGCATTTTAGAAAGCGTCAATTCTTCACTCACGCCCTCAATGGTCTCCAATCGTTCAATAGCCCACAATATCTTATCATACTCCTTGTCTTGTTGGTAGAGTTGTATTAAGATGTTCAAGATATCAGTACGATCGTGACTTTTATTGACTAAGTTCTCGTAAACTCTCTTGGCTTCAGTGAAATTCCGTGCGGAAATATACATCTGCGCCAAACGTTCTTGATAATTGGCATTGTCGGGATTCAACTTCACAGCTTTACCCAAACACAACAGAGCCAATGAATCGTTCTTCAATTCAGAATAATACACCGATTGCATAAACCACACCTCTGATGCATAGGGATTGATTGACTTGCAATGCTCCAACAACTCAAATGCGGCATCATAATGATCGGCATTTTGCTGACGTTCGGCTTCCAAGAAGAAATACTTGAAACGAACACTATCCTCATAACTGATTCGAGGAGAAGAATCCTTTACCTCAACTTTCTTGGTCTTTTTGCCTTGAACGGCGGGCACATGAAGCATGAGAGGAAAGGCAACAACGTTGACTACGAAAGCCAACGCCATCAACACCATGTTTCCTCTCAACGACTTACCTATGAATCGGTCAGAAAACTTATGTAAAATCTTCGCTATTTCGTTCATCTTTTCACTTCACGCCTGTATGACCGTAGCCACCTTCACCCCGTTCAGTCTCGTCAAGTTGTTCTACCAATTGGAATTCTCCTTGTTCATGACGGGCAATAATCATCTGTGCGATGCGTTCGCCATCATTAACCACAAAATCCTCGTTCGAGAGATTGATGAGCAATACCATCACCTCACCACGATAATCTGCGTCAATAGTACCAGGACTATTCAGCACGGTGATTCCCTTCTTGAGGGCGAGTCCACTTCGTGGACGTATTTGTGCTTCAAATCCAGCAGGCAAAGCAATATGCAACCCCGTGGGAATCAAGTGTCTTTGCATGGGTTGCAAGACAATAGGTTCATCAAGATTGGCACGCAAATCCATTCCCGCACTTAAAGGAGTGGCATACTGTGGTAACTGTTGTCGTCCACGATTTACAACTTGAATTTTTATCATAATCTTAAATTAAAGTGCAAAAATAACTAATTATTTGCAGAAATATGAATTATACCACATGAATTATACGAATTTAACGAAGAAAAACACTATATTTGCACTATGAAATGGCAACAATTAATATCGACCAAGCGACTTGGTCAAGAGGACGGGCACATTTTACGCGTTGATGATCGTTCAGAATTTAAGCGTGATTACGACCGATTGATATTTTCCGCCCCATTCAGAAGACTACAAAACAAGACTCAGGTATTCCCTTTACCTGGGAGTATTTTCGTTCATAACCGCCTCACACATAGTTTGGAGGTGGCATGTGTGGGAATGTCGTTGGGCAACGACGTTTCGAGAAAACTGATTGCAAAACATCCCGAACTTTTAGGAACTCACTTTGAAGAGATAGGTACGATTGTCAGTGCTGCTTGTTTGGCGCACGACATGGGTAATCCTCCTTTCGGACATAGTGGCGAAAAAGCCATTCAAGCGTTTTTCACCGAAGGAAACGGAATGAACCTAAAAGGGATGTTATCTGAAAGTTTCTGGAACGACATTACGCATTTTGAAGGCAATGCCAATGCATTCCGTTTGCTTACTCATCAATTCAAGGGACGAAGGAGAGGAGGCTTCGTCATGTGCTATTCTACCCTTGCCAGTATCGTAAAATACCCCATTTCATCGGGATTTGCAGGTGAACATGGTAAATTTGGATTCTTCACTTCGGAAAGTCAAACTTACAAAAAAATCGCTCAAGAATTAGGGATTCCGCAATTGACTTCTAATAAAGAGAACGAAGAAATTTCCGACGATAGCTTATGTTATGCTCGTCATCCGTTGGTCTACTTGGTAGAAGCGGCAGACGACATCTGCTATGAAATCATGGATATTGAAGATGCACATAAGCTAAAAATCCTGTCTTTTCATGAGACTGAAGAATTGCTTTTGGGATTTTTTGAACCGAAAACAAGAGAGTTGATTCAACAAAGAATCATCCACGAAGGATTAACCGATGATAATGAAAAAGTAGTATACATGCGCGCACGCGTGATTGGATTGTTGGAAAATGAATGTGTAAACGCTTTCGTCGACCATGAGGAAGAGATTCTTAACGCCTCTTTCAAGGGTTCACTCATCAAGCACGTTTCTCCCCAAGTGGCAGAAGCGTATCAACATTGCACTCACGTCTCCAGCAAAAAAATATATCGTAGCAAGTCGGTATTAGACGTGGAACTGAGTGGTTACAAAATCATGGAAACATTGATGGAAGACCTCATTGAAGCTGCCATTTCTCCAAGCAAATTCCATTCGAAACAACTCATTGGGCGTTTCAGCAGTCAATACGACATCGATAGCGATGATTTGGAAACGCGAATCATGGCGGTACTGGATTACATCAGTGGAATGACCGATGTTTATGCACTCGATATCTATCAAAAAATCAATGGCATTTCACTACCTATTATTTAGTGAAATGCCATTGAATCTTATGCTTTTTATTGCTTATTTGTCAGTTTTCTCCTTGAAAATCACCTTATTCGCACCACTTGTGAGTTTCATGGCTTCGGGATGTTCTTGAATAAACGAGTCAATGTGGCGGATTCTCTTTTCTTCCAATATTTCATCCACGGCAATGAGGATTCCTGTCTCTTCCACGTCACCAAAACCATAGTTGATGGCTGTGCCAAAGAGTTTCATCGTCGGACTCAAGTTCATGTATGCATTCACCAACGGTGGGATATTGTAACCCAATTTCCTGATTTCACCGTTAAGGATACGATAATTGCTTCTGAAATCATCCTTGCAGAAAAGAGCTTTCAACTCGCTTTCGTCGGTCTCCAATTTCAACGGTTTCATCGGAGTTATCAGGTTTTCCTTGTCGCCAAAATGTTTTTGCAAAAAATAAAGAATCATGTCCCTACCTCTTCTTATATATGATGGATACATCGTTACCTTTCCGAAGAAATACTTAATGCTTGGATCGATGACGGTCAATGCACCCAAACCATCCCAGAGGTTGTCGAGGGCAAAGATGCTCTTGGTGTTCATACGTACGTTTTGGTACTCGGGAGAAACGAATGAACGTCCCAATTCCACCGTATACGGCATATACTCCTTCAAGAACTTCTCTGAAAAATGGAACATATGACTCGTGGCAAGGATAGGTTGGCCCTTATCGTCAAACTGCCAATCCTTTCCTTCCAAATAGCGATAGCCACCGATGATTTCCTCTGCCTCAGGATTCCAAACAATCAGTTGCTTATAGCAATTCTCGCAAATATCAAACTCGTCAATATCCACTTCCTTGCCTGTTCCACCACCTGCCTCACGAAAGGCTATTTCACGCAAGCGCCCAATTTCTTGCATCACATTGGGAGCATTGTGAGCCGTTAACACATAAATTTCATTGTGGCTCTTATTCGTAGAGCGCATTTGTTTGTCGGCGGTCAGTTCCTTTTTCAGTAACTCTTTACTAACAGGCTGAATAATCTTTTGATCCATGTTTTTATTCGTTTAGGATAATCCTAATATATCAGTGTTTTACTTGCTTATAATTCATACACTTTGTCTTGCACATATTGTGCCCATTGCGCAGGTGTTTTCGACTTATCGAACGTTTCCCATGGGATTGGTTTTCCGAAAGCTACGCGGAACGTCTTATGCACGTTCTTGTACATCTCGTCTACGAGGAATAGCATTGCCACATTGAACTTCAAGTTCAATGCCTTGCAAATGTTGGCTATGCGATAAAACTTTTCAGAATTTTGACCGCTGAAATGGATGGGCACGATGTCGCGGTGGGTTTCCACGCTCTTTGAAATGAACGTTTTTTTCCAAGGTAAGTCGTGTATCTTTCCATCTATCTTGCGCGAACAGAGTCCTGCGGGGAACATCAGCATGTGATGGTCGCTCTTGAATCCAGCCTCCACCATAGCAGGGAAATCCCTACTTTGTTTACCTGTCTTGTTGATGGGAATACATAAAGGTGCAAGTCCTGGAAGATACATCAAGAAATCGTTGACCAGATAACGGAAATTACCATCATAATGCTGTCCGATAATAGAGCCAAGAGCCACACCGTCTGCACCTCCAAGTGGGTGATTGGAAACAAAGGTGTACAGTTTCCCGTCGTTCTTGTCTGGCAGGTTCTCCTCTCCCACCTTCTCCAATGTCATATCTAAATATTTCACGCACTCAGTCAGCCATTCTGTTCCCGTAAGGTGTCTGCTTTCCCATAAGAAGGCATTCACTTGGTCTTGATGGATGGTACGCTTCAACCAAGAAACCAAAAAGCCTGGTACGAACTTGGTTTTATCACCCAACCTACTTTTTAGAATTGCTTCAATATCAATAGTGTTTTGAAATGCTTCGCTCATCTTTATATTATAAATAGATTGCAAAAATAACACAACTTTTTCTAAAATGCGACATTTTTCAGTAAAAAAGTTACAAAAAATTTGTTTTTGCTACGAAATCATAATAATTGCCAACCTAATTGCAGTTATGACAGTCGATTTTTGTAACATGTAACATGCAACATGTTGCATAAGCACCTTCACATTTTTTGAAAAAAAGTTAGATTGATTTTTATATTAATATATTATTATAATAATATATTAATATAATTATTTATATATTATATTTTTCTCTTCGCTAAAAATTTATGGAAAGGTACTATTGCAACATGTTGCATGTTACATGTTACAATTTTGGCATACTTTTTATAGATATATCCTTTACCACCTCTAAATGATATGTTTGCAGCTGCTAAACATATCATTTAGAGGTTGAAAGAGTAATGGATGCCACAACCATCTCATTTCCAACACTTTAAATAAGTTGACCAAAATTTTAATATCTTTTTGCAAAAAAAATGTGGGGAAATGTGGGGAAATGTGGAGGAAAATGTTTATCTTTGCAGTTGAATTTCACATCTATATATTTTATGCGTTTGTTTGGAAACATAGAGGCACGAATTGACACGAAGGGAAGAGCTTTTCTCCCCTCAGTCTTCCGCAAGGTGCTACAGGCACAAGGCGAGGATGTGTTGTATTTGCGCAAGGATGCTTTCCAACCATGCTTGGTGCTATATCCCGCATCTGTATGGGACGAAGAAGTCGACTCGCTACGCAAGCGACTCAACAGGTGGAATGTTCGCCAGCAAATGATTTACAGAGAATACGTGAAAGATGTGGAAATGCTAACATTAGACGCAAGCGGTCGCATACTCTTCTCCAAACGTCAATTGGAAAAAGCCAACATAGAGCAATCTATCAAGTTTATAGGCATGGGAGATACGATTGAGATTTGGAGGAGCGACGAAAATGAAGAGCCATTCATGGATCCAGAGGAATTCTCGAAAGCCTTGGAAGAAATCATGGGCAACCCTTTTGATGACCCCAACATCAACTACCCAGACAGAGAATGACCTTTTGAAGTAATCAAGAGAAAAACAACAATCCTTTGCGCTAAGGCGCAGGAATATTCACCCAACTCATTTTAACAAATCACAAATGAAGAACATTGCAGAAACATACCACGTTCCTGTTCTTTTAAAGGATAGTATTGACGGATTGAACGTCTTCCCTGGAGGCGTTTACGTTGATGTGACGTTCGGTGGCGGTGGACATTCCGAAGAAATTCTCAATCGTCTTAACGGCAAGGGACACTTGTATAGCTTCGACCAAGATGCGGATGCAGAACGAAACATCCGATGGAACGACAGTTGCTTTACGTTCATCAGAAGCAATTTCCGTTACTTGAAGAATTGGATGCGATATTACAGCGTGGAGAAAATCGACGGATTGTTGGCTGACTTGGGTGTTTCATCCCACCATTTTGATGATGAAAGTCGCGGATTCTCATTCCGTTACGACGCTCCGCTCGATATGAGAATGAACCAAAGGGCAGGTAAGACTGCCGCAGATATACTGAACGAATACGAGGAAAAAACGCTGGCGGATATCTTCTATCTCTACGGTGAATTGAAAACTGCACGAAGGATTGCCTCAATAATCGTAAAGGCAAGAAAGGAAAGGCCTATCGTAACAACCAATGATTTCCTCACCATCGTGGAACCTCTCTTCCGCAAGGAACATGAAAAGAAAGATATGGCAAAACTCTTTCAGGCCCTACGAATAGAAGTGAACCACGAAATGGATGCCTTGAAAGAAATGCTGATTGGAGCGACGGAACTCATTCGACCTGGCGGTCGCCTATCGGTCATCACCTATCACTCCCTGGAAGACCGCATCGTGAAAAACGTCATGAAAGCGGGCAACGTGGAAGGAACGGTCAAGCAAGACTTTTTCGGGAGGATAGAAAGCACATTTGTCCCCGTCAACAACAAAGTGATTACACCATCAAGAGAAGAACAAGAAAACAACCCGCGAAGCAGAAGCGCCAAACTTAGAATTGCAGAAAGAAAATGATGACAGACGATAATAACACCAAGAAAGAACCGAAGTTGATCATCGAAGCCAACGATGGTCCCGAGAAGGCAGACAAGACCCTTGAAGCGACGCCACACGAAGATGAAGGATTGTCGCTTAAGGAAGTGATTCGTGAACAAGCCATTGAAGACGAGTCACCGTTAGCCAGCAATTTCACGCTGAGGAAAATCCTCGGTGGCGACATCCTGTCTACCCGTGCCATCAGGCGACAAGTGCCACTATTCCTTCTCATCACGGTCTTTCTCGTCATCTATGTATCAAACCGATATAGCTGTCAGAAATACCTGATAGAAATAGACCAACTCAACAAGGAACTCATTGACGCGAAATATAGGGCGCTGTCGAGTTCGAGCCAGCTCACTGAACGTTGTCGCGAAAGCCACGTTCTCGACCTGTTGAAGAACAACCAAGATAGTATACTGAAAATTGCGAGTCAACCTCCATACATCATAAACGTACCAGAAGAATAATCACTAAACATAAGATATTGAAAGATGCCTAAGTTCGACTATAACAAAATAATGCCCAGATATAGTGCCATTGCCATTGTAATGACATTGATTGCCTTTATCGTCATTGGCAAGGCACTATACATCATGACCGCCGAGCACGAATATTGGGAGAAGGTGGCCAATCGTGTGAAGAAAGATAGCGTGAGCATCAAGCCCATCCGTGGAAATATCCTGAGTTGCGAGGGAAATCTGATGGCATCATCGTTGCCAGAGTTTAAAATCTTCATGGACTTCAACGCCCTACGCCAAGCAGGAAACGACTCATTGTGGGAGGTAAAACTGGACTCCATTTGCATGTGCCTCAACCAAATATTCCCAGAAAAGCCAGCATCGGAATTCAGGGAAGAACTGGAACAGGGAAGAGCTAAGCAAAGCAAGCACTGGCCTATATGGAAACATCGCGTAGATTACAATACGTTTTGTGAGGTGAAGAACATTCCCGTTTTCAACATGAAGTTGAGTTACAGGAGCGGTTTCCACTTTGAGGAATTCAACGCCCGTCAACGCCCATACGGTTCGTTGGCAGGAAGAACGGTGGGTGACTTGTTTGGCGGAAAAGACTCGGCACGTTGCGGATTGGAATTATCGTACGACTCTATCTTGCGTGGCACCAACGGATTAGTTCATCGCAGGAAAGTGCTGAACAAGTTCCTCAACATCATGGACACGCCTCCTATCGACGGTGCCGACATCATTACCACCATTGACGTGAACATGCAAGACTTGGCAGAGCGTTCGGTGATTGACGAATTGAAGCTCATCAACGGAAATGTGGGTGTAGCCATAGTGATGGAAGTTGCCACAGGCGACATCAAGGCCATCGTGAACATGGAAAAATGTTGGGATGGCGAATACCGCGAAATCAAGAACCATGCGGTAAGCGACTTGCTGGAACCTGGTTCGGTATTCAAGACCGCCTCTATCTTGGTATCATTAGACGATGGTGTTGTAGACACTACATATAGAGTTGAAACAGGTGGTGGTGTTTGGCCCATGTATGGAAGAGAGATGAAAGACCACAACTGGCGAAAGGGAGGATATGGAAGGTTGACTCTTCCACAGACCTTGCACTATAGCTCAAATATCGGTGTGAGTCGTATCGTAGACGAACACTATCACAACAACCCCGAGAAATTCGTACAAGGAATCTACAGGACAGGAATCGCTGATGACTTGCACATTCCCTTGGTGGGAGCCTCTCCGGCAAGAATCAGAATGCCAAAGAAAGACGAGCGAGGCAGACAATACGTCAATTGGAGTAAAACGGCATTGGCATGGATGAGTATTGGTTATGAGACACAGGTGCCCCCTATTTCTACATTGACATTCTATAATGCCATCGCCAACAACGGAAAGATGATGCAACCACGATTCGTGAAGCAAGTGGTAAAGGACGGAACCGTGATAGCAGATTTCCCACCCGTAGTTCTTCGAGAGAGAATTGCCAAGGAATCGACCATTAAGACGATGCAAACGATTTTGGAGCAAGTGGTCAGCCAAGGACTCGGAAAGAAAGCTGGTTCGAAGACATTCAAGGTGGCAGGAAAGACCGGAACTGCCCAGATGTCGAAGGGAGCAGCTGGATATAAGTCGGGCGTCATGAGCTACCTATTGAGTTTTGCGGGATTCTTCCCGGCCGACAACCCACGATATAGTTGCATTGTCTGCATACAGAAATCAGGTCTGCCCGCTTCTGGTGGCGGTATGAGTGGTGTGGTATTCCACAATATCGCGGAGGGAATCATGGCGCAAAGTCTTAAACTCGACGTGAAAGACGCACAAGACTCCACGTCTATCCTCATTCCCGATGTGAAAGATGGCAACATCATGGCTGCCGATTACGTGCTCACTCATTTGGGAATCAACACCAATGCCGATTGGAGCGGTACGTATTCAGAAGGCAATCCCATTTGGGGTAAGGCATCTCAACAAAACCACAATATGATTGCGTTGCACAAAGAAACAGAAAACGTAGATACTATCATTCCCGATGTACGAGGTATGGGAGCCAAAGATGCAGTATACCTTATCGAGAAACGTGGTGTGATGGTGAAGCTAAACGGCAGGGGAAAAGTCGTCAAGCAAAGTCTTGAACCTGGTCATAATATCAAGGCAGGAGAAGTCTGCATGTTGTTATTGGAATAGAAAAGGAAACAATAATTATTCAAGATATGAAATTAAAGGAATTGCTCAAAGACATCAAGTTGATTAACATCATTGGCAACGATGATGTAAACATCACTGGAGTAGACATCGACTCACGTCGCGTTGAGAAAGGTCATCTATTTGTAGCCATGAAAGGAACGCAAGTAGACGGGCACAAATTCATTCCCAAGGCAGAAGAACTGGGGGCATCGGCCATCTTGTGCGAAGAACTGCCTTCGACGGTGAATCCAGAAATAACATATATCGTCGTATCGTCAACAGAAGACAATGTAGGCAAGGTAGCCACTTGTTTCTATGGGAATCCATCGAAGAATTTGAAATTGGTGGGTGTCACTGGAACAAACGGAAAAACCACCATTGCTACCTTATTATATAATATGTTCAGAAAGATGGGGCACAAGTGTGGATTGCTATCTACCGTATGCAATTACATTGAGGGAGAGGCATTACCAACTAACCACACCACTCCAGATGCTATCGAACTGAACCAATTGTTGGCAAAGATGGTAGAGGCAGGATGTGAATATGTATTCATGGAATGTTCGAGTCATGCGATTGCGCAAAAGCGCATAGGAGGATTGAAATTCACGGGAGGTATTTTCACCAACCTCACACGCGACCACTTAGATTATCACAAGACCTTCGAAAACTACCGTGATGCGAAGAAAGCATTCTTCGACATGCTTCCCAAATCAGCTTTCGCCATCATTAACGTTGATGACAAGAACGGCATGTTTATGGTGCAAAACACCAAGGCTACTGTCAAGACATATTCAACACGCACGTTAGCCGACTTCAAGGCACGATTGTTGGAATGCCATTTCGAAGGTATGTATCTGGACATCAACGGTCAGGAAGTAGGCGTTCAATTCATTGGTAAGTTCAATGTCAGCAATCTCCTTGCCGTATACGGCACAGCCGTGATGTTAGGCAAGAAACCAGAAGACATCTTGTTAGTTATGAGTATGTTGCATAGCGTAAACGGAAGATTGGAGCCCGTACGTTCCTCACAAGGTATTACGGCTATCGTAGACTATGCACATACACCCGACGCATTGGAAAACGTGTTGAATGCCATTCACGAAGTGCTCAACGGTAAAGGACAAGTGATTACCGTTTGTGGAGCGGGCGGAAACCGCGACAAGGGAAAACGCCCATTGATGGCACAAGAAGCCGTGAAGCAGAGCGACAAGGTCATCATCACAAGCGACAATCCACGTTTTGAGGAACCGCAAGACATTATCAATGACATGTTGGCAGGTCTGAACGCGCAACAAATGAAAAAGGTCGTTAGCATCGTAGACCGTAAGGAAGCCATCCGCACGGCATGTATGATGGCCAACAAGGGCGATGTAATCTTAGTGGCTGGTAAGGGTCATGAAGACTATCAGGAAATCAAGGGTGTGAAGCACCACTTTGACGACAAGGAAGTGCTGAGAGACATCTTTGCAATGGAAGATAATTAAAGTATAACATAATCAATATAACGCTATGCTGTTTTATTTGTTTAGGTTCTTAGAACAATTTGACATACCTGGAGCGCACATGTGGTCCTACATATCGTTTAGGGCTTTGTTGACGTTGATACTTTCATTGATTGTGTCCGCATGGTTTGGAGAAAAGTTCATCAAATACATGAAGCGTCGCAAGTTCTACGAGACGGCTCGTGATGCTTCCATTGACCCGTTTGGGGAAAAGAAAAAGGGAGTACCCACGATGGGAGGTATCATTATCATGGTTTCCATCTTGGTTCCCGTATTATTGCTCGGAAGAATGCGAAACATCTACTTATTGCTGATGATCGTAACTACCGTTTGGTTGGGATTCTTGGGGTTTTTGGACGATTACATCAAAATATTTAAAAGGAATAAAGACGGTCTGAAAGGAAAGTACAAAATTGTTGGACAAGTAAGCATTGGCTTGATTGTAGGTCTCACGCTTTGGGCAAGTCCGGATGCTACAATCAATGAGAATGTCTCGAAGGAGAAACTCGGAACGGAGATGGTTGTCACCCACAAGTCAGAATCAGTAAAGTCGCTGAAGACAACCATCCCGTTCGTCAAGAACCACAATTTAGACTACTCCTCCATTGTGTCTTTCTGTGGAAAGAACAAAATGGCCGTTGGATGGATTTTGTTTGTTATCATGACCATTTTCGTGGTAACGGCGGTTAGCAACGGAGCCAACTTGAACGACGGTATGGATGGAATGTGTGCTGGAAACGCTGCCATCATCGGAGTGGCATTGGGCATATTTGCCTACGTAAGTAGCCACTTAGAATACTCTGCATACCTTAATATAATGTACATTCCTGGTTCGCAGGAACTGGTGATTTTCATGTGCGCCTTCATCGGTGCAATGATTGGATTCCTTTGGTACAACGCCTACCCTGCCCAAATCTTCATGGGAGATACGGGTTCGTTGATGATTGGCGGAATCATCGGTGTTTGCGCCGTGATTATCCATAAGGAATTGCTTTTGCCTATCCTTTGCGGAATATTCTTCGTGGAGAGTTTGAGCGTCATGATTCAGACGGGCTACTTTAAATATCGCAAGCGTAAGACGGGTGAACGCGTAAGGGTTTTCCGTGCCGCTCCCATACACGACAATTTCCGTAAGTTGGACAAAGATCTTGATCCAACGAGCAAATATATATTGAAAGGTTGGCCAGAACGTCAATTCCACGAGTCGAAAATCACAGTGAGATTCTGGATTGCAACCATCATTTTAGCGGCATTAACGATAATAACATTGAAAATAAGATAATAAAACAATATGAGAATTGTAATTTTAGGCGCAGCGGAAAGTGGTGTAGGAGCTGCCGTATTAGCGAAGAAACAAGGATTTGATGTGTTTGTGTCAGACATGTCAGTCATCAAGGATAAATACAAGAAAGTCCTCGAAGACCATCATATCGAGTGGGAGGAGAAGCAGCATTCGGAAGAAAAGATTCTCAATGCTGACGAAATCATCAAGAGTCCTGGTATTCCAGACAAGGCTCCCATGATTCAGAAAGTGATGGCTAAGGGCATTCACATCATCAGCGAAATAGAATTCGCCGGACGTTACACTCATTCGAAGATGATTTGCATCACGGGTTCAAACGGAAAGACAACCACGACATCATTGATTTACCATATTTTTAAGAATGCAGGATATGACGTTGGGTTGGCTGGCAACATCGGTAACTCATTGGCTTTGCAAGTAGCAGAGTCTCCTCATGAGTATTATGTCATAGAACTGAGTTCTTTCCAATTGGACAACATGTATGACTTCCGTGCCAACATCGCCATCTTGCTCAATATCACCCCCGACCATTTAGATAGATATGGTTGTATGCAAGATTACGTTGACTCGAAAATGAGAATCATTCAAAACCAAACAGCCAGCGACTCTTTCATCTATTGGGATGAAGATCCCATCATCAAGAGAGAGTTGGAGAAATACGACATTAAAGCCATTCAGTATCCATTCTCTCAATTGAAGAAAAACGGAGTGATTGGCTATATTGAAGAAGGCCAATACAAGATAGAGAAGCCCACCCCCTTCAATATGGAGCAAGAGGAATTGTCGCTCACGGGAAGGCACAATGTATATAACTCATTGGCTGCAGGCATTGCCTCTAAGATAGCAGGCATTAAGAATGAAGTCATCAGGAAATGTCTCTCCGACTTCCCTGGCGTAGAGCACCGTTTGGAGAAAGTTACAAGAGTTGGCGGTGTTGAGTACATTAATGATTCTAAGGCAACCAACGTAGACGCATGTTGGTACGCATTGGAAAGCATGAAGGGTAATACCATTCTCATTCTCGGCGGTTTGGACAAGGGCAACGATTACAACGAAATCAAGGATTTGGTGAAGGAGAAATGTGTAGGGTTGGTATTCTTAGGAGCAGACAACACGAAATTACACCAATTCTTCGATGGATTTGGAATCCCCGTTCGTGACACGAACAACATGAAAGACTGCGTGCAAGCATGCTACGAAATGGCAAAACCAGGTGATACGGTACTGTTGAGTCCTTGTTGCGCCAGCTTCGACCTCTTCAAGAATATGGAAGATCGAGGCGAGCAATTCAAGACATTGGTCAGAAACTTATAATCCAATTATAATTCATACATTCAATGGAAAACAAATTAGGTAATATCTTCAAGGGTGACAAAGTGATTTGGATGGTATTCTTCTTCCTTTGTATCATCAGTATCGTTGAGGTGTATTCCGCCTCATCACAGCTCACCTATAAGGGAGGAAGTTATTTGGCACCAGTCATCAAGCATATTGGTATACTTGTCATGGGTATCTTCTTCATGATCATCACATTGAATGTAGGATGCAGGTATTTCAAGATTGCCACACCTTTCTTGTTGATTGTGTCCATCGCAACCCTATTGTGGGTAATCATCGCAGGACAATCAACCAACGGAGCACAACGTTGGATTAGCATCTTGGGAATACAATTCCAACCTTCGGAAATTGCTAAGGGAACCTTGGTTTTAGCAACCGCTCAGATTCTGAGTGCCATGCAAACACCAACGGGAGCTGATAGGAATGCATTTAAGTACATTCTCATTGTCAGCGGCATCATTATTCCATTGATTATGTTCGAGAACCTATCTACGGCAGTATTGTTGGCTGGCGTGATTTTCTTCATGATGATTATTGGCAGGGTTCCAACACAACAATTAGGAAAACTCATGGGAATAGCAGTATTGGGAATCGTATTCATATTTGCAATGGTGATGATCATTGGAACAGACACGGGCAATGTAAAGAAGGAAAACAACCTAACGGAACGTACTCACGAAGCGAAGGAAGATAAGGGCTATAAAGTATTCCACCGGTTTGACACGTGGAAGTCGAGAATCATGAAATATGCCAACAACAAAGACTTGAGACCAGAGGACATTGACCTTGACAAAGACGCACAAACGGCTCATGCCAATATTGCAATTGCTTCTTCAAACGTTGTAGGCAAGGGTCCTGGCAACTCCGTTGAAAGAGATTTTCTATCACAAGCATTTTCCGACTTCATCTATGCTATCATCATTGAGGAAATGGGAATCATCGGGGCGATTATCGTGGCGTTTCTCTACATCATCTTGTTGTTCAGAAGCGGAAGAATCGCCAATAGATGCGAAAACACCTTCCCTGCATTCTTAGCAATGGGATTGGCATTGTTGCTGGTTACGCAAGCTTTGTTCAACATGTGCGTAGCCGTTGGATTGGCTCCCGTTACAGGACAACCATTGCCTTTGGTGAGCAAGGGAGGAACATCAACGGTTATCAACTGCATCTATATAGGAGCTATCTTAAGTATTAGTCGCTCTGCGAAGAAAAAACAAATCGAAAACGAAGACTTAAGAACCTTTAAATTATCGGCAGCATAATTGTCATAATATCATAAAATTACACAAAAATTAGTGAGTGACAAAAAAAATGTTTAACTTTGCAAGTTCAGAACGAAGCATTATATGAAAGAGGGATTAAAAATCATCATCAGTGGAGGTGGAACAGGGGGGCATATCTTCCCTGCCATTTCGATTGCCAATGCCATAAAGAGCAAGGAACCAAAAGCAGAAATCCTGTTTGTTGGCGCGGAAGGTCGTATGGAAATGCAACGTGTACCTGCAGCTGGATATGAAATCAAAGGCCTGCCCATTTGTGGGTTTGACCGCAAGAACCTATTGAAGAATGTGGTCGTTCTGTTCAAGATTTGGAAGAGTCAGCGCATGGCAAAGAAAATCATCAAGGATTTCAAGCCAATGGCAGCAGTAGGAGTTGGCGGTTATGCCAGCGGTCCTACACTCAACCAATGTGCAGCCATGGGAATACCATGTCTACTTCAAGAGCAAAACTCTTATGCCGGAGTGACCAATAAGCTATTAGCAAAGAAAGCCGAGAAGATTTGCGTAGCTTATGAGGGAATGGAAAGATTCTTCCCTGCAGAGAAGATTATCCTCTCGGGAAACCCTGTTCGTCAGGCTATCCTCGACACTACCATATCAAGAGAAGATGCCATTCGACAATTTGGTTTGAACCCAGCAAAGAAAACCATCTTATTTGTAGGTGGAAGTTTGGGAGCCAGAACCATCAACGAAAGCATACTTCGTCATCTTGATCTCTTGGAAGGTGAAGATGTGCAGGTGATTTGGCAGACTGGTAAATACTATTCAGCAAGCATTGCCGAAGAACTGAAGAATACGAGTAAGGAATACCCCATGCTGAAAGTGACCGACTTCATTGGTGACATGGGAGCAGCATATAAGGCTGCCGACCTCGTTATCAGTCGTGCTGGAGCCAGTTCCATTAGTGAATTCTGCCTCATTGGGAAACCAGTCATCTTGGTTCCCTCCCCAAACGTTGCGGAAGATCACCAAACCAAGAACACCATGGCTTTGGTCAACAAAGACGCTGCATTGTATGTCAAAGACGCAGATGCTCCTGATACATTGCTTCAATTAGCAATCAAGACGGTCAAGGACTCTTCGAGGCTCAAATCATTGAGCGAGAACATCAAGAAACTCGGATTAAAGGATTCGGCAGAAATCATTGCCGACGAAGTAATTAAACTTGCAACAAAGAAATAGGAATTGTAAACGATGGAATTAAAAGATATTAAAGCAGTTTATTTCGTAGGTGCCGGTGGCATTGGTATGAGTGCGTTGGCTCGTTACTTCTTGAACAAAGGAATCGTAGTAGCGGGGTACGACAAGACTCCATCTGATTTGACACGCAAATTGGAAGAAGAGGGTATGCGCATTCACTATGAAGAAAACGTAGCTGAAATTCCCATCGAATGCAAGGATGCAAGTTCATGTCTGGTCATTTACACACCAGCAATTCCCGCAAACCATCAAGAATTGGTTTATTTCAAGGAGAATGGCTTTGAGATACAGAAACGTGCTCAAGTATTGGGAACGTTGACACGTACGCACAAAGGACTTTGCGTAGCAGGTACGCATGGAAAGACTACCACATCTACCATGTGCGCACATCTCATGCACCAAAGCCATGTTGATTGCAACGCTTTCTTGGGTGGCATTTCCAAGAATTACGGAACAAACTACATTCTTTCTGACATCAGTGATTTTGTCGTGATTGAAGCCGATGAGTTTGACCGTTCCTTCCATTGGTTGCGCCCTTGGATGACAGTCATTACATCTACAGACCCAGACCATCTTGACATTTACGGAACGAAAGAAGCATATTTGGAGAGTTTCCGTCATTATACAACCTTGATTCAACCACAAGGAGCCTTGATCATTCATCGTGATTTGGAAATGAAGCAAGAGGTTCAGGAAGGTGTGCGAGTATATGATTACAGTCTTCATGAAGGAGACTTCCATGCAGAGAACATCCGTATTGGAAACGGAGAAATCGTTTTCGACTTCATCTCTCCTATTGAAAATGTCAAGGACGTTGAACTTGGACATCCTATTCCCATCAACATTGAGAACGCTGTGGCTGCCATGGCTATGGCTCAACTGAATGGATGTACGGCAGAGGAACTGAGAAACGGAATGAAAACCTATAAGGGCGTTGACCGTAGGTTTGACTTTAAAATCAAGACCGACAAACTCGTCTTCTTATCCGATTACGCACATCATCCACAAGAAATATTCCAGAGTGCGAAGAGCATCAAGGAATTATATAACGACAGGAAGATTACGGCAATATTTCAACCACATTTATATACACGTACGCGCGACTTCTACAAGGAATTCGCTGATGCATTGAGTCAACTCGACGAAGTGATTCTTTGCGACATTTATCCCGCACGTGAACAACCTATCCCTGGTGTAACCAGCAAATTGATTTACGACAACTTAAAAGAGGGTGTTCAAAAAAGCATGATTCACAAAGAAGATGTGCTTGAATTGGCAAAGAACCGCCAATTTGACGTACTTGTCGTATTGGGAGCTGGCGATCTTGACAATTATGTTCCAGAAATAACTAAAATCCTGAAAAGCACATGAAAGTAAAGACTGTACTTACTATTATTTTTGACATTGCCCTCATCGTCTATCTGGCATTGGCATTTACCTCCTTCAACAAGCCGAAGGAGACGATCACCAAGTGTATTGGCGTAAACATCAGCATTGAAGACGAAACTACGAATGGTTTCCTTAGCAAAGAGGAAATCAAAAGCCGCTTGGAGAACAACCACCTCTACCCTCTCGCAAAACCACTTCGCTATGTAAACACACGCAAAATCGAAGAGACACTGAAAATGAGTCCTTTCGTGAAAACCGCGGAATGCTATAAGACGATTAACGGATACGTTAACATCATCTTAACACAACGTATGCCTATCGTCAGGATTAAGGCGAACAATGGTAGTGATTATTACTTGGATGACAATGATTGCGTAATGCCCAACTCACATTATACGTCCGACTTGATTATCGCTACTGGCAATATCAGTACGAAATTCGCCACGAATTACATATCTCCTTTAAGCAAGGAAATCATGGAACACGAATTCTGGAAAAACCAGATTGAGCAAATCAATGTGCTTCCAGACTTAAGTATTGAAATCGTGCCACGAGTTGGCAATCATATTATCTGTTTTGGAAGAATGCCTGAGGGAAAGACCAAAGAAGACAGGTCTGCACTCATCAAGGAGTTTTTCAACAAAAAGATTACCCGCTTGGAAAAATTCTATAAATATGGACTGTCACAAGCAGGTTGGAACAAATATTGCTATATTAATTTGGAATTTGACAATCAAATCATCTGTAAGAAGAATAAGAAAATATAAAATAATGTAACCGTTATGCCAAAGGAATTTATTGTAGCTATTGAACTGGGTTCATCTAAGATGACCGGTATCGCAGGAAAGAAAAATATGGACGGCAGCATTTCTGTGCTGGCCATCGTAAGGGAGGATTCCACATCGTGCATACGCAAGGGTGTGGTTTATAACATTGACAAGACAGTAATCTGTATCACAAACATCATCAAGAAATTAGAGACAACACTCAAGACAAAGATTGAAAAGGTGTATGTCGGTGTTGGTGGACAGAGCATCAGAAGCGTGAAGAATGTAATCGTAAAGGAATTGCCTGCAGGTACCATCGTTACACAAGAAATCATCAACGAATTGATGGACGCCAATCGTAGCATGACATATCCTGACTTGGAAATCTTGGATGCTGCAATCCAAGAATACAAGGTTGATTCTCAATACCAACTCGACCCTGTAGGAATCCAATGTTCACGTATTGAAGGTAATTTCTTGAATATCCTTCAACGTAAATCATTCTATCGCAATCTCAACAAGTGTTTCGACAACGCTGGTATTGCTATTGCCGAGATGTATTTAGCACCTTTAGCACTTGCAGACAGTGTACTTACAGAAGCAGAGAGACGTTCTGGATGTGTATTGGTTGACCTTGGTGCCGATACCACTACGGTTTCTGTTTATTATAAGAACATTCTCCGTCATTTGGCCGTTATTCCACTTGGAGGAAACAATGTGACCAAGGATATCGCTACCGTTCAGATGGAAGAGCATGAGGCTGAGAGAATGAAACTGAAATACGGAAGTGCCTTCACAGACAATAACGATATTGACGATACGCTTCGTTTGCCTATTGACCAAGAGCGTTATGTGGAGAGTCGTAAGTTAATCGACATCGTGGAAGGTCGTATGGACGAAATTATCGAGAACGTATGGTTCCAAGTACCTAATGAGTATGTTGACAAACTTCTTAGTGGTGTCATCCTTACCGGTGGTGGTTCTAACATGAAGAACATCGAACGTGCATTCCGCAACCACACACATCTCCAAAAGGTACGTATTGCCAAGTTCGTTCTGCAAACCATCAACTCTAACAATCCTGAGATTACCGCAAAAGACGGAACGATGAACACCGTTTTGGGTTTGTTGGAAAAGGGAGACATCAACTGCGCTGGCGAGGAAATTACCAACGATCTTTTCAACACAGACCGCCCCTTAAACTCTCGCAATGGTAATCGTACTACAGATCGCCTTGGCGTCGTTCAAACGGAGGCTGATAAGCAAAGGGCTTTGGAAGAAGCAAGAAGAAGGCAAGAAGAGAAAGATAAAGCAGAAGCTGATCGTAAGGCTGCTCAAGAGAAAGCCGAAAAGGACAAGGAGAAGAAGAAAGAAAACAGCATTGCAAACAAAACTCTGAAGAACCTCAAGACATTCTTCAAGAAGATGGTTGAAGAGGAAGAATAATTGACAACAAAGAATTAACTCGGATATAAAAAAGTAACATATTATGGCAGAAAACATATTAGATTTCGACATTCCCGAGCAGGGCAATAGCATCATCAAAGTCATTGGTGTAGGTGGTGGTGGCGGTAATGCCGTTAATCACATGTACAGAGAAGGTATTCACGACGTAACCTTCGTACTTTGCAATACGGATAATCAAGCATTGAACGACTCTCCCGTTCCCGTTCATCTCCAACTTGGAAAGGAAGGTTTGGGAGCAGGAAACAAACCTGAGAAAGCTCGTAAGGCAGCAGAAGAGAGCATCGAGGATGTAAGAAAGATGCTCAATGATGGCACTCGCATGGCTTTCATTACTGCTGGTATGGGTGGTGGAACTGGTACTGGTGCCGCTCCCGTTATCGCACGCGTTTCTAAGGAATTGGATATCTTAACGGTAGGTATCGTTACTATCCCCTTCCGTTTTGAGGGTGACCGCAAGATTGACCAAGCTCTCGACGGAGTAGAGGAAATGTCAAAGCACGTAGATGCCTTGTTGGTTATCAATAACGAACGTCTTCGCGAGATTTACCCCGAGCTCTCTTTACTTGACGCATTCAGTAAGGCTGATGACACGTTGAGCGTAGCCGCCAAGAGTATTGCAGAAATCATTACCAATCATGGTTTCATGAACCTCGACTTCAACGACGTGAAAACGGTATTGAAAGATGGTGGCGTTGCCATCATGAGTACTGGTTACGGAGAAGGTGAAGGTCGTGTGAAGAAAGCTATCGATGACGCACTCAACTCACCGTTGCTCAACGACAACGACGTATTCAACTCCAAGAAAATCTTGCTGAGCATCAACTTCTGCAATGAGAAGAACGACAACTCAGGCTTGATGATGGATGAAATGAACGACGTTCACGAATTCATGGCTAAGTTCTCCAGCGATTTCGAAATCAAGTGGGGTATGGCTATCGACCCAGAACTGGGCAAGAAGGTGAAGGTGACGATTCTCGCTACTGGATTCGGCATTGAGGACGTAGACGGAATGAACGCTCACTTAGGCAAGAAGCATACACAGGAAGAGGCTCTCCGCATCGCAGAAGAAGAGGAGAAGAAGGCCGCACGTGATGATCGTCGTAAGCGTTATTACAACGATGACCCCAACCACTCACAGAAGAAACGCCGCAAGCAAATCTTCTTGTTCCGCATGGAAGATCTCGACAACGAGGATGTCATCTTGTCAGTTGAGAACACACCGACTTACAAACGTACTCGTCAAATGTTGGAAGACATCAGCAACCAGGCTTCTGGTGCTACGCCCAAGAAGAAGGACGATGACGAAAACGAAGACGTAAAAGGCGTTATCACATTCGCATAACATCTAATTATACGATTATGGCACTGTTCGAACAAATCAGCGAAGACATCAAGTCAGCAATGAAAGCACGCGATAAGGTGGCTCTTGAAGCATTGAGAAACATTAAGAAAGTATTCTTGGAAGCTAAGACAGCCCCAGGAGCAAACGACACTTTGGAAGATGCTGACGCTTTGAAGATTCTCCAGAAATTGGCAAAACAAGGCAAGGAATCGGCACAAACATTCCTTGCCAACAATCGCCAAGACCTTGCCGATAGCGAATTAGCACAAGTTGAGGTGATTGAAAGATACCTTCCCAAAGCATTGGAAGAGAGTGAAATCGAATCCATCGTCAAGGAAATCATCGCTCAAACAGGTGCTCAAGGCATGAAAGACATGGGTAAGGTAATGGGTGTAGCCAGTAAACAGATGGCTGGAAGAGCCGATGGGCGAATTATCTCCACCATCGTCAAGAAGTTATTAGCTTAGTAACAAGATATACACCTTATTAAATATATAATAGTTTCGTAAGTAAAAGCTTACGAAACTATTTTTTTAATCATACGAATAACTCTTGCATGATACCAAGTGATTTCAACTCTGGAAAATTAGGAACATGCAAGCGATAGTACGTTAATATAATTTCCGTACATCGATTCCTTTCTGAACGAGACATCTTGAACAAGTGCATGGTTTCATAATTCATGCGCATTAACAAACCAATTTTTGCAGCTTCAATAGGTGAAATGACATCATGATGAGGTGCGACTGTCTTACTGAAACATCCATTTCGGAGATCAAAGAAATCCCCTTCTTCATAATTATCAAGGTTTGGGAAAAAACCAATGAAACGAGAAAGCCGCATCATGAACACCAAATGAAAGTTGGAAAATGCCTGATGACTCTCATCCAACCACCTCATACTCATGTCTATATAATGGAAAAGAGGTACATTTACTTGTTCGTCACGTGTGGAATGATAGAGAAACTCTGAAAGAAACAACGTAATCGCCAATTTATAGGAATCAAAGGGAATCGTAGTAAAATGACAACTCATCCGAATATCCTTGATTCGTTGCAAACTTTTCGTCGAACGATAGTCAAATTCCAAGTCCAGAAGATGCAGAGGTTGGAAGTACATTTTCTTTACTTTTGCCTTCTGCGAATTAGAGATATGAGTGATAAAAGACAGGCGACCAAGTTGCTCGGTAAACATGTCAATAATCATCTGAGAGTCGCCATAATTGAGCGAACGCAATACAATTCCCTGTGTTTTAACCATCATAACACCACAAAATTACAAAAAAAATCCTATCATATAAAAATTTACGAGAAAAAATTTGCACAGTCAAATAAAAAAGGGTAACTTTGCATCCGCAAATGAAGACAAGGTCCCTTCGTCTATCGGCTAGGACGAGAGATTTTCATTCTCTAAAGAGGAGTTCGACTCTCCTAGGGACTACGAAAATTAAGAATAAAGAGTAAGAATTTAAGATGGCAAATCACAAATCATCATTAAAGAGGATTCGTCAAACGAAGACGAGAACCTTGCATAACAGATATTATGCTAAGACCATGCGTAATGCCGTTCGCAAATTACGCGCTACTACAAACAAGGAGGAAGCTGTTAAGATGTTCCCCATTGTTCAGAAGATGTTGGATAAACTTGCAAAGACAAATATTATCCACAAGAACAAGGCCGCAAATCTGAAATCAAGTCTGGCTCAACATATTAACAAGCTGGGATAACACAATATCAGGGCTTGCAATATAAGGCAACAATCTAAGGGTTGTTGCCTTCTTTGTTATGTACATCTTTTATCAATGGTAACCACCACTCCTACCCAATTTAACATACTGCTCCACTTCTTCATAACGAATGCGGTAAGCAGCTCCCGTATAATGATAAGCTGGTCCGATAACGATAATCCAACCATCTACAAAACCAACATCGCCAACGATTAATTCGTCAGGACTCCCCACTTCCATGGGCAAGTCACCACGATAATCCCACATCAACTCCTTGATTTTCTTTTCGTCACAATTGAATATCTCATTCACCTGTAAGCGATGACCGTCTCGCTTGCTAAACGTAGCGCAATCTTGGAAAATCCATTTCACGGAGTCTACGTCAATAATCTTGGCCTCAAACGTCACACAATTTTCATCTTCGAAACTCCGCACCACTTCAATTTCCCTTGACATATCGTCCACTTCCATCAAGTATTTTCCACTACAATCCATCAACAACGACTGAAAGGAAGATACATCCAAATGTTTGGGACAATCTACTTCAAGAATATCACAAATCCACTCACGTATCTGGCGCAACGAACGAGCCTCTCCACTCAGTGGAAACTCGATATTTGCCGAATACGCAGCCTTTCCGTTGCCTTTCTGTTTACACGTGATATTTGTTGTATCGAAAAAAGTTTGAGCCACGGAAACAGAGGAAAACAACAAGAAAACAACGATAATATGTAACTTGAAGACATTTCTCATAAGCAGATGCAAAGATACTAAAAAATAGGTGAAAACAAGGCACGTTTTTACACATAATTTAGCAAGTAAAATTTCTCAAATTGCCGTTTTTTTAGTAAATTTGCACAATTAATTACGAACACTATAAAATGACAGAAGAAGAATTGAATAAAGATAATTATTCAGCCAGTAACATTCAAGTATTAGAAGGACTTGAGGCAGTGCGCAAGCGACCTGCCATGTACATCGGAGACATTAGCGAAAAGGGTCTGCACCATTTGGTAAACGAGACCGTGGATAACTCCATTGACGAGGCAATGGCAGGTTTTTGCAAGAACATCGAAGTCACCATCAATGAAGACAATTCCATTACCGTACAAGACGATGGTCGTGGTATTCCAGTTGACGAACACGAAAAGATGCATAAGTCTGCATTAGAGGTTGTCATGACCGTTCTCCATGCTGGAGGTAAGTTCGATAAGGGTTCTTATAAGGTCAGCGGTGGTTTGCATGGTGTAGGTGTTAGTTGTGTAAACGCGCTATCTTCACACATGTTGTCACAAGTTTATCGTGACGGAAAGATTTACCAACAAGAATACGAGAAGGGGAAGCCATTATATCCCGTGAAAGTTGTGGGAACAACAGAACTTCGTGGTACGCGCCAACAATTCTGGCCTGATGCAAGTATCTTTACCACAACCGTTTACCAATGGGACATCATCGCACGCCGTATGCGCGAGTTGGCTTACTTGAATGCAGGAATTACCATCAAGTTGGTTGACCTCCGTAAAGATGAAGAAGGAAAGATCAAGCAAGAGACATTCCATGCAGAAGAAGGTTTGAAAGAGTTTGTGCGTTACATCGATCGTCACCGTACTCATCTCTTCAACGATACCATTTACCTCAAAACCGAGAAGCAGGGTATTCCTATTGAGGTGGCTATCATGTACAACACAGATTACTCAGAGAATATTCACTCATACGTGAACAATATCAATACGATAGAGGGTGGTACTCACTTAACGGGATTCCGTATTGCATTGACCAGAACATTGAAGGCATACGCCGATGCAGACCCCGTTATCTCCAAGCAGATTGAAAAGGCTAAGATAGAAATCACAGGTGAAGACTTCCGTGAAGGATTGACCGCCGTTATCTCCATCAAGGTAGCTGAACCACAATTTGAGGGACAAACCAAAACGAAGTTGGGTAATAGTGAAGTAACGGGAGCCGTACAACAAGCCGTAGGTGAAGCACTCAGTTATTATTTAGAGGAACATCCGAAAGAGGCTAAGCAGATTTGCGAGAAAGTGGTATTGGCAGCAACGGCACGTATCGCAGCACGTAAGGCTCGTGAAAGCGTTCAACGCAAGAATCCTATGTCTGGTGGTGGACTTCCAGGTAAGTTAGCTGACTGTTCAAACAAAGACCCAAAGGAATGTGAGATATTCCTCGTAGAGGGTGACTCCGCAGGTGGTTCTGCTAAACAAGGTCGCGACCGTTATACGCAAGCCATATTGCCACTTCGCGGAAAGATATTGAACGTAGAGAAAGTGCAATGGCATCGTGTATTCGAGGCAGAATCCGTGATGAATATCATCCAGTCCATTGGTGTTCGCTTTGGTGTAGATGGTGAAGACGACCGTGAGGCAAATACCGATAAATTGCGTTACGACAAGATAATCATCATGACCGACGCCGATGTCGATGGTTCACACATCGACACGCTCATCATGACACTCTTCTATCGCTTCATGCCAAAGGTTATTCAAGAAGGACACCTATACATTGCCAATCCCCCACTCTATCTCTGCACTTATAAGAATAAGGTGAAGGAGTATTGCTATACAGACCAACAGCGTCAGGCTTTCCTCGACAAGTACGGAAACGGCATAGACGACGGCAAGAGCATTCACACCCAACGTTACAAAGGTCTGGGTGAAATGAACCCCGAGCAATTGTGGGAAACCACGATGGATCCCAAGACTCGTCTCTTGAAGCAAGTGACGATAGAGAATGCAGCAGAAGCCGATGAGATTTTCTCTATGCTCATGGGTGATGACGTAGAACCACGTCGCGAATTTATCGAGAAGAATGCCAATTATGCGAATATAGACGCATAACAACACGTTATACAAACAGAAGAGGGTATGTCAAACCGAAATGACATACCCTCTTTTTTGCACATATAACGTTATACTCAATCTGAAGAAAAGTCGCCATTTGGTTAGAAACCATTCGTTTATATGTTACAGGCCATTGATTTGTATGTTACAAACGTATCGTTTATAGCATACAAAGCTATCGTTTGCATCACCTAAACCTATCGTTTGTAAATTCACGATGATAACTACATGGTGTATGAATTCTTAAGTAATACTTGAGCTATCGTAATGCATTATATCATCATATCATTGGAAATTAAGGAAAATACTTGGATAATTCGTAGGAAAAAAGTAATTTTGCGACATATAACTAAAGCCTTATTATATGAAAAAAATACTGCTTACGCTGACCATCTTGTGTAATGGCATTACGGTTATGGCACAACAACTACCCATGAAGTTATGGTACAACCAACCTGCAACTTATTTCGAGGAGTCTTTGCCTATTGGAAACGGCAAGTTAGGTGCATTGGTATATGGTAATCCCGATGACAACATATTGTACTTGAATGACATTACCTTATGGACAGGTAAGCCATACGACAGGGAGATGGATGCTGATGCACACAAGTGGTTGCCTGCTATCAGGGAGGCATTGTTCAAGGAGGACTATGCCAAAGCAGACTCCTTGCAATTGCACATCCAAGGTCCCAACTCGCAGTACTTCCAGCCTTTGGCAACCTTGCATATCAAGAACTTAGACCAAGGAATATATTCCAACTACTATCGTGAATTAGACCTTGACAGTTCTATTTGTCGAGATAGATTCACTCGTAATGGTATTGAATACTCACGAGAATACTTTGCCAATCATCCCGACAAGGTGATTGCCATGCAAATCAAGTCTTCACAAAAGCAAAGTATCAACATCGAATTGATATTGACGTCTCAAGTGCCGCATGGTATCAAGGTTTCAGACAAACAACTCACTCTCACGGGACACGCCATTGGCAACCCTGATGAAAGCATTCATTTCTGTTCGATTCTGAAAGTAAATACGAAAGACGGCCAAGCCAATAAAACTGATAGCACTCTAATCATCAAGAATGCGACGGAAGCAACCATCTATTTCGTCAATGAAACCAGTTTCAACGGATTCGACAAACATCCCGTGAAAGAGGGAGCACCCTATATAGAAAACGCCACCGATGATGCATGGCATTTAGTAAACTACACATACGAGCAATTGCGTAGTCGTCATATTGCTGATTACCAGACCTATTTCAACAGAATGCAAATGCACATCGATGGAGCAAAATATGATACGCAACGTACTACTGAGCAACAACTGAAAGACTATACCGACCAAGGAGGCAATAATCCTTATTTGGAAACGCTCTATATGCAATACGGCAGGTATTTGCTCATCAGTTGCTCTCGCACGCCCAATGTACCAGCCAACTTACAGGGTTTGTGGACTCCACATAAATTCTCGCCGTGGCGCGGAAACTATACCGTAAATATCAACTTAGAGGAAAACTATTGGCCAGCAGAAGTTGCCAACCTCTCCGAGATGACAGAACCATTGTGGGGATTCATGAAAGGACTGGCAGAAAACGGGAAATACAGCGCCAAGAATTATTATGGCATCAACAGAGGATGGTGTAGTAGTCACAATAGCGACATCTGGGCAATGACAAACCCCGTGGGAGAGAAACGCGAGAGTCCCGAATGGAGCAACTGGAACTTAGGAGGTGCTTGGTTGACACAAAACCTTTGGGAGCATTACGCATTCACGCAAGACAAGGATTTCCTGCGTAATACCGCATGGCCATTATTGAAAGGTGCATCAGAGTTTGTGCTCGATTGGCTCGTAGAAAATCCGAACAATCCCAAAGAACTCATCACCGCCCCATCTACTTCTCCCGAAAACGAATACAAAACGGATAAAGGGTATCATGGAACCACCTGCTATGGTGGAACGGCAGACCTCGCCATCATTCGTGAATTGTTCAAGAACACGGAGGATGCAGCAGAAGACATGGGGTTGATTCATTATACACCGCAAGGAACGGTATATGACGACCCAATTATACTTCCTGTTTTCGAAGCCCATCATCGCCTCTATCCATATACTATAGGACACATGGGCGACATCAACGAATGGTATTACGATTGGGATGATTGGGACTTCCAACACAGACATCAATCGCATCTCATCGGACTCTATCCAGGAAATCATATCACGCTGAAAACGACTCCCGATTTGGCAAAAGCAGCAGCAAGAAGTTTGGAAATCAAAGGCGATAAGACCACGGGATGGAGTACAGGCTGGCGCATCAATCTTTGGGCACGATTGCACAATGCACAACAAGCTTACCATATCTATCAAAAACTGCTTACCTACGTTTCTCCCGACAATTACAAGGGTGCTGACCGTAGGAGAAGTGGCGGTACATATCCCAACTTATTCGACGCTCATCCCCCATTCCAAATTGACGGTAACTTTGGCGGAACGGCTGGTGTTTGCGAAATGTTAATACAGAGTGACATGAATACGAATACCATCGAATTGCTCCCTGCCCTACCCGACGCTTGGTCATCGGGAAGCATCAGTGGTATCAAGGCACGAGGTGGATATACATTGGATTTCACATGGAAGAATCGACAAGTTACGAAGGTGAGCATCAAGGGAGAGGATGGAACCGTGAATTTGATTTGTAACGGTCAAAAGAAAGCGGTGAAAATCAAAAATGGTAAGACGAAAACCATCAAAATGAAAACCAATACAACAAAAAGATGAAGAACAAGGAACTAAATGAGATAACTATCAATGACACGAAGAGCATCTATCCATGTAGTGGTATAGACGACGACCTTTTACTCTTCGACAAGGTGGAAGACATGCCCTTCCCCAATGAACCTCGTCGTGTGCGCTGTATCTTATTGGCACTCTGCGTGAGAGGAAAGGCGAAATATAAGGTGAACACCATTGAACATGAGGTACACGAAAACGATATTATCATCATCAACGAAGGACAAGTGACTGACGACTATTTAATCAGCAGGGATTTCAAGGGTATTGGCATGTTGATTTCGAGTGAGTTTTTCAAGGAAATCATCAAGGACGTTCACGAGTTGTCGTCATTGTTTATCTTTTCCCGTAAGCATCCCGTCTGCACATTGAGCAAAGAAGAAGCTGAAAACATCATCGACTATTTCCGCATCTTGAAAAACAAGGTGGAAGACGAGTCGCATCACTTCCGCAAGGAAACCGTTCGCTCTCTGTTGACTACGATGATTTACGACGTGAGCAACGTAATTTACAACTTGCAGCATTATAATGACAAGAAGCAAACACGTGCGGAACATATCTTCACGGATTTCATTTACTTGTTGGAACAAAACTTCAAGAAAGAGCGTAAGGTGAGTTGGTACGCACAACAACTATGCATCTCGCCAAAATATCTATCTGAGACCATCAAGCAAATCAGTCATCACACGCCCAATGAATGGATAGACAACTATGTAAGTCTTGAAATACGCGTGTTATTGAAAAACTCAACGAAGAGCATCAAGGAAATTGCGCAAGAACTCCATTTCCCCAATCAGTCTTTCTTGGGAAAATACTTTAAGGAACAAGTAGGAATCAGTCCTTCTGCCTATCGCAAGGCATAATGTAGATTAAGAATTATTGATGTCCGCTAAAACTTTTCAAAATAGTTCGAACTTCCTTTGCTTACACACAATTCAATGATGTTCCAATGCTTTTGCGCTTACAGCGCGCAGATTCCACATACACTCTTACCTAGGGCGTTGCCCTAGGCTATAAGCTTGTTGGCCTTCCAGGCCGCCGTTTAGTGGACAACAATGATTAAGAATGGAGTTGCAGGATTTCATGGGCAAGCGTTTCCAGTTCAGCAAACCATTCCTCACCGAAACAACGAATGAGCGGTTCTTTCAAGAACTGATAGACAGGCATATCAAGACGCTTTCCAAGAGCCACCGCATCACGACAAACATCCCATTGGTGATAGTTTAAGCCAATCATTCCATTGTCGAAACGCTTCGCCCTAATAGGATAAAGTGAACAGGAAATAGGTTTCATGAATGAAGTCTTGCCTGCCCTACATGCCTTTTCCAATGCACAAAGACAATTGCCGTTGTCGTAACAGGTAAAGACACAATCCTTACCGTTGACAATGCTTGTCACCAAGTCGCCTTCTTGGTCGGTGTAAGCCACTCCCTGACAGTCAATGACAGCCTGCGCTTGCGGTGACAAGTCATGCCACACATCATCAAGCGCCTCTTCAATTTCCCCGATTTCATCGAGAGTTACGGGTGCTCCAGCATTTCCCTCAATACAACAAACTCCCTTGCATTTTTCGTAATCACAGCAAAAACGCTCGGTGATAATATCGGGCGACAACAATACGTTGCCTACTTGCAATATAGGTAAAATTCGTTCTGCCATGATTACCATTTAATAGGTTCAATACCGTTCTGCTCCAGATAATGATTACAACGAGAGAATTGATGTTGACCAAACCAACCGCCACGATTGGCAGACAACGGAGAGGGATGGACAGATTCAAGCACGAGATTCTTTTGCTTATCAATCATATACGACTTACCACGGGCAAAACCGCCCCAAAGCATATACACCAAATGTTCGCGTTGAGTTGCCAACGCATGGATGGCAGCATCCGTAAAAGTCTGCCAACCCAACGTAGAGTGACTGTTGGCTTGATGCGCACGAACGGTAAGCGTGGCATTAAGCAACAACACACCTTGTTGTGCCCAACGAGTAAGGTTGCCACTCGTAGGAATATCGGTTCCCAAGTCATCATGAATCTCCTTGAAAATATTCTGCAAGGATGGTGGATAAGGAACACCGTCTTGGACGGAGAAACTAAGACCATGCGCCTGTCCTGGTTCGTGATAAGGATCTTGTCCGATAATCACGACCTTTACCATGTCGAAAGGACATAGATTGAAGGCGTTAAAGATATATTTACCTGGAGGAAAGCACGTCTGCGACATATATTCTCGTCGCACCGTGTCAGTCAACTGCACGAAATAGGGTTTGTCAAATTCTCCTTGCAACTGTCGTTTCCACGACTCTTCTATCTGCACGTTCATGGCAAAACAAGTAATAGGTTATTATCTGCTGCGAAGTTACTCATTTTCCTTAAAACAAAAAAGACAATAGCCATTTTTATTCAGCTATTGTCTTCTTTTAAAGTTATTCAAGCTATAGGATTAATCCCAAACGCTTGCACCTTTAGCACCAAATTCATCGTTATACTCCTCGTCGTCAGGTTGAACATCCTGAGAGTTAGGATTAGAAGGATCTAAAGATGGAGTTACCATCACGCCCTCCGAATTAACGTCCATCATCATGATGGCGGGGATAATATATACTTTCTTCATAAGTTAAAGATTTTCTCGTGTATTGAGTAGAATGTCATTTTCATGACATTCTACTCATATAGATAATATTACAGATCCCAATATCTAAATCCTTTAGCGCCAAACTCACCATTATAGGTAGTGCTTGTGCTCTTAATACCAGCAGCTGGATTGCTACGCAAAGCATTCAAGCTATCATTTCCAGATACACTGGCCATAATCTGCTCACCAGAGGCATTGATTATTCTCGTCCTTGGTTGAAAATAGTTCTTTTTCATATTGAGAATCCTTTCATTCATTACTTAACAACAACTTTCTTACCATTCAAGATGTAGATACCAGCCTTCTTCTGACCGATAACCTTGCGACCACTGAGGTCAAACATCTCTGCATTCTCGATATTGAGGTTTTCAATACCCTTGATAGAAGTTGCGTCACCTTCTTCATCCACGAAGGTCATAATCAACTTACTACCATCAACATTCTCTGGCAAGATGAAGTAAGCGCGGAGAGCCTTGATAGAAGCACCAGCACCACCCTTTTGAATCTTACCTGTTGAAGGAACAACACCATACTTACCTTGCATACCAGGAGCAGCAATAGGAGCGTATGTACCTTGGAATGTTGCCTCATTCTTGGTTACAGCACAGTCTTCCTCAACAGCATTATAAGAATAGATAGTTACACTGTTAAATGTAATTTGCTTTGTTGATGGAGCTTCGGTATAGAATACACATGGTGTAGCAGCAGGAATCTGGGTTGTTCTGCTGAACTTCAATTCGCCATCTGCATAGTCAGAGAATAGATATGCTTGTACATCCTCGCCAAATACGCTAAGGTCATTAATAATGAATGGTACTGCGATGGTATTCCAACCTTGTTTAACGGTATAGTTGAGTTTCACACGGTCATACGTTTCTGTCGTACCACTAAATTCATTTACTGCAACTTCATCAAGAACTTTCACGGTAACTTCCTGGATGTAAACAGAAACTTCATCGGTCTTCTTGGTCAAGCCTTCAGCGTATGTGATTTCAATATATGCATTCTTGAAGACAACAGCTTCAGTTGGTTCGAATGACAATTCAATAGTAGCTTCTTCATTAGCTGCAACTTCTTGTTCTGCTGTAGCTACAACATTTCCATCAATGTACAATTTTGCGGTTACGGTTTCATCCTTACCAGCTTTTTCTTGTACAGTTACAGATGCTACGTATTCAGAAGCGGTGTCACCTCTTGAAGGAATATCACTTGCTGTGATAGCCATATCATGTTCAAGAACTGCCAACTTAAAGCCTTCGAAATTATCCAGTTCGTAGTTATCATTAGCGAAACGGAATTGATATTGTCCTGGTTCGAGACCATCGATTACATAAGTTTCGAACTCAGTCATATTATTACAAGCTATTGTCGTAAATGTCTCAAATTCTCCACCATCTTTTGAAATTTGAATTCTAATATCCGTATAATTAGCAGTACCTCTATATTGGAACTCCAATGATTCGCCCTCTGCAACTTCCAAAGTAGGAGTTGTTAAGAAATACTTGTAACCAGTGCTAGAGCTGCCATAAGTAGCACGAGCTACACCATTAGCAAATGTCCAATTTGAAGAACCAACTTCCCAACCTTCAGGTAGTCCTTCGCCTTGGAAGTCCTCAGACCATAAGTTAGGATCAGCAACTTTTGCAGAAACGGCAAGTGTTGCAGCCTCACCAACAGTAGGAGTAACAGTAATGGTAGCTGTATGAGCGCCATAAGCTTCTACATCATAATTATAGGTAACAGTAAATTCAGCAGTTTCACCAACAGGTACATTAATTTCACTTGGAGATACTGTGAAATCTGGATTATCAGATGTAATTGTTCCAATCAATTCTGCCTCACCACTATTGCTTACGGTGATTACTTGACTTGCATTTTCAGTTACCTTTCCGAATTCAACTTCAGTTGGGTCTAAAGCAATAATTGGAGCAGGAACTTTGTAAGTACTTGTTAAACTAATGACATACGGACTATTCTCATCATTAGAAACAATAGTCAATGCACCAGAAGCATCTTTATCAGGAGTAGAAACCGTAACGCTTGCAGATCCCATTGAAGCAATAGAAGTAATGTCACTACCATCTGTTATCTCAAAGTCACCAGAAACCGCAATAGAAGTTATGGTAAGTTCATCAGCGCCCAAATTATTTAATGTGAAAGTTTTGGTCTCACCTGCTGGAACAGTACCAAAATCAAAAGAAGAACCAGACTCAAAACCAGAAACAGAAAGCACGGCACCTTCAGCAGCACTTGCTTCTGTGTAAGTAACATCCAAAAGGCGCATCTGATCACTTGTAAGACAGAATGCTACGTATGTTGCAGTTGAACCAGCATCATACGTATTGCTGGAGGCTGTTGTAGTAATGCTGTATGATTGTGCTCCTGTCTTATCAACAGTAAACGTACCATCATCAACTGCTGTCACTTTATTTGTAACGTAAAGGGTTCCAGAATTTTTATACATCCTGCTTCTGAATGTAACTGAACCTGTAACTTGTTTCTTTAAAACAAGCCAAACATTTTTGGTGTAGTTCGACGAGTAGCCAGAAACGTAGTTAGCATCTGCACCATCATAGGCGCTATTCTTGTACGTGTAATCCGCTCCAAATCGTCCCCAACTACCATCATCACCTGGAAATACATACCAATTATCGCCGAGGGTCTGACCACTACTTGTAGTGGAATAGCTTGTGAAATCATCTGTTACTTGTGCGTTCACCTGTGTTACTCCCATTAAAGAAAGCAACATCACAAAAAGTAAATTAAGTTTTCTCATGTTGTAATAGGTTTTTATATTATACATAAATTTTTTATAGTGTTGGTTTATTCCACAACATGTCGTGTTGGTTTGTTTACGACTTTATGTTGGTCTAAACTCAATATTATCTGCAAAAATAACGAATTTTCATGAAAAACAAAACTATTTTGCTCTTTTTTTATTCTATTTGCTTAAAAAGTGAATAATATGTTATTTCACGATAAATTTCTTACCATTTTGGAGATATACACCAGCTTTCAATTGACCGTTTACCTGACGACCACTCATGTCATAAACCTTACCGTCGTTTACGTTATCAGACTGGATGTTGCTAATAGCATCCACCGCGATGTCTTTCAGGCTTACAGCAGTAGCATTGTTGATGTCAAACAACTCCATAGATAAATCATCTTCGATGGGTCGTGTGATAAATGCCACGGCTTTCATGTTGTCAAGATTCCAACCATCTTCTATGTCAACAGTATAATCCCTGTTGAAACGCAATCCATTCCAAAGGAGAGCATCTCCCCAGATTTCACTAACCGCCTTACGCAATACGCCATTGTGCTCGAAGCTGTAATTGTCGGCATAATATCCAGCTTGGTAAGCTTTTACATGATCTTCGGTCAACAATACAGTCAAGGCACCATTACCGAAGAGTGTGCTGAAATCACCCGTACGCATACCCGATACGCTTAATTTAAGCTTCTTGTTGGCAGCATCATAAGAAGGCGTGATATTCACTGAACAGAATGCAGGAATGCTTTCGCTCACGTAATCACAATATGAAGATACCATATTGCTGTTGGTAATACCGCTCATGGAGAAATACAAATCATCGGCTCCTGGTACCCAATAGCGATTAAAGACAACTGATGGCGGGGTCAAGTTTGTCAGATAGTATGCATAGTAAAGTCCTGGAGTTGTAGAAAGTTCATCGGGATACTCATCGCTATAGTCTACGTGAATAGCTACAGGAATGATGTCGGGACGCATAGCTGCCACATTACTGATAATGACAGAAGCGAGCGAGTCGGAATATTCTTGGTTGCAAGTAATATATTCCAAGATAAACTTGTCGCGCTTCATGGTATTGGCACCACTATATACGTTGAATGCCGTGCGAACAGTATCGTCTACGGTATTCTCGGGAAGAGGAGCCAAGCCACCTTCCTCAGCTACGCAAAGCATCAGTTCATGCATTCCAACGGCGAGTTGATAATCATTGAGAGCAACTTCGTAACGCAATTCCAAGCTCTCACCACCTATCTCATCCTCGGATTTCAAAGAGAATGACTTCTGACCATCAATATAACCATCAATGGCAAAACCTTTCTGTGCTTTAGTTCCTACATTGTTAACCAAGGCATAGAAACTCAATTTGTCGTTTTCCGTTTTGTAATAACGACGGTCGGTAGAGAACTGAGACAAGCTCAAGTCACGCTCTGGCAAATTGCCTTCAAGAATCAACTGAATGGGAAGTTCTCCATATCCAGCATTAGAGTAATTATACCAATTACCTTCATCCTTTAACAAGAAAGAATAAGGATCGTTACCAGTAACGGTAATCAAGTTGTATGCATTGCTGCTTGTTGACGTATAAGTCATACCAACATAGAATTCTTCCTCGTTACCCGTAATAGTATAAGGAGTATCGAAGTTCTGGATATTCCAAAAGTCTACCAATCCCACTACATTTGCCTTTTGAATGTAGTTGTTCTCGATAGATGGATCATAAGAAAGCCAAACAGAAGAAGACGTAATCGTGGAAACTTCATTCAGTGCGAATCGGATTCCCACAATCTTACATCCCACGTATTTCTTCAATTGATCACCTTCGAAACCGATGCACACGTTTTGTTCACCTGCTCCCAACGGTATTTGCATAAAAAATTGCGCTTCATCACCACTATAACCGAAAAGCATTTGGTTGTCAGCCAACTTGCCTGCGGCTTTTCTGGGATTCGCTTGATTTTGTTTAGCAACAGCAACTGCCTTTACGGGAAAACGATGAGTGGCAGTAGGTTTACTGAACTTTTGCGCTGACGCGGAAATGGCACAAGCCATTGCAGCAATGAGTAGAAATTTTTTCATATAACTATAATTTTGAATATAATCAAATAATTATAGTGGCAGGGGAATTCCCTGCCACTAAAAGATAGTGAGTGTCTAACTTTATTTCACGATAAATTTCTTGCCGTTCTTGATATAGATACCTTTCTTTGCTCCGTTAACGCGACGACCAGAGAGATCATAGCGAGCATTCTCCTTGTCGGAATTAGCCTCTACAAAGTGAATGGCATTGGGATTAGAAGGATCACCTACAGCTGAGAATACGTTGGAAACGGGAGATTCACCTTCTTCGTAAACAGCCGTAACAACATATTCGTGATTGCCTACAGGCACAAATTCATCGTAATCGGTAGCGGTGAGCAACTGCTCATTGAGTTTCTTACCATCGCGATAGATGTTGTAACCCTTTACGTGAACGCCAGGAGCTTGATAGCGGATGTCGTCAATATAGAGAACGTATCCCTCTACATTTTCACCAGAAACATCTACTTCGTCATAAACATACTCGCTAACGTCTTGAATGGCAAAATACTTTGCACCTTCGGGCAACTTGAACGACAAGGCACCTTCTGAGAACCACATCGGAGCCTCAAGAGGACTGTTATTCAACTTATAGAAACTGCTGACGTTCTTATCCGTAGTAGAGTAATACACATTGAATCTTGCAGGATAATGGCGATATTCACCAAAGTATGATACTTGGGAAGTCCAGCATTTCGCATAGAACGAAATGGTTTGTACATTACCTGAGAGTTCGGGTGAAATGAGCCAGTTATCATTGGTAACTGATATGAGATCGCCAGCGGCATTTGGAACAGCACCAACCATAGACTGCAACATTTGCTTACCCGACTGGCAATAATACGTGCAAGTATCTTCTGCCCAATAGAATGAATCGAAACCAGCTGCTTCAGGATTGAACACCTGCCAAGCAAAAGGTTCTCCAGCATGTGCATAGTCATAGGTACCTTCCCATGAGTTGTACATGGCCGTATAACCACCGTCACCGTCAACCAAAGTCCAATTACCGATATTGTCAATGACAAACGGAGCATAGCGCTCGAAGTCTTCCACCATGTCTATTGCCTCTGACTTTGGAGCATCCCAAGCGAGATAAACCCTACCTGTTTCATCGCTCATTCCTGCCAAATTGATGGTTGGCAATTGCAATTGAAGCACGTCAATCTTTGCAACATCCGACTGGTTGTTAACAGGATTCTGGTCAGAGGTGTAAACAACGTCTACATACATATCCACTGCTTCTCCATCAACAACGGAAGGAACATACGTAAATTCTACGACACCTTTTCCCTTAGAGGCAATCTCGTTTCCAGACTTGCTTGCCACCAACTTACCATTGACATAAAGGTTTACCTTGTATCCACTTACCGACTTAGTACCTAAGTTCTTCAAGTTGGCCGTAACGGTAGCAGGCTCGTTTACGTTCATCATCTCGGGGAAGTTGGCACTTACATAGAGGTCGTAATCCAGTTTCTGGATATCTCCCACTACATACATACCAGCCAAATTCTCACGCCAAGGGAATTCAGAGATTAACGTACAAGCAGCCGTGTTAACATCTACCTCATACAGACCAGTCCTATACATATTCTGTACGTCCTCCTTCGTCTTGCCCGACTTATTGGTAGGAATATTATACATATATCCTGCCCAATACATCTTACCCGTGCGTTGGTCGATAGTTGCCGTTTGCACACCATAGCGACGTGTGCCATGACCGAGGTTGCCAATCAACTGATGTTCGCCCGTTTTCTTGTTAATCTCATACAAGAAAGACGATGTTTCGTAAGAACTATATGCAATGGCATAAAGTTTTCCGTTGGGATGGGCAGCCAAAGCTACGAACTCAACGGGATAGCCCTTACTGGAAACGGGAGTTACTGAATAGTCTTCAAGGTTTACAACACCCAGACGCAATTGGTCTACAGCATCCATTCCACTTCCCGTAATGTCATGATAAATGGCAAACACCATATCTTCATTGGGGTCATACGTCATATCCTTGAAGTTCAAGCCACGGTTGGTGGTGAAAACTTTCTCGTCCACCTTTTCCCATGTTTCCGTATTCCACTTACGAGCCACCACCTTCATAGGCGTATTCTCAATGTCGCCACCAATGTTTCCAGGATCATTCTCGTCCTCTGCTTCACCGCCGAAGAACGTGTAATAATATCCGTCTACGTAAACGGCTCCATTGTTGCCATAACAAGTGGGTGACAAATACAGGGGAGTCCATTCCGTTTTATTCTGCACCTCATCGGTAAACTCATAGATACCGATGTTGTTCGTAGACCACATCTTCGTCTCAGAATCTCTTCCGTTGACACAATTGGCCCTCAATTTCACGTTTTGTGCATCGATTGACAATGGAACCAATCCCAGAACAGCTCCTGCCAAACATGTTAATAAACTTTTTCTCATATCACTAATCATTATTTTCTTCTTTATATGCTTATTGAATTACGTATTTCTTTCCGTTCATGATGTAGACACCCTTTGGAAGTTGCTGGAAGGATGTTCCCACCTTGCGGCCATTGAGGTCATACACATTGTTGTCGATTGTATCTACGACTGTTACACCTTTCACGTCAGACAAGATGTTAACGCCAACCATCAACTCATCCAAGAAGAAACGCTTGGAAGGAGTGAAACGAAGGCGCAACTTACCTACACCACTGATGGTGGTACTGTAAGTTTGCCATGCACCTTGCGACAAGGTGAAATTAGTATTTGAAATCTGGAAATCACTGGTTGGATAACCGTCTTCATCATCGGCAAAGAGTTGCAAAGTGGTATTGTCACCTTCCCAAGAAGCGGCATTGAACATGATGGTTGCCGTTCCGTCGATGGCAAATATAGGAGTACGAACGGCAATATTACCACGTGTCGCACCTAATCTCGCACATTTGTTAGCACCATAAACTGAACTTCCTTTCCATCCGTTGTTATCGGGAATGAAGGTAGACTGCCCTACCATCGAACCACTCCACAATCCATCGTTCCCGCCTGTACCTTCACAATTGTTAAATGTCTCCACGAAGAAATACTCTGCCTCATCGGCTCCTTCGGGATTATCGGCTACGCGGAACGAAAAACTAACGGTTTTATCGGTGTTTTGGGTAATATGAAGCAAGGAATGATTCCATTTCTTATTACCATATTTATTATAATTATACCATGTGGCACGTGGGATTGACTTGTTGGTCAAACTATCGTTCAACACCACGTTGTCTTTCACGTATGGGAAAGCATCGCCGTCAATATCATCATAATCATAATAGGGAATCTCGGTTCCGTCATCATAGACATAGGTCTTATATGAACCATACGAATTGTCGGCTGCGATTACATGACAGCGTTGATGGTCATTGTAAATGGGAACATCCTCTACCTTTGCGGTCGTGTTTACGAGGTTGTAAAGCCATACGTCTTCATCAAAATCCACGTGCGTCACTATCAAGCCATTGCCTTCAAGTGCCGTATCCCATCCCGTAAATTGTCGGTTCTCCAACAAGTAATACTCATTGGGTGTAGCATCATTATATATAATATAGGTGTTACCCCCTTGAGAGATAGGAGTCATGTTTTTTATGTCTACGTTCTCTTTCAACTCGATGGGCTGTCGCCATCCAGCATACATGCGTTCATAGGCAGTATAGGCAGCAGGACAAAAACCTGGGGCTGTCAATCCATTGTAAGAACCTTGGTCCATGACACTCCACGAACTCATGCCATAATTCCCTTCAGTACCATAAACGGTATCATACATGTCGGGCAAACCAAGGCAATGACTGAACTCATGGCAGAACGTACCGATTCCAGAAATGCCATATTCCATTTGTCCGAATTCATTATAGCCATAAACCGTCTTTTCGGCACAACAAGCGTAGGTATCGATTCTTACGCCATCAAGGGAAAGGGGTCTATAGTTATTCACGGGGGAATAGGAAATCTTATATTCGTGTGGCCATACCGTATTTTCATCGCCTCCTGCGGCTTCGCCCAATCCGTTGTAAAGCACAACGACTTGGTCTACCTCACCGTCACCATCCCAATCATAATCCGAAAAATTCACTTGGTCTTGCACCAACCTACATGCTTCTACAATCATGTATTCTGGTCGCAGGTCTCCGCCATCACTACCGTTTTGGCCATAGTAAGAATTGGTGTTCGATAAGGTTACGGGACCTACCACATCGAATGTCAAGTCGAACTTACCGTCACTTTGGTCCAAGAAATAATCGTGAACCGAACCATTGAAACCTAATCGGCTAAAGCCTGGCGAGTTGGTTATCTCATTATAAAGGCTTTTGTCATGACCGCTTTCAAAAGTCTGTCCCTTGAATTGCGTCAAGATAATAAGACCTTTTTTCTTTCCTATGTATGGGTCATGGTTACCGCCAATTCTCACGCGTCTTTGGGCGCGAGCCTGTGAAACACGTGCCTTACGAGCATTTGCCTTTTGGCGCAACTTGTCCATATCGGCGGGGATATAACGTCCCGTCTCCGACTCTACGAGATAACGCTTTCCGTCTGGAGTTTCCCAAAAATGCAAATGTTCATCACCGCGCAATTGCGCTTGTACGGTAGTACCATCTTTCAAAGTAATGGCCTTCCAAAATCCTTTCTTGGCGGGGACTGCCACACAGGTGACAGCCACAAGCCATGCAGAAAGGCACATCAAAATACGTTTAGTCATTCAATCTATTCAGAAATGTATAGTTAGTTTCCTGTTGATACAATCTAATTTAACAATTGTCTTGTATCAAGTTCTCACCCGTCATGTCTGCAGGTTGCTCCAATCCCATGATATGTAGGATAGAAGGTGCCACGTCAGCCAAACGACCATCCTTTACGGTAGCGGAATTGTTATTGGTGACATAGATAAACGGAACGGGGTTGAGCGAGTGAGCGGTATTGGGCGTACCGTCTGGATTAATGGCATTGTCAGCATTGCCATGGTCAGCAATGATAATAGCCTCGTAATCATTTGCCTTAGCGGTCTCGATGACTTCGCGTACGCAATTGTCAACTGCCCAAACAGCCTTGGCAATGGCATTGTAAACACCAGTGTGTCCCACCATATCACCATTGGCGAAATTCACCACGATGAAATCGTATTGTTGTGTGGTAATGGCTCCAACGAGTTTGTCTTTCACCTCATAAGCAGACATCTCTGGTTTCAAGTCGTACGTTGCAACCTTTGGAGAAGCCACCAAGATACGGTCTTCACCTTCATACGGAGCCTCACGACCGCCATTGAAGAAGAACGTTACGTGTGCGTACTTCTCTGTCTCTGCGGTATGAAGTTGTCTTTTCTTCAGTTTCGACAGGTATTCGCCCAACGTATCTTCCACGTTTTCCTTGGGGAAAAGGATGTTCACACCCGTAAACTTGGCATCGTATGGAGTCATGCAATAATACTGCAATCCAGGGATGGTCTTCATTCCTGCATCAGGCATGTCTTCTTGCGTAAGCACTTGGGTAAGTTCCTTGGCACGGTCGTTACGGAAGTTGATGAAGATAACTACGTCGCCTTCCTCGATAACGCCATTGACGGTATTGTTGTGGATGGGCTTGATGAATTCATCGGTCACGCCATCATCATAACTTTCTTGCATGGCTTTCACCATATCGTCGCTTTGTTTGCCTTGTCCGCAAACAATCAAATCGTAAGCTTCTTTCACGCGCTCCCAACGCTTGTCTCTATCCATAGCGTAGAAACGACCTACGATGCTGGCGATGTGTGCATCGTTTTGCTGACATACGTCGGTGAGTTGCTGAATGAATCCGATACCCGACTTCGGGTCAGTATCGCGACCGTCCATGAAGCAATGAACGAAAACCTGGTCTTTCAATCCATACTCCTTACCAATCTCTACCAACTTAAACAAATGGTCGAGAGAAGAGTGTACGCCTCCGTCGCTGGTCAATCCCATCAAGTGGAGTTTCTTGCCATTTTCCTTGGCGTATGAATAAGCAGCCACTACCTGCGCATTCTTCAGGATGGAACCATCCTTGCAAGCACGGTTGATTTTCACCAAGTCTTGATACACGATGCGTCCAGCACCGATATTGAGGTGTCCAACCTCTGAGTTACCCATCTGTCCGTCAGGCAAACCAACGTCTTCGCCAGATGCTTGCAACTGAGAGTGTGGAGATACTGCCGTGAGATAATCCAAATAAGGAGTTGGGGTTCTGAATATTACATCACCTTCACCATGTTTTCCGATTCCCCATCCATCGAGAATCATCAATAATGCTTTCTTTGCCATAATTATCTAAAAAAATTGTTTTTGTGTGCAAAGATACATCATTTTGATAAAAAAAGCGGTACTACTTTCTACAAAATCAAATAATAATTCACAAAATAACAAAAAAAGAGGGGTAAACGCCATGTTTATCCCTCTTTTTGACAATGTTTTACGTTATCCTATTTCAATTTGTCTCTCTACCTTTTCTGCTGCAGGCTCGGTCTTTGGCAACTCGATGTAAAGCACACCGTTCTCCATTTTGGCAGAAATCTTATGCTTCTCCACGTCGTCAGGCAAAATCAAAGCCTGCTCGTATTTAGCATAACTGAACTCCCTGCGGAGATAATGAGCGTTCTTGTTTTGCTCGTTCTGTTCCTCCTTGCGCTCCATCTTCACGATCAAGTTACCTTCACCATTGATATTTACGGAGAAATCCTCTTTCTTCATGCCTGGTGCGGCAAACTCAACAGTATAACTCTTCTCACTCTCAAGTACGTTGATGGCTGGTGCCTGCGTATTCATGCGTGGCATTAAGTTAACGTCAAACAAATCGTTGAACACTGTTGGCAACCAGGGATTTCTGTGATTCATTGGTCTCATAATTTTATCCTCCTATTTTTTTAATCTTTAATTGTTTATTATTCTATTTTCCTACCACATTCATTCGTGGTTACACCCTCTATTTTGCAATAGATGTGCCACTAAGAAAATTCTGACAGATTGACACAATATAACGACAAACTGTCAGAATTAATATAATAAACAATCATTATTTACATTATATATTCTATTAGAAACTATAGCTTTATATGCTACAAGCCATTGATTAGTGCGTTACAGATGAATTGTTTATGGCAAACAAATCTATGGTTTACATTGTCTAAAGATAGTGTTTAAGCCTCTCCCCGACCCTCTCCCAAGAAAAGGGTGGATTTAATAATAAGATATCAATATGTTTATCAACAAAAAAAACGCATCGGCAGTTTCACAACTAACCGATGCGAATTGTTAACGATGAATAATCTTTGAACTTCATCTTTCGTTGCTCCAAGATAACTGTGATTCTTTAAGCATCATCCCTATCATTGGATTAACGATAACATATTGATTATTCTTATACTTATATGGTTTCTATTAACGACTCCACAATCCCTTAGTATCTTCTTCTATTCCAACAGATGGCCATCCAGTCGTAGGACTATGACCTTCGTTAATCCATTCTGATGGAGCAAATTGCCCCTCATCACCCCATTCCGCAGAGGAAGATGTTTGACGCAAAGGTAAACTACCTGCACAAAGGTAATTGATATGCTTTACGACCTTGATGTTTAATACAGGTCTCAAATATATTTTTTTCATGTATTTGTCCTCCTTATTTTATTTCACCATATATTTCTTGCCATTCACGATGTACATACCTTTTGGCAGACCTTCAACAGAAGTAGTTCCCTGACGTACAACTTGTCCATTAATATTGAACACCACGTTGAGATTAATTTCTTTCACTTCCTGTCCCTTTTCTTCTGCATCTTCAATGATTTGGCGTATTTCTGTAGGATTTACGACTTCCCAAGAACCAAACTGCACATCAACACCTTTAGCACCAGAACCACTATTTGTACTTAATACCATATACTTTTCAATTTCCTCTAAAGCGGTTGCATCTGGACGGATAATTGCAGAATATTGTGACCAAGATGGTTGCGTTTCATTAGCATGAGACTTGCGATAATACTTAGGATAATACTTAGGATTACTCGTATCAGTAATATTAACGCTGCTTGATGGGTCAACGGCTAAGAAGTATGCATAAGGATTCTCATCCGTAGTCATATACTTACGTTTTTGAGCTAACGTCGCTTCAGCTGGATATTCATCGATGTTACCAATGAATGTATAATTACCTCCATACTTGAAAGGAGTAACACCAGGATTATGGTAATGTTTTCCATCAGTAGTTGTAGGTTTAGTCACTTTATTATCATCTGCCAACTGAGCCAACTCAGCATTATTAGTTGATAATTTGGTAACTCCCACAATCGTACACTTTACAGGAGGATTAATAGGATTGGCACCAATCGATGGGTGTATCATATAAGGATGACCCGCAAATACCATGAGGTGTAAGATGCTTAAGTAGCGATCGGTCATATCTTTTTGAGCAGCAGAGTATTGACTTTTATCATCAGGAAGTCCATAAGGCCAATAAACATATTCAGGACCTTCACTTCCACTTACACGACGATAAGTATAATATTTTTTCTGTACATTATTTCCAGCAATCGTAATAGTTTGAACACGTGTCGTTGGTTTTCCTTCAGGATTGAAAGTAGGATCAGGAACATTGTAATCCTCTACACGTTCATACTCCAAACCATCCTTTAGATGATTCTTGGTCATATAATATGTATTAGCCACTTGGTCAAAGTGGAAAATCAAATTAAATGACTCTTTATTTGCAGCCCTATCGGCATCAGTTGTAACATCCAAGACCTCTGCACCTACAAACTCCGTGATTTCAAGTTTTTGATTGAAAGCGGAGAAGAGTTGATTATCTTCCATATCCCATGGGAAACACATAGTGTACCAAGTATCATCATATTCCTTGGAGAAGATATAGTCTGTAGGTTTTGTCGTGGTCTGCAATGGGAGTTGCCTCCAACCCAAAGAAGAGGGTTCAGTATCACCGTAATTTAAAGGATAACCAGCCTGCAAACGCATAGAGAAGTCTGTTCGTAAGGGCCAATAGCCTACTACATCATTTCCAAAAGGTCTGTAATTACCATCATTTGTTCCAATAGCATATGCAGTAGAAATATAATTACCAGTTCCCGCAGCAGTTTTTGCAGCAACAAGTTCTGGACTCAAAGGGTCGAGCACTTTTAACCAATCATTAGAATGATCCTTCGGATTTTCCCATCCATCATAAAAATACCTCATGTTTTCAGGATAATGCAAACGAATCAAGCAGTTTCCACCGCCGAGGCCTAACTGACCATTAGATTGTTCTTCTTGATACCACGTGAGAATTGTCTTTTCATCAGGGTTGCTAGTTTCCATATCAGTCCTATGTCTTTGTGATGGATCCTGTGAGCCACCTTCACCATTCGTGTTCAAGAAGGTTCCATTATTTCCCCATGTGTTACTCATACTATAAATCTTTGGCACTTTTCCTGCCTCTGTAGCCATCACGTATATATCAGAAAGTCCAGAATTCTCGAACACATTCATTCCAAGCTGTTCAACGCCCTCAGGTATAACAAGACTATGAAGACTGGTACATATATTAAATGCATTATCTCCAATTGTTTTACAAGTAGAAGGTATTCGGATAGACTCTAACATACTACACTTGTCAAACATGTGATTACTAATGTTGGTAACCCCCTCAGAAAGTGTTATGTGCTTCAACTGGAAGCATGAACCAAATACTCCTGATTCACTTTCAGTCGGATCGCCTTCAAAAGTACAAGCCCCACTTAACATTTCCATTTCAACGTTCTCCAAATCCGCACAATTGAAGAAAGCTGCCTTTCCTACATTTCTCAAGCTTCCTGGTAGGATAAGTTCCGTTAGACCTGTTCTATAGAATGCAGATTCTCCGATAGTAGCGAGATTTTGTGGTAAAGAAATAGACCGCAATGCTCCACATTGGAAGAATGCCTCAGATTTAATCTCAGTAATTTGATTAGGGAATGTTACGTTTGCGAGATTATCTGCTTTATAAGCAAATTTCACAGGAACACTGGTGTACTGGGGATCTGAAGGCAAAGTAAGATTTACAAGATTGGTAGTAAACTTACCAGCTAACTTACAATTTTGCGAAATCTTGGCATCTCGAAGATCAAGCGTCGTTACATTTTCGAGTTTTGAATTCAGACCATCCCAATCTGTATCAGAGAGATTTCCAATTACGACCAAGTCTGTAGCTGCAGCCAAAGCGGCTTTCTCTGCCTGTGTCAACTTAGAACTTGTAGATGGATCATTAGTCACAACATCTCCTTGTTCGTCAGCAGGAATAGTGAGAACAGTTTTTCCGTCAACGATAGAAACATATTTGCCTAAAGAAATAGATGAAACGGTAAAGCGAGCATCTTCCAATTGCTGTTGCATATTAGAAGTGTTATTGGAAGCTGGAGTCAACGTACCAGATACTTTATCATAAGTAGAACCATCAGGGAAGTTGACTGTCAAGACGTCATCTGTAGTAATATCATAATCTTGCATCAATTCTGCAACAGTTTTTGTCTCGTCAGTTCCTACGGTCAACGTTCCTGTACTTTCATCCCAACTTGTTTCAACAGCAACAGCATCAGATTTCCACTCACCATTTTCTTTTGTATAAGTACGACCACCAACTGTGGCATATTTTCCCTCCGTTTCTGGGGTTTCAGCACTCATATCATGACCAGCTTCATACAAAGCTACAAGTTCTTCCCATCTACCATCAGAATACGATTCTTCTACCCACTCAACAACATCGCGTTGTAGTGTGGTGTTATAATAACCTACGATTGTACCAGGGATAACGACATAGGATTTTGATTCGTAAGGAGATATAGCATCAAAACTATCATACGTTGATATTTCCCAAGAATTAACATTAGGTTTTTCATCTAATGCAATCCACTCGCCATTAACTTTCTGATAGTATGTAAAACTCTCGGCAACCTTGTACCAACCATTATCATTAACGTCATTCAAGTGATCTTGACGTTCACTTTCAGGATAGGGGAATAATTGAAAATTCCCTTCGTTGGCAGTAGATTCTACAGGTGTCCAAGTCGCTTTATTGTGCTTGACACTCTTATAAAGAGTAGCTCCAACAATGGCTTTATCGCCATTATTACCAGTACTATTGTCTGTTTCTGACTGGAACAAACAATAACGAGTTGCTTCTGCTTGGACATCAACAGCGCCAAGCACCATCACAATCATTACAAAGAAAAAACGTAAAAATCGTCTCATAATCTTTTGTTTATTATTATTAATATTAAAATCTTGTTTATTTACAAAAAAACCTCTTCTGATTAAAACATAAAGAGATATGTCATTTTCAACTGAGGGCAAATTTCACTTTCGTTTAGTTTGTCGGAAAAGAAATTTAAGTCCACAAAGTTGTGCAAAGGTAGTTATTATTTTTTAATTAATTATAATTTAAATGTTTTTTTTTCGATAATCGTTTTTTTTTTAATGTTTTTACACAAATTATAAAATTATTGTAACACTTATAGAAATTGAGAATGAATAATGGAGGTTACAATTCCAAATGACCGCAATATCTTTTCGTACATGGATAATGTACCATTCGTACATGGCTAATGTACGATTCGTACATGGCCATTATACGAAATGAAACTAACACATTCACATGGTCTCTATGTCTATGGTTTTTGAGAGAATTTTATTTCACGAATACAATTTAAGACTAACACATTATTTATAGATGGACTTCGAATAGGAATTCGATTACAATGAAATCAAAAGGTTTACAAGTTTGTGGTCCACAAACTTGTGAACCTCAGTTTTTTTCTTTATCTTTGCGGCAAATACATTCATTATTATGGCAGAGAAATATTATAAATTGACATTCGAACAACTCAACGACATTGTGAGTGATGCGGTGGCAAATGCCATTAAAATGAATGATTGAAGCACAATAAAGATTCATCATCTTTCATACAAACACGAAAAAAGTGGCGATTCTATCGATGGAATCGCCACTTTTTAATGATATTGAATGTTTGAATTACTTCACGTAAACAATTGCAAGACGGTTAGATGTAGTACCTTGAACACCCTTACCAGTAGCCTCATCTACAACAACGCCACGAGTCTTGAGGTAATCAGCAACTACATTTGCACGAGCTTGAGAAAGTCTTTGGTTGAGTTCAGGATTACCCTCTGGAGAAGCTGTACCAACGATTTGTACGTGTCTGCCTTCCTTGATGTTGTTCAAAGCAGCCTTAGCGTCGAATGTCAACTCAGACTTACCTTGTGCGAAGGTTACGAATACGAGGTCTTCAACCTTAACTTCTTGAACGGTAGTTGTAGGAACTTCCTTGATCACTTCCTTGATTACTTCCTTTGGCTTGCGAGCGAGTTCATCGCGGAGAGAATTAATCTGAGCGTTCAAAGCATCGATTTCAGCTTGGTCACGTCCTGGAGCGATGGTGAAGTTGTGAGTACCGTTAGAGTTGCGGAACTTATAAACGATACCAGCGTTCAATTGAACCATAGACTTATTCAAGTTGTACTCAACAGCATCATAACCTGTACCATTGAGAGCCCAGATGATAGCTGGCTCAACATAAACCTGCCAAGCCTTGTTGCTACCAAGGTTGAATGCGAAATCGATACCTGCCTTAGAAGTCAAGCTATTGATAGCCTTTGGAAGTACATTGTGGTCGAAGGTGTGAGCCCAACCAAGTCCGTACAAACCAATTACCTCGAAGCAACGTGGTTCACCAGGATAACCGCCAAACCAATTGCTCAAGTTAACAGTTCCTAAAAGGCTGGTGTTGATACCACGAATGAAAGTCTTGGTAGAACGATAAGGCTTATTAGACAAATAAGCATTGCTCTCAACTGCCAATCCGAAAACAGGAGTGAAATAACGACCGATACGAAGACCAGCGTTAGGATTCAATTTATTCAACCATCCACCAGTAGGAGGAGTTGTCTTAGCACTTAATCCGCCGTTGATGCCAATATAGAAATTGTCAAACGTCTTGCTTTCTGTCACGTTTTGTGCAGAAGCAGAAACTGCCATAAGGGCAGCAGCAAATAATACAACTAATTTTTTCATATCTTTCTAAAATTATGATTATAAAACTCTTACAAATATAATCTCATACTTTTTCGGTTGCAAAGTAATCAAAAAAACTCGTAACCACCAAAAGTTTTGAATAAAACTTCACTTTTTTTCCATGTATATTGAGAAAAATCAAGCAATTAGGGGGTTCTGAGGGGGGAGAAGTGAGTGGTGAGAGGTTATAGGAAGAGGTGAGTGGTGAGAGGTGAGAGGTGAGAGGTGAGAGATATGCTTTGTTAATTCACAATTCACAATTAGACAGACTATTCTCTCACTTCTCACCTCTCACCACTCACCTCTTTCTCTCACCTCTCACTTCTCACCTCTCACTTCTTACCACTCTATAGCTCTCATCGAATATGGTGGCAATGTAATGACTGAGCCCTGAATATTCAATGGAACAGATGAATGATCATCTTGAGAATCTACTTTCAAATAGTTCGTTTCAGCAGGTTTCCCTTCAAAGCCTTGATATTTCACCGTTGTAGGTAATTGCAAGCCTTTGACATCGAAAGCCATTTTTACTGGTAAAGCATTCACCAATTTCAAATACGTCTTTCCCGTCTTGTTGTCTTTCACCACACTGGCAGCTACACGATGTTTAACGGCATCATCCACCTTGATTTCCGACGTTATGTAACGATTGCCAGAGAAAGTAGAAAACAATTGTTGCGTCACATAACTTGGCGTTAATGTAACGTCAGTATTGTTGAAATAAATCAAGTCAGGATTCCAGTTGTGGTGACCATCTTTGGCCAACAACGGAGCGTATGAAGTCATTTCAACGATGTCGGCATTGCGCTCAACATGGCAAAGGAAGAGTGCTTCGGCCAAGGCCGATTCTACGGTACGAGTACGCGAAGCATATTCGCCAATATAAACCTTCGGACCTTGACGATCGTACTCATCGTAATAGTCCAAATGATGCATAAACCACCCCGTACTCTCATAATAATGCTCGTCTACCATGTCGATAACTTGCTTGTGCTCCTTGGCAAACTTCCAACCCTCAATATAATCAGAAGAAGGATAGTGGAAAGGTCCAACCGTACCACAAACGATGATATCCGGATAACGTTGCTTGATAGCCTTGCAAATCATCTCACAACGCTCTTCGAATGTTGTTGAGATAATATCCTCATTACCTATACCAATATATTTCAAGTTGAAAGGAGCGGGATGACCAGCATCAGCACGCATCTTTGCCCATTTGTTGGTTGCAGGGTCGCCATTTGCCCACTCAATCATATTGCACAACTCATCAATATAAGCGGGCATTTCTTCCATAGGAATACCCCCCTGCTGACCACCATAGCCTTCTGCGTTAGGACCTGAGTTTTGACAAGGAACACCAGCTGCCAATACAGGTAATGGTTCTGCACCTATATCCTCACAAAATTGGAAATACTCATAGAATCCCAATCCACGCGTCTGATGATAATGCCAAATATTGAAATCGGGCTTACGATCTTGCCACGGTCCAACAGTATGATTCCAACGATAGATGTTGTCGATACCCTCACCATGACTCATGCAACCTCCTGGGAAACGCACGAACTTTGGTTTGAGAGCAGCAATAGTCTCAGCCAAATCCTTACGTAAACCATGTCCCTTAAACGTATCATGTGGGAAAAGGCTAATCATATCGAGAGCCACCCTACCCTTTTTCTTGCCGATGATACGTAATTGACATTTCTGCACATCAGCGAGAACCATCTTAGCACGTTTCTTGCTATCGGTGTTCAACGAGAGTTTATATTGTTTCCATCCTTGTCCCTCTGAAGTAAAATCGCCCTCTGCCAATACGATTCCATGCTCATTGACAAGCGCAACGTTGAATTTCTTCTTTTGACAATCGATGTTGCGAACATAAACGGAGAAATCATACATGGCACCTTCATCCATGATTCCATCCCATCCATCATTGCAGATAGTATCCATTTCCATCGTGATATGGTTAGGATTATTGGCACTTAATGGATTGTCGGTAGAGAGTTGCACATTCTTGGAGAAATGCCAAGCGAATGTCGGCCCCCATTCCTTTCCACGACCTTCACCTTTGCGATATTCAAAATCCCTGTTTTGCACCAACTCGGCATAAAGGCCACCATCTGCCGCATAACTGATATCCTCGAAGAAGATACCAACCAACTTATCGCTAATCGCCTTTTGTTGATTCATATCCACGTTCAAAGTAGCATGCATCGTTTCAGGAAGATGGGCAAATCGCTTGTTATCATCTTTCATGGTCTCACGATTCAACTCATTCTCACGATTCATGGCAGCAAACCAATTGATGATATAATCAAGGTGAACCTTAGGAACATCAAATTGATTTCCCTCACGTAATTTGTTGTTGATGGTTGCCGTATCGCGCACCCAAGCTATATCGTCTATCGTACTGGCAATGGAATCTTCAACGAAATGGCGAAAATCATTGGAAGCCTGGACGTAACGTTTTCCATTGTCTGACTTGAAATAGATGTCGAATGTTCCATCGTCCATGGCAAAGACAATCGGTTCTTTACAACCTTTCTCGTTCATTCGTGGATAATCTTGTGGTCGCCAAGTAACCAAATCCTCGCTATATGCCACGGCGATACATGGTGCATAATCGTTGACCGACCATACCGCGCGCCAAGTACCATCGTTTGCATGAACCACGTAAGGAGCATACATACGCTTCTCGGAACCCCATCTTGAATAATCAGAAGCACATAGTTGCGCCACTTCTTGCCACGTATCATCATCCTTTAAATACGCTAAGTGCAAACCATCCTTCTCACTTGGCGAATAAATGAATATTTGGCAAATGGTGTCGTTGCCGGCAATGGTGTAAGCGGGAATCTCGGCTGCCCATGAAAACATCGTAGTCAATAAACTCGCTACGAGTACCATAGTTCTGCTACAAATGTATTTTTTCATAAGATAAATACTACTATATATAAATAAGGTGTAAGTATGCGTGGTTATCCGCCTGCGCAATACTTACACGCTTATTAGTAAAAAGTTCAACTTATTTGAAGTTTACTTTTGCTTATCAATGATTTTCATGCCTTCATCAACGGCTTGCATGTTGAGTGGAATCAAGCCATGATGACGTTCGGGAAGACTCTTGAAGAGTGCCTTTTGCAATCCGTCCGTACTTACTACAGGACAAACCTTCAGCAAACCGCCCAAAACTATCATGTTAAACACCTTAGAGTTTTTCATCTCTGCGGCCTTGTCCATTGCATCGATACGATATACTTGAATATCATCACGCTTTGGAGGATTGATGATTCCATAGCCATCATAAATCAATATGCCGCCTGGCTTAATTTTCGGTTCAAACTTATCCAATGAAGGTTGATTCAAGACAATTGCTACGTCATACTTACTCAAGATAGGCGATGAAATACGCTCATCGCTAACAATAACGGTAACGTTTGCCGTTCCACCACGTTGTTCTGGTCCGTATGCAGGCATCCAAGTTACTTCCTTGTTTTCCATAAGGCCAGAATAAGCAAGTATCTTTCCCATGGAAAGTACGCCTTGACCTCCGAAGCCTGATATTATAATTTCCGTTTTCATATAGTATCCTTTAAATCTCCCTTTACGTATTTCTCAAACATGTGTTCTTTCATCCATTCATTGGCTTTCACAGGAGAAAGTTTCCAACCACTATTACAAGTTGATACGATTTCCACAAGTGAAGAACCCTTTCCTGCCATTGATGCTTCGAAAGCCTTGCGAATGGCAGCCTTAGCCTTACGAATAGAAGGAACAGACTCTACACTCTGACGAGTGACATAGCAGGTACCTTCAAGATGAGAAGCCAATTCCGTGATGTTCAATGGATAACCGTGAATTTCAGGATCACGACCGTAAGGACAAGTAGAAGTCTTTTGGCCAATCAACGTAGTTGGTGCCATCTGTCCACCAGTCATACCATAAATGGCATTATTGATGAAGATAATGGTGATGTTCTCACCTCTATTCAATGCATGAATCGTTTCGCATGTACCGATACAAGCCAAGTCGCCATCGCCTTGATAGGTAAACACAAGACGGTCGGGCCACAAGCGTTTGATAGCGGTTGCTACTGCTGGTGCACGTCCGTGAGCTGCCTCTTGCCAGTCGATATCAAGATAGCGATAGGCAAACACACCACATCCCACGGGTGAAACACCTACGGTTTTATCTTCCATCCCCATTTCCTCAATGACCTCTGCTACCAATTTATGTACAACACCATGTGAACATCCTGGACAATAATGCATGTCCACATCGTTCATCAAGGTTGGCTTCTTATATACCAGATTCTCTGGTGAAATGATATCTTGATTGCTCATAATTATCTGATTTTTCAGTTATTTTTATGTATCATTCAATTACATTTTCTTGATTTCGTTCACGATTTCCTCTGGTTCTGGAACGATACCACCCAAACGACCGAAGTGTGCTACGGGTACGGCACCATTCACGGAAAGACGAACGTCTTCTACCATCTGACCTGCGTTGATTTCAACAACCAATATGCCTTTCTTACCCTTAGCGGCGGCGGCGATTTCCTTTTCAGGGAAAGGCCATAAGGTAATCGGACGGAACAAACCAACTTTCAATCCTTCCTCTCGGGCAATCTCAATGGCTTTCTCGGCAATACGAGCAGCACTACCAAATGCCACAATCATGTACTCGGCATCATCCAGTTGTTGCGTCTCATACCGTACTTCATTGTCTCTGATTTGTTGGTATTTCTCTTGCAAGTGCAAGTTCTTTTGTTCCATTACTTCTGGCTTCAACTCCAACGAGGTAATGATATTGATATCGCGATCTTTGGTACGACCGAAGGTTGCCCAAGGACATTCGCGCTTCACTTCCTCTTCAGTCCTACGAGGCTTAAACGGTGGCAATACCACCTTTTCCATCATCTGTCCGATAACGCCATCCGACAAAATCATGGCAGGATTACGATACTTGAAAGCCAATTCAAAAGCCAAATCCACGAAATCAGCCATTTCTTGTACGGAATTAGGTGCCAAGACGATAACATAATAGTCGCCATTACCACCACCTCTCGTTGCTTGGAAATAGTCACTTTGAGATGGTTGGATAGTTCCAAGGCCTGGACCTCCACGTTGTACGTTGACAAACACGCCTGGGAGTTCTGCACCTGCCATATATGCAATACCTTCTTGCATCAAGGCAACACCTGGAGAAGATGATGACGTGAGCACTCTCTTACCAGCACCGGCACCACCGTAAATCATGTTGATGGAAGCCACTTCGCTCTCAGCTTGCAAGACTACCATACCCGTGGTTTCCCAAGGCTTCAACTCTGCCAATGTCTCAATCACCTCACTTTGCGGAGTGATAGGATAGCCAAAATAGCCATCTGCTCCACAACGGATAGCGGCATGGGCAATCGCCTCATTACCTTTCATTAATACAACTTCTTGTTCTGCCATCGTACTAATCCTCCATTCGTTTCTTGTAAATTGTAATACAACCGTCGGGGCATACTATGCCACACGACGCACATCCAATACAATCTTCGGGACGCGCAGCTTCTACGTAAGGGTAGCCATGCGTGTTCACTTTCTTTTGCGCCAACGCCAACACACCTTTAGGACAAGCGACTACACACAATTGGCAGCCCTTGCATCGTTCTACGTTGACGGTAATTGCTCCTTTGATTTTTCCCATAATCTTTTCTTTAGGGGTTATATGCGTCTTTATGATAAAAATTCAAAATGTCATCCAGCATCTTCTTGGCTTCTACGGCGGGCGACTCGGGGTCTAACTCTATGGCTTCCAAATAATTATTGATTGCCATACGCCAATTGCCTTCCTTCCGATACTGATTTCCTAAGCGATAAAACTCTTCTGCTTGGGATATTTTGTCTTTTGTATAATCGATATTCACTATGTTGAATAAACTCTTTATTGGTAATATTCTTTCTTCCCTGCTGCCAAGGTATTTTTCATGAGCGAACAAATCGTCATGGGTCCTACTCCTCCTGGAACGGGAGTGATATACGAACATTTCTCAGCAACTTCATCAAATTTCACGTCACCATTCAAGCGATAACCGCTTTTGCGAGTAGCATCTGGAACGCGTGTAGTACCTACGTCTATCACTACGGCACCTTCCTTCACCATGTCAGCGGTTACGAAGTTGGGTTGTCCGATAGCGGCGATGATGATATCTGCCTCTTGACACTCTTTCTTGAGCGTCGTAGAACGACTATGACAAATGGTTACCGTTGCGTCTCCGTATTGTTTCTGCATCATCAATTGTGCCATTGGTTTGCCAACGATATTCGAACGACCGAGTATCACGCATTTTTTTCCTGATGTCTTAATGCCATAGCGTTGCAACAAGGTCAGGATTCCCAATGGAGTGGCAGAGATGAAGCAAGGCAAGCCTATCGCCATACGTCCAACGTTGATAGGATGGAAACCGTCAACGTCCTTGCGGAAATCGATAGCCTCAATCACCTTTTGTTCGTCGATGTGTTTTGGCAATGGCAATTGAACGATAAATCCATCAACATCGCCATTATGGTTTAGTCTATCTACACAAGAAAGGAGTTCTTCTTCCGTCACATCATCCTCAAAACGGATGAGTGTTGACTTAAAACCGCATTCCTCACAAGCTATCACCTTGTTCTTCACATAGGTTTCACTTCCACCATCATGCCCTACAAGGATGGCAGCCAAATGGGGTTGCTTACCTCCGTTCTCCACAATCGTTCTTACCTCTTCGGCAATTTCAGCCTTGATGGCCTTTGCTGTTGCTTTTCCGTCTATTAATTGCATGTCTCTATTTATTTGGGCATTTTCATTCCTCTCATCTTATTCATCATTCCCATACCTGCCATTGGGTTGCTCGTAACCATCTTCATCATCTTGCGGGTTTGGTCGAATTGTTTAATCAAACGGTTTACTTCTTGAATGGAAGTACCGCTTCCTTTGGCAATACGCATCCTTCTGCTCTGGTTCAACACCTCAGGACGAGTGCGCTCTAATGGTGTCATGGAATGGATAATAGCTTCAATACCCTTGAAGGCATTGTCGTCAATGTCGATATCCTTTAATTGCTTGCCAACGCCAGGAATCATGGCTGCCAAATCCTTCAAGTTACCCATCTTCTTGATTTGTTGTATCTGTCCGAGGAAATCATTGAAGTCGAATTGGTTCTTTTGGATTTTCTTCTGCAATCGCTTGGCTTCTTCCTCGTCAAACTGCTCTTGTGCACGTTCTACCAACGATACGATATCACCCATTCCGAGAATACGGTCTGCCATACGTGAGGGATGGAAAACGTCGATGGCTTCCATCTTCTCGCCCGTACCTACAAACTTAATAGGCTTGGTCACTACGGTACGAATGGAAAGGGCAGCACCACCACGGGTGTCACCATCAAGTTTGGTAAGAACAACACCGTCAAAATCCAAACGGTCGTTGAATTCCTTGGCGGTATTGACCGCATCCTGACCAGTCATGGAGTCTACCACGAACAATGTCTCATCTGGATTCAAGGCATTCTTGAGGTTGGAGATTTCTTGCATCATTTCCTCGTCTACTGCCAAACGACCAGCCGTATCGACAATCACCACGTCGTTTCCTTTGGCTTTTGCCTCTGCAAGAGCATGGTTGGCAATGGCAATCACGTCTTTGCTCTCGGGCTCTGAATAAACGGGGACACCAACGGATTCACCTACTACGTGCAACTGTTGGATAGCGGCAGGACGATAAACGTCGCAAGCCACGAGCAATGGTTTCTTATGTTGTTTGTTCTTGAGCATGTTGGCAAGCTTGCCTGAGAACGTCGTCTTACCTGAACCTTGCAAACCTGACATCAATATGATAGCGGGTTTGTTGGTCAATTGCATCTCAGCCGTCTCGCCACCCATCAATTCAGCCAGTTCATCGTGTACGATTTTCACCATCAACTGTCCTGGCTTGATAGCCGTGAGTACGTTCATACCCAATGCCTTTTGCTTGACTGTATCAGTAAAAGTCTTTGCTACTTTATAATTTACGTCGGCATCAAGTAATGCACGACGTACGTCCTTCAAAGTCTCTGCAACGTTAATCTCGGTAATCTTACCTTCACCCTTCAGTATTTTAAATGATCTCTCTAATCTGTCACTTAAATTCTCAAACATTGTATTTTAATTTTGGTTTTTTCTTATATTATTATAAAATAGTGTGCAAAGATACGGCAAAAATACGAGATACCCAACGATTTGCTCCGTTTTATGCTTTTTTTCAACAATTAACCAATTATAGTCAATAGAAAATAGATTTGCACACACCCATAGCAACATTTGCGCGTAATGATTATCACACGCTTCTACGAAGGGGCTTGATGGGCGTTTTGGGCTGATTGGGCGTTTTGGGCTGATTGGGCATTATGGGCATTATAGGCTTATTGGGCTTATTGAGCTTATTGAACTTATTGGGCTTAGAATAGCGAGTTGCATCCTCCTTCACCACGCCCATTAAGCCCATATTGCCCATCAAGCCCACATTCCCTACCATCCCCTACTATCCCTACCATCCCCCCTGCTTCTTCTGCCACTCCTTCCTCGCTCTGTACATCTCTTCCTTGATGCCACCCTGCTCCAAGAAATTCCGCTTTTTCCACTCTATCAGCCCTCTGATAAGCACGTCACATTGGTGAATCAGCGTAATGGCAATATTGGCAATCACCTCATCCGAACGCGTCTTAATTTTCTCTCGATACACGGCAGAATCCAAATTCGCCTTGCAAAACGCACGCGTCTGAATACACCTACGGTCATTATATGCCCATTGCTCTAAACCGCGCACCCGTAGATAATCCTCATAGTCAAGGAGCAATTCATGCAATGAGGCACGATTCACATTCGTCAACTTCAACTCCATCTCGCGCGACGTAATCCCGTCTATGTTCCCTTCTGCCAAGTTCTGCTTACCCGAACGGGCTGCTTGTATCATCTGGTCAATCGTACGGTCGCCTACCGACAGATATTTGTGAGCGAAATAGTAGGTCACATCATAGATGCATTCCGCCTTCTGAAATGTCATCAGCGTCCTGTAGTTATTACCTTGTCGAAGGAAATCCTTGTTCTCTTCCATAGCTACATGATACCCATTCCACAATTAACCATCGACAACCATTTAACATGGAAGCACTTGCCACAACCCCCATCTATCCCTCTAAGAATCAATTGAATGTCATTCATAATATTTGGTTTTAAGATTACGATGGCAAAGATACCAAAAATCCCATTCCTTTCAGCAGAAACGGGAAGAAAACACACATAAAATTACAAAATTACAAATTACAAAATTACATTTAGGTAGTTATTACTTTCGGCATTGGAAAATCGAAAGATTATTATTGATAAAAACAACAAATTATTAGTATATATATTTTATATTAATATATTATTATAATAATATATTAATATAATAATAGCATATCACATTTTCTCCCCCACTAATGAAGGTACTAAATGTAATTTTGTAATTGTAATTTTGTAATTTTTCAAGCTATGCATCCTGCAAACATAGTGTTTATCACTCGTAAACACTATGTTTAGATGCTCAACGTTATCTGTTTCCTAAACAAAAACGGGCTAGCAATGGCAAATGGTCGCTATAGCCTCCTACATAACGAGGACCGAGATATGTGCGATGGGGCTTCATGCCTCCATATTTCTCGTCTTTTTCGAGCAGAAACGGAGCATCAAAAACTTGACAATCGCTCAAGCATTTCATCAAGTTATCGCTTACAAAGATATGATCAAGGCTCCCCCACTCTCCCCGATAACGATAAGTGCCCTTTGCGCCATGCTTGCCTTTAGCATTCATAGAAACATCGTGCAATCCATGGCTTTGCAACACCAACAAACTGGGAGAATCAGTCGTGTCATTGAAATCACCTGCTATCATGAACAGAGTTTGGGGAGAAGCAAGGCGAACGGAATCCACCAACTCGCACAATCGTTGGGCAACAATCAACCGATGATTGCGAGTCGCCCGTTCTCCACCCGTTCTACTCGGTGCATGAACAACGAACACGCAAAGGGTGTCACCTCTCAACAAACGACCCTTCACGAAGAGAATGTCGCGTGGCGCATGCATATCCTTCAAGGGTTTAACATCGAACGACCTGCTTTCGATGAGCGAGAACGAAAAAGGTGAATACATCAAGGCAACGTCAATCCCGCGCGGATCAGGACTATCCGTCATCACGTATTCATACCGTGCATTGCGCAAAGGCGAACGACGGGTTAAGTCGCGCATCACCGTATCGTTTTCCACCTCACAAAGAGCCACCAAGTCGGGCAACTCCCATCCTTCCTCCGTTTCCCCGCAAGCAATCACCTCTTGCGCAAGATGATTTACCTTCTTCCAATAGCGTTTCTTATTCCAATGGTTGCCGCCATCGGGCAACCATTCTAAATCGTTTTTCAACGTATCATGCTCACAATCAAAAAGATTCTCGACGTTAAGAGACACCAACGTCAAGCACTGAAGCAACAAGGCACAAAACATCATTTGGATTCCTTTTTCATTATATTAGATTTTCTGGTGGCAAAGATACTCATTTTCCCTGAAATTAAGGCATAAAATTCGGTAATGTCGAAAAAAATGATTAACTTTGCATCGTAATAGAAAAACAGATGCACTATGCATTCCATCACACAACAAATTACTTCAAAACAACATCAAAAAATGAAAAGATCTATTCTGACATTGTTCTTCATGACGATTGCTTCACTAACTTGGGCACAACACAAGTTTGAGCTATCGCAATCAACCGCCATTGGTGATTGGACATTCACCAACGGATGTAGCATTTCCAATGAATCAGGTAAATCCTACTCTACTGGAACCGACGGTACAATTAAGTATTCCGCTGGAGTTACCTACACCATCCATATCCCCTCTGGCATCAGCATTACTCGCGTGGTCATCGAGGGATACGACAATTACGAAGGATTGGATTCTTATCTCAGCACGTTGGGAGATGAGACGTATGAAGCAACGAAATACGTATTTCCGCAAAAGGACAGCAATGGAGCAATAACGAAGAAATACACGATAGACCTCAACTCGCCCGTTTCCAACACGTTGAGTTTCAAGGCCGACGGCAAACAAGTGTGTTGGAAGATAACGCTTTACGACTATATTGAAGAATCCAATAGTCAATATGCGTTGTCGCAAGACTCCTATAGCGGTACGGGATGGTCGTTCAACAATGGTTTCACCATCACGAACAACAACGGGAAAGTCTATTCAACAGGTACTGGTTCTACTATCAAATATTCCGCTGGCATTCAATATACCATCAACATTCCCGATGGCATTACCATCAAATCCATTTCGTTTGCTGGTTACGACAACTATGCCGATAACGACTCGTATATTGCCGAACTGAATGGCAAGGAATATAATGCAACCACCTACGTTTTCCCCAAGAAAGAAAACGATGCAGCCGTGAACAAGGTTTACACGATTACGTTGGATACGCCTGCCACGGGAACACTCACGTTCACTCCTAAAGGACAACAAGTTTGTTGGACCATCACGCTCTTTGACTATGTTTACACATCAGGTGTTTCATACACCACTCCCAAATCGCAGATGGAAACTCTCGACCGTGGTTTGGTAGTACTTCCCGCTAAATCTGGAACAGGACAATTCATCAGTTGGAGATTCCTCGGAACGGAGAACTATAAATCCACGACATTTGACCTCTTGCGCGACGGAACCGTCATTGCCGCAGACATTACGGGAGCAACATGCTATACCGATACAAGAGGAAGCAATACTAGCCAATACCAAGTAGTGACGAAAGTAAACGGAAACGTCACATCCACCTCCAATGCCGTTTCTTCATGGGGAAAGGAATATTTGGCACTCAAGCTAAATCGTCCAGGTAGCACTTACACTCCCAATGACATCTCGGTAGGCGACATTGACGGAGACGGACAATATGAACTCTTCGTGAAGTGGGACCCATCTAACTCAAAGGATAACTCACAAAGCGGAAAGACCAGCAATGTCTATATCGACTGCTATCGTCTCAATGGCACGTTTCTTTGGCGAATCGACCTCGGCACAAACATCCGTGCAGGTGCTCATTATACCCAGTTTATGGTGTATGATTTCAATGGCGACGGAAAGACTGAGATGATTTGCAAGACGGCACCTGGTTCGAAGGACGGTCAAGGAAACTACGTGAGTGCTGCCGCTGACGACAATGATATCAAGTCGACCGACAACTCAAAAGATTATCGCAATTCAAGCGGTTATATCCTCAGTGGTCCTGAGTATCTAACGGTATTCGACGGAGCGACGGGAAAGGCCATTCACACGATTTGGTACAATCCCAATCGTGGAGGAACCTTTAACAAAACGGCAAGTTATCCAAGTAGTTCAGGTTTCTGGGGAGACAACTATGGAAACCGAAGCGAACGATATTTGGCATGTGTGGCTTATCTCGATGGTTCATCCAGCAATCCTTCAGCCGTTATGTGTCGTGGCTATTACACCCGAGCATACGTATGGGCGGTGGATTTCAATGGTTCGAAATTGGTACATAAATGGCTTCACGCCAGCGTTAGCAGTAGCAATGTAGAACATTATGACGCCAACTGGAACAAGACTACCAAGACATACAATTCTAACACCAGCGGAAAGGGAAGTCTATACACCCTCTATGGCAACGGCAACCACAACATTTCCGTGGGCGACGTAGATGGCGATGGATGTGATGAAATCGTTTGGGGAAGTGGTGCTTTGGATAACGACGGTCAATTGCTCTATAGCGTAGGATTCGGTCATGGCGATGCTATTCACTTAGCTGACTTCGACCCAGATCGTCCTGGTTTGGAACTCTTCGACGTACACGAGGAGAAAATCAATCCCTACGGTGGAGACTTACACGATGCCGCAACAGGAGAGGTGTTATATAATTTCACGGCTAATGCCGATACTGGTCGAGGAATGGCTGCCGATATAGACGCAGACAACAGAGGCGGCGAGTTTTGGTCAACAGGTGGTTCTGAAGTTCGTTCAACAAACGGAACGACCATCAGTACCAGTCGTCCTTCTCTTTGCATGAGGATTTATTGGGATGGTGATTTGCAAGAAGAACTCTTCGACGGACACTATGACACTAACACTTTGAAATGTAATCCTGCCGTAGAGAAATGGAACACTTCCAGAAAGAAGGCAAATACCTATAAGAGTTTCACCGACATTGGCAACTCACAGACGTGCAACACCACCAAGGCAACACCAAACCTCATTGCTGACCTCTTCGGTGATTGGCGAGAGGAAATCATCATGTGGGACTATTCCGACGGATGCACCATCAACATCTTCTCCACCAATGAAGATACGCAATATCGTATTCCTACGCTCATGCACGACCATGTATATCGCTTGGGAATCGCTTGGCAAAACGTAGCATACAACCAACCCGCTCATGTGGGTGTCTATCTTCCCGATTACGTAGAATATCTTGCCACTACGGAACCCATCGAAGAATCGCCTTCAGAAGAAGAGATGCAGACCGTAGCTGGTACTATCACCTTGCCATTCTATGATGGAAATACCGACTTCGCCATCAACTACTCGAATGAAATCAAGGGAAAGATAACGGCAACCGTACAATTGGGAAGCGCATTGGGATGCATTGCAAGGCGCATCGTCAACGAAGCACCATTTAATGAGTTCTCTTCCACCGAAATAAACGCGACGAGTGGAAACGCAGACAACGCCATGACTATCCGCATCAAGACCGATATTGATAACGCAAAATTCAAGCCTACAGCCATTTCTTTCAATGCTTGTAAAATCGGTACAAATGGCGGTAAATTTGACCTTGCTCTTGACGGAACAAACCTCTACGCAGGGGAATCTCCCAATAGGAACAGGGTGGAAAATGGTTACTATTCAAGCTACAACAAGACGTTGTATTCCTACGACAAGGAAGAGCATGAGTTTGTATTCAACATCTACAATATAGGTGAAAACAAAACGATAGGATTTGGTAGCATCGTGATTGAGGGCGAATTGACGGCTCCCGTAAGCATTCTCCTTGGCGATGTCAACGGCGATGGAATAGTCAACGTTACCGATGTAGTTTGTCTTGTCAGTTACATTTTAGGCTCAAATACCACGGATATTATCTTGGAAGCTGCAGACGTGAATGGAGACGGAGACATCAATATCACCGATGCCGTTGGAATAACCAACATCATCCTTACATCTGAATGATATTTCATTCAATGAGCAAAGAAACATCACGCTTGTTTCTCAATGCCGACAAACAAATAATCCAATAGCACGAAATTGTGTTATTGGATTATTTTTGCTATAGAAGAATGCGAATTACATATCTCCCACATCTTCTTTACACTATCGGATGAAATTCGTCCAAACGGGTTGTTCCAATGCTGGATGTCCGTCTTCGGAAACATTCAGTTTCTTAATCATCCACGCCATGTTTCTTCCTAATGTACGCATGGTTTGCATTCCCTCTTCGTCTAAGGCGGCTTGTCCAGGTGTTTGACCGTAAACCATATTCCAATATTGCGAACTCACCACGGGCATGTTCAAGATGGTGAAATACTTATTTAACCTATCGAATGTAGCGGAAGCACCACCTCTCCTACATACGGCAACACTGGCGGCTGGCTTGAACTTGAGATAACTATTCAAGGAATAACAAATACGATCCATCAACGCACAAACGGAACCGTTAGGACCACCATAATAGACGGGAGAACCAACGATAAGACCATCTATGCCATCCTTGATGATGGAAAAAATCTTGCCATACAAATCATCGTTGAACGTGCATCTTCCCGTTCTTCCACACATGCCACATGCAATACAACCTTGCACGGCCTTTTTTCCTATACCCACGATGACCGTCTCGACACCTTCTTCATTCAACGTTTTGGCAACTTCGCTCAATGCTAAGAAGGTATTACCTTCATTTCGTGGACTTCCATTAATTAACAGTACTCTCATAGTTTATATTTTTATTGATTGTATTCCTATTCTTTGCGATAACTCAGATACATTCCGTATAAAATCAATATCGTTCCCACGATGAAATAAATCGTAATGGGTTCATGAAGTATCCATGCGGCAAACACGATGGTTGATACGGGATTCACATAGACATAATTGGTGACTCGAATGGCTCCCAACAGATGTAAAGCCCAATTCCATGCAACGAAACAAACCAACGACGCTACAACACTCAGAAACAACAAATTGCCAATGACTGCTGGTTGCATCAATTCTTGCCATGAGGGAAAATCGGGAAAGAATCGATAATAGGGCAAAATAGTCAATAAGCCATAGAAAAACACCTTACGGGTGATGAAAGCGGAATTGTAACGGTCGGTAACATAATTCATCAATATGCTATAAAACGCCCAACATAGACAAGCGGCAAACGCCAACGAATCGCCCAACGGAGAGAGGTGTAACACGAAATGTCCATTTAGCACCACAACTACCATTCCTACGAAAGCCAAGATAGAACCCACGATTAGCCTTTTGCTCAATCGTACGTTCTTTACCATCATTCGATAAAGCAAGGTGGTAAACAAAGGACACGCACAAACTATCAACGACACGTTGGTAGCCGTGCCGAAACGCAAAGCCTCATTTTCCGTATAGAAATAAGCAGAACCTCCCGTTATTCCCAAGGCAATCATGATAACCTCATCCTTCCAGTTGTCAGCAATCCAAGAAAACTTTCGCTTATCGTGTCTCCCTAAATATAATGACATGAGAAGAAGCAAGAGATAAGCAACAATAAACCGTAAGGTAAATATTTGCACGGGAGACAAGCCATTCAATATCAACACCTTGGTTGAAATGAATGTACTACCCCAAATCATAGCAACGGTAAATGCCGTAATATGGGCAAGGACGTTTGTGTTGCTTTGCATGGTGCAAAGTTAATAAAATCTATTAACAAAAGGTCTCCCCCATGAAAAAATCATGAAGGAGACCTTAAAATATTCATCTAAATATTACTTGATGACAACTTTCTTGCCGTTCTGGATGTATACACCCTTGTTGGCTTTCTTTACGCGAATACCTTGCAAGTTGTAAACCTCGCTATCGGCAGACTCAACGGAAGCTTGGTTGATACCATCCACGAATCCACCATCTTCGCTTACTAAGTCACCCACATTAGAGATGTCATGTCCAGCGAAATTGAATACAAGTTTAGCACCCGTTTCGGTCTCTTGCCTGAAGTAAGCACGATATGCGGCAATGCGGTTTCCACCAGCTGCTTTCTTGAATGAAGTTACACCAGCGATATAGTCACCCAACTTCACGACGCTATTCTGCCTTCCAAAGTCGGTGTATGTTCCAACGAAGCTGAAGTTTGCGTCGCTAACGGTCAAGTCATTCGGCTCTACAATCGTCTTGTTCTCAAAGACTGGAAGCGTTACGTCTTCACCTTCGATAATGATGGCGTAAGGAACATTAGCTTCCATCTCTTCCACTTCCTCGAAGTTCAATGTCAATGCATCATTTTCTTCCGTCGTACCCGTATAGGCAAGAACGTAAGTAGCACCAATTTCTTCCTTGGTCGTGTTGAATGGCAATACGAGTGTATTCAACTTCTCAGTCAACGTACGGTCGTAGGTGATAGTAGCATACGTGCCAGGTGCGGGAGCCTCAGTATCGGTGTCTGACAAGATGATACCAGTCTCTACAACAACGGCTTCCGTTGCTTCACCTAAACCACCCATTTCATTAGCAGCACGAACGGCATACGTAGCGCTTACATCGTCAACCTCGTATGTTGGTTCGGTGGTAAAGTCAATCACGCTACCATCCTTTACGATAGCCCAGCAATATACATAGTTGCTATTGTCCCAAGACAATGTATTGCCTTCGAGGGTTACGTTTTGTGGAGCTGATGCCTGCTCGGTATAATAAGTAGGATCCCAATCGCCAAACATATTGGTCATATCGGAAGCCTCGGCGGCCTCAGCAGCTGTCAGAACGGGATTATTGGTATGACCGTCACCGAAGGTTGTCTTACGACCACTCAAGTCGATGGTTGTGCCACCCAACAATGTGGAGTTGTACTCAGCGAAACGCTTTGGCCAACCATTGCTCATCTCCGACCATCCGATAGCTGATGGCGCATATTGCATCTTGGTGTTAATCCAAAGGGCACTTGGCGTTCCCTGTCCCCAAGGACGACCGAGTGTATATTTGCCATTGAGACTACTGCTCTCGCAATTGACGGTACAGTTGTTGAATACGAATCCATACTTGATGCTCTTTGACGGCACGGCAATGTAACCACCCGTATTCATACAAACCTGAATTTCGGTCTCATTGAAGAAAATGTCACCTTTACCACAGAGGAAATCAGTACGTCCGCGTACCAAACCACCTTCGAAGTAATAGAGACCATTATCGTTGTTGGAAGTCCAAGTATCTTGATAACCCCACAACTTCACGTTCTTATAGATGTTCTTCTTACCCTTATCCTGAACGGCAATATTACGTCCGAGTGCATCACCAAGACCACTCTTCACGGTTACGTCTTGGAAGTACAATCCTTCCACATTACCCTGAATCTGGAGAACATCACTCTTACCGATACCGTCATAGACACTTGTCTGACCGTATTGACCAGCGTATGTCCCTGCACCATCGGGGAAGTTGGTGATGATAACGCCCTCACGACTTTCTCCGTCAAATGAGATGTTAGAAGCGGAAATCTTCGTGTAAGGAGCGGGATATGTATTACCATCGTCGCTATTGATAGTTTCTGAAGTGCTCAATGGCAATGCGTATGTACCATTGTACAAGAAGATGCGATAGCGAACATTCTTGTCACTACGATTATTAGCCTCATTGATGGCTGCTACGAGGTCGTCAGTAGTCTTCACATAGTAGTCATACAATCCCTTCTCAATAGCAGGACGAGTCATCGTGCTAAACGTAAGCGTGATAGGCTCCTCAAGGTAATTCTCCGTTAAGTCGCTTACGCTATTTGCTGGCAAAGTGAAGGTGTACTCGGTAGAGTATTCCAATCCCTTGTATTCAAACATAATGGTCTTGCCACTTACAACTCCTTCAATGTCTTGACCATTGAGCGTTGCTACGGCACCATCTGCCAAAGCCACCTTCTCGTCGAATGTCAACACAATCTTGCCATTGGCAGAAGCATTGTCGGAACCTTCTTCAGGAACAGATGATACCAATACGGGAGCAATGCCGTCATTCACTAATTCCTCTGTACCCGTAATGAAGAACATACCTACGGTGTTTCCGTCATTAGCAGATGCACTACCCTTAATCTCTGAAGTATAATCAGGAATCATGCGAATATAAAGATTAGCCTGATTGTTTACATCTTCGGGAAGTGTATTTTCATAATGACAAACGGCTTTAGCACCTGTCAAAGTGATGCTTCCATTACCTGTCCAATTCTCGCCATCTGTAGAGTATTCTACATTATAAACGGTATATGAATTGTAGTTGAAAAGCATGTCGAATTGCACCTTGATGTTGGTGAATGCCTCGGCATTTACTTTCGTCTGCCAGTAATAATGACCTACATCACCATTACCACTACCAGTCTTCCAGTTAACGGCTGCACCCTTCATCGATTCATAACCATTGGCAGCCTCAGTACTCTTGTCGAGCCAAGACGTTGCATCGGTGCCGTTGGTCAACGTGAATGCGCTTGCTTCGTTCTCCGTTGAATAGAAGTCGGCCACACGACCGCTATTACCACTCTTATAGAAGTCCCATCCAGCGATGATGTCTTCTTGTGAGTAAACGGCAGCGATTTCCTTGTCGCCATCCATCTTCAACGTAATCTCGCTAACGGTTTGTCCGTCGCTCCAGTTATTGAATGTCACAAGACCTTCATAGCTATTAGCGGTCAGGGTTACATAAACACCTTCCTCATACATCATCTTTCCGTCCACTACCGTACCTACAGGATTCACTTCAACCATGTAATCGTTTGTTCCGTCAACGGTCAAATCCAAAGCATAGGTGTTCACGGCCACGAAGTTAGCGGTCAACGCGGCTTCGCTCTCCACGGTATATTTGAACTTAGCTTCAGTAGAAACCACATTGCCTTCAGCATCCGTCCAGTTCACGAAATCATAACCGAAGTTTTCCGTTGCGGTCAAAGTCACCTCTGTACCCTCTTCATATTCTTCTGATACTGGATAAGCTGAAACTGAACCGCCTTCCTCTGGAGAGGCTGCAAGGGTGAGTGCATACTTATTCACGGAAGCGATTGTACCATTGAGCAATCCATCAATGTGAATGTCGCTGAAACCGCCTTCCTTTGTATTGCCCACTCCCACGGTAGCGAACAATGAGAAGCCGTCAGCAGAAGTCAAAGCCTGCTGCTGTGCCTCGGTGAGTTCGATTACGAATTGGTTGGTATAGTTGGAACTTGAGCCAAACTTATCTTCTGCTTTCGTCTTATTGGAGCGAGGAGCGGTATAATTACCCAACTGAATAGACGTACCATTTGCCAACTTAGCCGTTACCGTTACACCATTATCTGCATCTGTTCCGAAACGCTGAATCCATCCGCTTACCTTTGTCGGGGTGAATGTCAAACCTGCAGCTGGTTTCAATGTCCACTCTACTGCTTGCGTAGTTCCAGCGGGTTTCAATTTCACGAAGGTAACACCAGCGGCCGCATCGTCAGCAGTTCTTGAAGCCGTACCCGTTACTGTCAAGTCGCCCAAATTAACTGCGGTCATGCTGAATCCATCTGTAGGTGTTACGGCATCCGCAACTCCAAGCGTCGAGGTATTGAAGTTCCAAATCACCGATGCGGGTTCATTCGTAAAGGTTTTACCACCACTTGATGCCACTACTGGCAACACGGTTTGAATATAACGATAATATGAACCATCGCCAATCACGACGTCTATTGTCTCTGCACTATTGGCAATCTCATAACTGATGGTCTTAGCCGATGTATAGTCACTTTGGCCGTCAATCGTGGTAGTCGTGATGTCACTAAAAGCTTCCATCGAAACGGTAGCACCCTTGCATGAAGGAATGGTAAGTGTTGTTCCATTATTCATCTGTGCCCAGTCGGTCCAAGCGCTATTGTTAATCTTTCCAGGGCTTGTGTTGAAGTCGAGTTTCACGTCAATAGTCTCGCCATTCACGATAGCCTGAGTTACCCAAATGCCAGTAACATTTTGGTATTGTACGGTGGGAGCACCATTCTTGCGCTGGAAGTCCCACTTCAATGTTACGGGAGCCTCACGATCTGCCAATGCTACGCTATTCTGCGTGAACACGGGAGTAAGCGTAAGGTCGCTTTCGGGAGCAACATTGGTATTCAAAGCATAGGTATTCGTGCCGTCTGTCCATCCCGTCAACGTATAGCCTTCCTTGTAAAGAGTAAAGTTTCCTGGAATGGTAACCGACTCGCCAGCAACCACTTCGCTGCTTGCTGGAACGGCGCCCTCAGCCGTTTCGCTTCCCAATGAGAAGTTTACGTTGTACTTTGTAATCACCGTTTCAATGGCTTCTACTGCCACGTAAGGGCAATATCCCATGCCAGAGATGGTCAACGTAGTGGCTTCGCCCACGTATGTGAGTTCATCCACGTTAGAACGGTCGTTCTTCCAACATGCGGGACCAGAAGGAGTTTTTGAAACTACGGTCTCACCATTGCTGTTTTTCACGGTAATGGTGTTGCCGCTGAACGTACACTGTCCGACGGTAATCTTCACGTTACCATTGACAGGCACAACAACCGACAATCCAGTACAACCATGGTCACTGTGGTAGGTACCACTCACCGTGGCAACAGAAGAGGCATCGTCAACCGCAACGCGACTGACCGTTCCATCATCAGCTACGGCAACACCGAAAGAGACAGCCGTGCCTTGCACTTGTTCCTCACTGGTCAACAATGTACCAGATTGGTTGTTTACAATGACACTAAAATCCTTGAAATCGGCTGCCATAGCACTTTGCGTCATTCCCAACATCATCAAGAACGACCAGACAAATAGTCTAAAATACTTGTAGCTCATATAAAAAAGTTTTTAGTTATATAATAAATTTTGATTTTGCCTACAAATATAAGCATATTTTAATGAATATGACACTTTTATCATTGAATTATGAATAAAACATTACGTAAACGTTTACTTAACGCATATGTTAAAGGCGAGGCGTGAGAGATATATTCTCCAATGGCAAAGCTAATCTCATGCATCTTACTTTCCAACTCTCTTGCTTCTTACTACATGCAAAGTTACTTCAATTTCTCCCAATCACCAAAAAACAAGCTTCAATATGGTGTAAAAATCTGTTAAGAAATGGGAGTATACTTGTTAATAAACCCAAACCATATATTTACGATGGCTAAACCATATATTTACGATGGCTAAACATATCATTTACCTCTTCCAAACAGAGTGTTTGTAGAATTTTGCCACTTTGCCACTTTGCCACTTTGCCACATTAAGGTATTTCCAACTTCTCAGCAAGGGGCTATATATATAAGTTATTATTATATTATAATATATTATAATATAATAATAAATAATTATACTTACAATTTATTTCCTATACCAATCAATACCATTATAATGATAAACCACACCAAGCCCAAAAGGGCTTAATGTGGCAAAGTGGCAAAGTGGCAAAGTGGCGTAATCCTATGCCTTATCGATTGATTTCAATATCACGACGTACATTGTCGCGTATCTTCTTCAAATATCCTTTCATTCCCTCACCATCCTTGTTATCGATGATTTCAAGGAGTTCTTTCAGTTCCGTACGAATCTGACTCACTTGGTCGTGTGTATAAGGATTGAAAAGGATTTCCTGCAAGAGGTAATCATCCTCATTGAGTACGCCTTTGGCAATCTTCATGTGACGTTTGAACGTCGTTCCAGGTGCGTCTTGATGCTTCATCACGGCAGCAAATACGAACGTAGAAACAAAGGGGATAGAAAGAGAATAAGCTACCGTCTTATCGTGCTCGTCAAACGAATATTCATAGATGTGAAGCCCCAATTTCTGATAAATATCCTTGAAAAAGAGCCTTCCAATGAAATCACCCTCGTTGATAATGATGGCATTCTCCTCAGAAAGTTGGTTGAGATTGGCAAAAGTAGGACCAAACATCGGGTGAGAAGACGCATAACGCATTCCCGTTGAATCATAAAACTCCTTCAAACCAGTCTTCACCGATGAAATATCAGAGATAATACAATCTTTTGGGATGTATGGAATCACCTGTTGGAAGGCAGGAATGGTGTATTTCACCGTTACGGCATTGATTAACAACTCAGGTTGAAACTCACGAATTTCCTCCAATTGGGTAAATCGTTGGCAATTATAGGTAAATCGCATCCGTTTCGGGTCTTTTTCGAAGACCGCCACTTCATGTTCAAAGCTCAGCAGGTCGATAAAAAACGACCCCATCTTGCCGGCACCTAATACTAATATTTTCATTTATGTTGAGTGTGATTTTTGTTGAGTGTTTAGTGTTTAGTGAAAGTATGTCTATTTTGCACTAAACACTAAACAACTATTGATTAATAATCTCTATCTGCTGACGTACTGATTCCTCATGAATATGTTCAAACACTTGTGCGACGAATTCGGGAGCCATACCGCAAAGAGAACCTTGAGCACCACGCTTTTCAAGGATTTCATTGTAACGGTTGGTTTGCAATACCGTCATGTTGTGTTCTTTCTTGTAGTGTCCGATTTCACGACAAACGCGCATACGTTTTGCCAATAAGTCCATCAATTGATTATCGAGTTCGTCTATTTGATGACGCAATTGGGTAATACCTTCCGTCGTAACACTCTCGTCACGAATCACCAACAAACTCAAGATGTAATCCAATACATCAGGCGTAACTTGTTGTTTTGCATCACTCCAAGCCTTATCAGGATCGCAATGGCTCTCTACAATCAAACCATCAACACCCAAGTCCATCGCTTGTTGACACAAAGGAGCAATCAACTCTCTACGACCACCGATATGACTGGGGTCGCAAATCATGGGAAGGTCGGGATAACGACGACGCAACTCAATGGGAATCTGCCACATAGGAAGGTTGCGGTATATCTTCTTATCATAAGAAGAGAAACCACGGTGAATAGCGCCCAATCGCTTTATACCTGCTTGGTTGATTCTTTCCAAGGCACCAATCCACAATTCAATATCTGGATTAACGGGATTCTTCACGAAGACAGGCACATCCACTCCTTTTAATGCATCTGCCAATGCTTGTACGGCGAATGGATTGGCAGACGTGCGAGCACCTATCCACAAAATGTCGATGTCGTATTTCATGGCCAATTCCACGTGTTCGGGCGTAGCCACTTCAGTTGCCACCATCATTCCCGTTTCCTTTTTCACTCGTTGCATCCAAGGCAAAGCCTTCTCTCCATTTCCCTCAAACCCTCCTGGCTTTGTTCGCGGTTTCCATACACCAGCACGGAAATTATGGCAACCTTTCATTCGCAATTCAAGGGCGGTTTTCATCACTTGTTCTTCCGTCTCTGCACTACATGGTCCAGCAATCACGAAAGGACGTTCATTGTCACTCGGCAATCTCAATGGTTCTAACTCAAGTTCCATATATTATTTTTTTTTAATTGTTTCTTTGTTTACCATTCAACGGCTTGTATCCTTTGCAGGGCTTCTTTCACCTTCTCGTCTTTTGCGCACAAACTGATGCGAATATAACGTTCACCATTCGAGCCAAAGATGAAACCTGGCGTGATGAATACGCGAGCTTCATGCAACACTCGTTCGGTCAAGTCTTCTACATTTTTATATTTCTCGGGAATCTTACCCCATAAGAACATTCCCACTTGATGAGGGTCGAAAGTACAACCGAGAGTTGTCATGATTTGTTCAGCAATGTCTCTACGACGGCGATATACTTGTATGTTAGCCTCACGATGCCATTCCAAAGTATTCGTATTGTAAGCCTCAGCAGCTGCCAACTGGATTCCACGGAATGTACCGCTATCAATATTGCTCTTCACCTTCAATATCCAAGACACAAACGTCTTGTTGGTAGCTAACATTCCCACACGCCAACCAGGCATGTTATGACTCTTAGACATTGAATTAAACTCGATGCAACAATCTTTCGCGCCCTCTACTTGCAAGAGCGACATGGGATGTTCATTTAATATGAAAGAATAGGGATTGTCGTTTACCACCACAATGTCATGTGCCTTGGCAAATTGAACCAATCGTTCGTATGTCTCTCGTCTTGCATTTCCACCAGTAGGCATATTGGGATAATTCGTCCACATCAGTTTTACACCCGACAAATCCATCTTTTCCAACTCATCGAAATCGGGTTGCCAACCATTATCCTCTCGCAAATTGTAATTGACGATTTGAGCACCAAGGATTTTGCTCAAGGATGTGTAAGTAGGATAACCAGGATTAGGCACGAGCACTTTATCACCAGGATTGCAGAACGCCAAAGTAACATGCAAGATACCTTCCTTACTACCAATCAATGGCTGAATCTCGGTTTTCGGATCCAAATCCACACCATACCATTTCTGATAGAAATTAGCCATTGCCTGACGCAATTCGGGTGTTCCCATCGTTGGTTGATAACCATGCGCGTTTGGTAAGTGAGCCACTTCGCACAACTTCTCAATGGTTTGAGGCGAAGGGGGCATATCTGGACTTCCAATGGCAAGGCTGATAATGTCCATACCTTGCGCATTAAGTTGCGCTACTTCCTTGAGTTTTCTACTGAAATAATATTCTTGTACTAATGACAATCTGTCTGCGGGTTGAAACATGGGTTGTGAGTTTTATGGGATTAATGGGGTTAATGGGGTTTATATAGATTATGCACCGATATATTCTCCCAATATTTTGAGTTCTCTTGTTAAGGGGATGATGGCGTCTATGCTTTGCCGGTATCTAATTAAATTATCGTATGTCACATCTACATAGAAAAGATATTCCCATTCGTGGCCAATCACGGGAAGAGATTGGATTTTGGTTAGGTTGATGCTATAGAATGAAAGGATGGTGAGTACCTTTGAAAGACTACCCTCTTCATGAGGAACAAGAAATACCAAACTTGATTTGTCTGTCTTGTCCAATGGACGTAAGAAGTCTGCCTTTCGAGGACTTGACACTACCAAGAATCGCGTAAAGTTGTGCTTATTGTCTTCTATTTGGTCTTCCAACACCTTCAAACCATACATTTTTGCTGCTGATGAATTGCAGATAGCAGCCCATCCACGACATTGGTTTCTACTAATATACTCTGCTGAACCAGCCGTATCTTCCGCTTCCACCGCCTTTAAATCAGGATGATTTGCCAAGAATCCACGACATTGCATCAAGGCTACGGGATGAGAGTGCACTTCTTGTATCGTTGACCAATCGTCTTCAGGCAAACAACAAATACAATGTTCAATGTGCAATTTGTGTTCACCAACGATAGTCACACCAGAAGCACGCAATAATTCGTAATTATGCAACAACGAACCAGCTATGGTGTTTTCTATCGCAAGCATTCCTATCACCGTAGGATCGCGCTTGATGTTCTCAAAAACCTCTTCGAAGGTAGAACAACAAATCATCTGGATTTGTTCACCGTCATAATATTGACGGGCGGCAATGTCATGAAACGACCCTAACTCTCCTTGTATGGCAATTCTTTTCATCTTTCATCTATATTAAAAAACGGCCCTGCTTGAATGCGGGACCGTCTTGTATTTCTATCTCTATAAGCCTTCAATTTACACGCGTCATCCCGCTTTACAGTTATCTGCAAAGTAAAAATAAAAGTAAAAGTAGGCAGCGTTCAATTGAATCATTATTCTCTTTTTTATTTGATTTCGCTTGCAAAAGTACAAAGAAAAATTATAAATCGATAGTAAAATGCAACAAAATACTACAAATTAACAAAATTTATATGTATGAATTTGGAAGGAAGAAGGAGGAAGTGGGCAACTTCGTTGCGTAAAAAGTATTGAAGTAAGAAGTACATCCCACATAATATGTAGGAGGTGTGAAGGTTGAATTACGAAGTAGGCAACTTCGTTGCGTATGAAGAATTGAAGTATGAAGTACATCTAACATAAATACTTCCATAATCGCCGAAAGGCGACAACTTCAAAATTCATAATTCACACTTCACACATCCTACATCATAATCCCAATGGATTATTGTTTCGATAGGCTTGTTCCACTTTCCTGGCAATGTCTTCCGTACCTTCAGCAGAGTATTCACCGTTCACGCCTTCTGCACGTTGCGGTTCGAGTTCCAACAATGAGCGCATATCGGCTTCGGCACCTTCCTTGTCTCCAAGAACTAACTTAATCTTTCCTCGTTCGCTAAAGGCTGTTGCATTGAATGGATTGGCCTTGATAACTTGGTCGTAATACGAAATGGCTTTTTGATGTTCACCCTTTCTTTCTTCTACGCGAGCATTCAATAACAATACTTCCTCAATGCCCGAAGTATGTTCATCCAACCACTTTGCATCTTCCTCTGCGCTGGCAACATCGCCCATTTCCAATAATGTATCGCCTCGCATTAGGTAAGCATCACCATAATCCTCACGCATGGCAATCGCCTTGCTCAACATTGCAACGGCATTCACCAAATCGCCACGTCCTACACAAGCACGAGCATAAAGCATGAGCAACATGGGATTATCCTTGTCTATCAACATGGCTTTCTCGCACAACTCTTCCATGCGGTCGTAATCTTCCATCATATAAACCACATCGGTCATGCGAACCAACAATTGCACGTTTTCTGGTTCGGCTTCCGATAGTTTTTCCAATTGTTCATAAGCCTCTTCCAACCTATCTGAATGGATTAAAGCTTGTGAAAGATAGTCGCGCACTTCCAAATCCTCTTGCAACCCAAGTGCATGAGTAAACAATTCCACGGCATGAGTAGCCTCTCCCGCACGCAATGCTTTCACTCCATCATATTTAAGCACATCGAAGTTTTTCGATTCCTCAACTTTCTTTTTCTCCTCTGGTGTTTCCACCTTTCCACTAAACAATGTTTTTAAAAAACCCATAGAATCAATAATAAATTTTTTAGTTGATTTGGCAAAGTTAACATAAATCATTCAATCACCAAAAAAAATAAGGAAAAATTAGGAAACCTAATTTGGGAGATTAAGAGAATGGTGCTAACTTTGCAAACGGAATACGATGATTATGCGTGAAACGACATGAAGAAATGGACATTCATCTTATTGGCTTGCATTTTGGTTAACGTAACGACCTTTGCGCAAAGTGACATCTTGACGGAGGTCACCGAGAATGGAGATACGTTGTATATTCAAGAGGCAAATACCAACGAACCTACTTTACAAAGAAACAGATACGCCTACCCCATTCACTATGCTGGATGGTATGGGTGGGATTTGCATGAAGGACTCAATGTCAACTTAAGTCTTTCGGCTTTTACGCAATTCGGGAAACATGCCCGTCATGGCGTTGGATTCACCCAAAACCTTTCTGCCATTTATGCCACGTCGCTCAGCGACAAACTTTCGTTAGCCGTTGGTGGATATATTAATAATGTAATGTGGCATGGTGACAATTATCGTAGTGGTGGACTCACCGCACAATTAGGTTATCGATTTGACGAACATTGGGAAGCGTATCTCTATGCGCAAAAGAGAATCGTCGGCAACCATCCCCATGCTGGTTGGTTAGGTTATCATGGCTTTTATCCTATGCATACCATGATGCCATACGATGGGTATATGTCTAACGTTGACCGTATCGGTGCTGCCATACGATATAATTTCAATCCATCGTTTAGTGTTCAAATCAACGTTGAACATGATTGGTTTCCGCGATATGAGTTTGGATCATCCCAAAACTTTCATTCCATACCTCCACCACGTCCGTAAATTCCCCAATAACTAACTTTGAGTATGTCAAATATATTCTCTTCAGACAGTTGGCTGAACATGATCATTACGGAAGTCAATGATTTCCTATGGACTTACATACTCATTGCCGTGCTTGTCGGTTGTGGATTATGGTTTACTTGGCGCACGCGATTCGTACAATTTCGCATGTTGAAAGAGATGATTCGACTATTGGGCGATTCATCAGTTAAGCATCCAGGACACAAACATATCTCTTCCTTTCAAGCCTTTGCCGTTTCCGTAGCCACGCGAGTGGGAACGGGCAATTTAGCGGGTGTTGCAACCGCCATTGCCATTGGTGGTCCCGGTGCAGTATTTTGGATGTGGATTATCGCATTGATAGGTTCGGCAACGGCATTCGTTGAATCAACATTGGCACAATTGTTCAAACTTCGACACAAAGATTCCTTTATTGGCGGTCCTGCATATTATATCCAAAAGGGAATGCACAATCGTTGGATGTCAGCCTTGTTTGCCATTCTCATCACGATTACATTTGGACTTTCTTACAATTCCATTCAAAGCAATACGATTTGTCAAGCGATGAACGAGGCGTTCGGTTGGAATCAAGTATTAACGGGTATTGTGTTGGTAATGATGTCTTTGGCCATCGTTTTTGGAGGCATTCAACGCATCGCTAAAGTGAGTTCGGTTATCGTTCCCGTCATGGCCATCGGGTATTTTATATTGGCTTTCGTCATCGTATTGATGAATATACATCTTATGCCCCATGTTTTCAAAGTCATCATCAGCAATGCCTTCGGTCTTGAACAAATAACTGGAGGCGGATTGGGAGCCACGATGATGAATGGTATCAAGCGTGGATTGTTCAGTAATGAGGCAGGTGAAGGAAGTGCGCCAAATGTTGCGGCTACCGCATCCGTATCTCATCCCGTAAAACAAGGACTCATCCAAGCGCTTGGTGTGTTCACCGATACGTTGTTAGTTTGCTCATGCACGGCATTTATCATCCTCATCAGCGGCCTATACTCACATCCCGAACTAAACGGAATAGCACTTACGCAATCAGCCTTGCAATCGGAAATAGGTTCTTCTGGTCCTATCTTCATAGCCATTGCCATCTTCCTTTTTGCCTTTTCCAGTATTATCGGCAATTATTATTATGGAGAAGCCAACATCAGGTTTCTCTTTGGAAGGAAAGAAGAGAATAACAACGGAAAGTTGAAGTCCATCTTATTCATCTATCGTCTTTGTTCTGGAGGCGTATTGGTAATGTTTGGCGCATTGGCTTCCCTTGAAATCGTATGGAACTTAGGCGATTTATGCATGGCTTTGCTTACCGCATGTAACCTCATCGCCATCTTGGTATTGGGAAAGTATGCCTTTAAACTTCTCAAAGACTATCAACAACAAAAGAAGAACGGTATTAAAGACCCCATCTTCCATCGTACACAATTGCCAGAGATAGAAAAAGAGTTAGAGTGTTGGGAATGAATTTGAAGTATGAAGGTTGAATTAGGAAGTTGTCGCCTTTGGCAAGTTTTAAAGTTTCGATGTTTGATGTACTTCCTACATATATACTTCAAACGCAACGAAGTTGCTTACTTCCTAATTCACAATTCATCCTTCAAACTTCAATCTCAGGCTATTCAATACCACGCTGATACTCGACAATGCCATTAATGCACTTGCCCACATAGGCGTTATTTGGAAGTGTATTCCGAATGCGTAAGGCAATCCTGCCGCTAACGGAATACATACTATATTATATATAAAAGCCCAAAATAAGTTTTGGTGAATCATCGAAACCGTCTTACGAGAGAGTGACACGGCATCTGGCAAAGCACGTAAATCAGTTCCCATCAACGTCACTTGTGCCACATCCATAGCGACGTCTGTTCCCGTACCGATAGCCATACTCACATCTGCCGTTGCCAATGCTTGCGAGTCGTTGATTCCATCGCCCACCATCGCCACTATCTTTCCTTCGCCTTGCAATGACTTCACCAAATTTTCCTTATCTTGTGGTTTTACGCAACTTTGCCAATGACTAATGCCTGCATTGTTTGCCCAATAAGCGGCAGCATCTTCGCGGTCGCCACTCATCATATAAACGTCAATGCCATACGATTTCAATGTCTCCATCGCTTCCCTTGCATAAGGTTTCAATGCTTCTCGCTCTTCAAAAGGAAGATGGTCTACTTTCGTGAAATCTATGTTTTTGTTAGGTATCGTCAATGTTCCCGTCTTGTCAATCACCAATGCATTCACCTTGCGCATTAATTCTATCGCGGTCGCATCTTTCACCAAGATATTCTTTTCGGCGGCTTTACCAATGCCAACCATCAATGCGGTAGGTGTGGCAAGTCCCATCGCACAAGGACAAGCAACCACCAACACGGCAACGGCAGATACGATAGCATGTGGCAATGCAGAACTACCGCCCACCAATAGCCATGCAACGAATGTAATGAGTGCCAAGATGGTAACTGTAGGTACAAATATCATCGCCAAACGATCTACTACGCGTTGCACGGGAGCCTTAGAACCTTGCGCTTGTTGCACCATACGGATGATTTGCGATAATGCTGTCTTCTCGCCAACTTGTGTTGCGCGAAATCGCAACGTTCCTTGTTGCAATACTGTACCAGCAAGAACCTTATCAAAACGCTTTTTCAACACAGGAGTGGGTTCTCCCGTTATCATCGACTCATCTACGTAAGCCCCTTCGGAAGTCATAAAACTATCAGCCCAATTCACCGTTCCGTCTACGGGAATCTTCTCACCAGCTCGAACTTCCATCACATCACCCACAGTAATAGTAGATAGAGGGACATCCTTCATCTCATCATACATGACAATCCGTGCCGTCTTGGGTTGCAATCCCATCAACGTGCGAATGGATGATGCCGTGGCTTGTTTGGCTCTTTCTTCCAATAAACGACCTGTTAGTACAAAGGCAATAATCATCACCGATGCATCAAAATATACGGGTGTATTTGTCAAACCGTCTTTCCCCGATGCGCGCAACATCGTAACAATCGCACTATATATAAAGGAGATGGCGGTGGAAAAGCAAACCAACGAATCCATACTTGCCATTCCATGACGCAATTGTTTCCATGCGTTGACATAGAATTGCCTTCCGCACGTCCATAAACAGGCCAACGAGAGAATTAAAGACAATTGTCCGTCATCGTTCGAGAAATGACACAAAGCCATAACTGATATAGCGAAAATCCATGCAAGGATGGTCTTACGAAGCAACAAGGCATATTCGCGTCGCTCAATCTCAACGACAGAGCGGTCTTGTTCGATGACTAAGTCGAAACCAATATCGTTTACGGCCTCCTTCATCTGTTGCAAGGTAATCACAGACGGTTCGTATTCCACCAAAGCCGACCGTGATGACAACGACACACTTGCCATCTTCACGCCTTCCAACGAATTGAGCTTTTTCTCAACATGAGCGGAACATGAAGAGCAAGCCATTCCAACGACAGGGATTGTTATTTTTATATTCATTCTGAAAGCAAAATTAATGCTTTTTACCAAAATATCAAAATATATGGAGCCATTTTTTGTGATGTTTTTCTTTATCTTAAAGCTATCCTTTAGCAATTGCAAACATATGGTTTAGTGGCTATAAAGCATATCTTTCCAATCATTATTCGATACAAGAACATAAAAACATTTGCGGAAATGGAATAAAAAACGTAATTTTGCGGCAAACACTAAGAATCATGCTATGAAAACAGAGAATAAAAGGATGGAAATGAATACTGAATTGGCGCAAGCTTGGGATTTCGTGGAACACACGGGACGAAGCATTTTTCTAACAGGAAAAGCAGGAACGGGAAAGACCACGTTTCTGAGAACCGTCATGGAACAATCGAAGAAGCGAGCTATTGTGGTGGCACCTACAGGTGTAGCTGCCATCAATGCTGGTGGCGTGACCATCCATTCCTTCTTTCAATTGCCCCTCTCTCCTTTTGTTCCGAATGCCCAAATCAAGAGTAAGTTCGATTTCAACCGAACCAAAAGGAAAGTGATTGCTTCATTGGATTTACTTATCATCGACGAAATCTCGATGGTTCGCTCCGATTTGTTAGATGCCATTGATGCCGTATTGCGCCGATTTCGCGACCGATACCATCCTTTCGGAGGTGTGCAACTACTGATGATTGGTGATCTCGCACAACTTACGCCAGTTGTTACACCCGAAGAAGAACACATGTTGGCACCTTTTTATGACACTCCATATTTCTTTGGTTCGAAAGCATTGGCACAAATCGATTACGTAACTATCCAGTTAAATCATGTTTTTCGTCAACAAGACAAGGATTTTTTGAACATTCTCAATGAAGTAAGGGCAGGCAATCCCACGTCGGAAACTATCGCAAAGCTCAATAGTAGGTATATTCCGACCTTCATACCCAAACCCGAAGAAGGATTTATTCGATTGACTACGCACAACCATCTTGCCAATTCGTATAACGAGAATGAACTCAAGAAACTCCCTAAAAAGTCTTTTTTCTTCCAAGCAGAAATAGAAGGAACCTTCCCTGAGTTCTCCTACCCCACCCAAGAAACGCTCGAATTGAAGGAAGGAGCACAGGTGATGTTTGTGAAAAACGACCCATCTCCAGACCACCTTTATTATAATGGTCGCATAGGACGAGTTACATTTGTCAACGAAAACAAAATCATGGTAAGGTGCCAAGACGAGAACGAAGACATTGAAGTGGAGCCTTTGGAATGGGAAAACGCTCACTACACAATTAATAACGAGACACGAGAGATTGAGACAGAGGTGCAAGGTGTATTCCGACAATATCCTTTACGATTGGCATGGGCAATCACCATTCATAAAAGTCAGGGATTGACATTCGATCGTGCTATCATCGATGCAAACCTTTCGTTTGCTCCAGGACAGGTGTATGTAGCTTTAAGCCGTTGTCGCACATTAGAAGGAATGGTGTTGGCAACACGTATCACCCCACATGCTATTATCAATGATGTGCGTGTTGATAGTTACATCGTGAATCAAGAACAAGAAGCACGAAAGAGTATTCAACAATTGCCACAATTGAAAGAAGAATACTACCGCTATCTATTGCTTGAGTTATACGATTTCCACTCCATTTTATTCCAACAAGAGAGTATGGTGAGGGTATTCACGGAGTTTTTCTATCATAGTTATTCCCAATTGGAAATCATGCACAAACAGGCATTAGAGGGAATGAGAAACGATGTTATTATCATTGCCAATAAGTGGATGTTGCGAATCAATCAAATGACGACCGACGCTCTACACTCTAAAGAATTTCTTTTACGAGTGCAAAAGAGTGCCGAATATTTCGACAAGAAACTCGAAGAACTATTCGCCAAGCCTTTACAATTGACCTCCGAAGTAAAAACAAACAATAAAGAGGCATTGAAAAGACTGAACAACATCATGGCAGATTTTCGTCAAGCTTATCTCTCAAGACGTTATCTATTGATGAAAATCTCCGAAGAAACGTTTTCTATTCCTTACTATCTCCATGCCAAACAAATGTCGATGTTAGACGCATTGGATGAGAAAGCCCTCAAAAGGATACGTGAGAAGAAAGAAAAAGAACCCACAAAACCGAAAGAGAAGACATGGGAAACAACCTTCTATCTTTTCCAACAAGGTTTATCACCATCACAAATAGCCAAGGAACGTTCACTCACCATCGGAACCATCTACAATCATCTGACTCGTTATGTGAAGTCGGGAACCATTCCGATTAACAAACTCATTCCTGAAAAGAAGCAACAAACCATTGCGAATGTCATTCGCAAAATTGGACTAAGCCAAAACACCACAGTTATCAAAGAGCATTGTCCTGATGATGTAAGCTATGAAGAAATCCGCATGGTTTTGGCAATGATGATTGAAAACGAAACACAATAACAAACAAAAAAAAGAATCAACTTAAACCCAAAAACACCACTTTTGCGTCATATAAATAAAGAAATATCCCAAAAGTGAATCATAACGCCAACATCCAACAATTAGAAAAACTCATCGACGAGTTACAAGATAGTTTGTTCTCGTTTGCTTTCTTCCGCTTGGGAGATGAAAAGGAGTCGGAAGACATGGTACAAGAGGCGTTTATACGTTACTATCGGGAGAACGAAACGAATAAAATCGTCTATGCAAAAGCATGGTTATACAAGACACTTCATCGCCTATGCGTTGACCACATACGAAAGCGGTCGCCCATGAAAACGGTTCCGTTGGAGGCAATCAGCAACATGGAAGACGAAACTCATCAACATTTGTATCGCGAATATATGCGAATAGAACAATTGCTGAAGCCTTTGCCTGAAGAACAAGCCACTATCGTGAAGATGCATTTCACCGACGACCTGACATTTAGTGAAATTGCCGACATTCTCGGAATCTCTCGTGACACGGTAAAAAGTAGATACCGATACGCAATGAACAAGTTGCAAAAGGAAATCAAGAACAATAATGATCATCAATAACCATTAATATGGAAGAACTAAGACCAAAAATAAAGCCAAAGGCACCTGCATCGCTCAAAAAGAATGTGCTGAAAGCCATACAACAAGATGACAAGCCTACCAAACAGGTTCGTCATATCTCTTGGCATTGGTTTTCCGCAGCTGCCGTCATACTTGCTGGAATCCTTACGTTTGCCCTTTGGCAACCTGAAAAAGATTCCCTATCACAAAGGGAAATCACGGAAACGAAGTTGCCAAATATCCATCAAAAAGATAAGCAACTCGAAAACACGCACATTTCCATTCTTCCTCCTACGCCAAAGAAAATACTTGCCAAGCGGCATCATCCCCAAAAGATGAAAAAAACGACTTGCAAACCTTTGACTAACAAGGAAATCATTCCCGTCAACAACATTGATGATAAAGAAGAAATATCGCCTATATTGTCCAACGACATTCCCATCGTGGAAAAGCCGCAATCTACCTTCACGGCATACGAAAGACAACTCCTTGAGAACTTAGAGAAAAATCGCTATCTGGTTCGTGCGTGTCTGGCGGAAGAACTCTTTCAAGCTTCCGTAAAACAAAGTAAAATCGCGGAAATACGCAATTCCTATCTCCAAGATGCCCTTCAGTTATACGAAAACATCAATGAACAAATCCAGGAAGACATCGAAAACTTGGGAAAAGACAAAGAAGAAAACACTCAACAAGTATAATAACGAAAAAACATGAAACAAAGATTCATTATCATTACCCTGCTCGGTTGTCTACTATCGACAACCGCCGTGGCACAAGACAACGTGAAGAAAGCTTTCGACAAATTCGTCACGTCTAAACACGTACAAGTGACAAAGTCAATTTCTGAAGAGCGCGACTTTACGAAAGAAAACCGTCCTCTAATTGCAAAAGCTGACGTGTATAATTTCACCATCAACAAGAAACATCGTAAACTCATCGACGAAGTATTGCTTGCCTTTGAGAAAGACCGTGATAATCCCGACATATATATGATGCTTAACCATACAGGAGGACAAAACATCCCAACGAATGCACGTGATTTAGTCGTGGGAGAGGATCGTAAGAATGCCGTTCAGATTGGTATGGACGAATGGCAAAGTTGGCAACTCCTTTGTCTACTTGACCCTTCTGACATCACTCACTCGCATCGCTACGCTTACGCCATAGAATGGAACGACAATCCCAAAACCATTTACCTCAGCGGGAAGATTAAGGGCAAACTTGTCATTACCTACGGGAAAATTCAAAAGGAAGCCCTTCATGTCTATCAAGGAAACGTTACATACCCCAAACAAGAATCCGACAAGATGAATAGTGAGGAAATCGTCAAAGAAATATATATGATGGGATTATCAGGACAATATAATCGGCTTACCGATATGACACAAGTGCTCATTGCTTTTGATGCCTTGAAGACGGAGTTCTTGAAAGGGAAAGCCACCGACCGATTAGGCGGAACACTTTGCATGACGATTTACACACTTTGTTCATACGCGCGACCCTTACTGGAAAAAGACGTCGACCTACGAAAGAAGCTCATCAGCGACCTCAATATGATGATTGGGAGATGCGACAAGAATAGTGACATCGGAAAAAGTCACATCGGATACCTCACGTTAGCGGTTAAGAGTTTGCAGTAAAAGGAAGAAGAGTATTCCCTCACCCATAGAATTGAATTAGTTATTATACAGTTTGTTAGACGGAAACGTCTATATTTTTCAGGTGCATCATGAAAGGAATCCCTCATTGCTCGCGACGAGTAGTGAGGGATAATCTTTTACAAAACATCTATTCTCGATGGTTATCGTGCTAATTTAGTTTGTTTTAACAAATTTATCGTATCGTTATAGTAGAATAACCTTTTTTGTTTATTTATTTTTGTAATTTTGCACCCTGAAATTTATTTAAGGTAATGAGACAGGTAATAATTCGAATACTATTGTTGCTCTTTTTGCCCGTTAGCATGTGGGCAGAAGATTCACCTAATGCCAAACAAGCCAAGCAAATGTTTGACAGAACCTATCAAATGGTATTTGGCGACCAAGGTTGTACGTTACATTACGACGTCAATTTGATAGGTTTGTACAAGACAAATGGTACGATTTGGTATAAGGGAAAGATGAGTAAATTCATTGAAAAGAGATATTGCGCATGGAATGATGGTTCCATCTACCATGTTGTTGACTACAAGAAGAAGACCGTAACGGCTCATCAAGCCCAGTCGGATAATAAGGATAAGTACTCAAGTAACTTCAAATTTGACCCCAGCAACTACAACTATCATGTGGAATCTACAGATGAGGGTTTCTTGATTACCTTGAAACTCAAGAAAGGATGTAAGGGTATGAAAATCATCAAGGCTCTTATTGACAAGAAAACACGCGCTCCCATCAGTCTCAAGATTAAGGTGGCATTTTTCTGGGCAAACATTAAAATCAGTAATTTCAAGAGTGGGAACATTGATAACAACATTTTCGTGTTTCCCAAAAATCAATATAAGACTTACACCTTTATAGATAAGCGCAACGAATAGTGTATTTGATTGTTGAAAACAAACGCTCTACCATCGTCAGATAGCAGAGCGTTTGTCGTTTTATAAACAGTTGTGGTTGTGAGGTCTATCTTAGAAATATTGCGAGAGGAATCTCAATTCCGCCTCCAACATTTCCAACTTCGGCATGTGGAATCCCGCTTGGCGCGCAATCTCGATAGGACGAGAATAAATATAATGTATTTCCAACGGACGATGGAAATCATAGTCCAAGCGCATGGATGGAGAATAAGGAGTCATCTCGTCGGTCATTTGAATCATCAAGTCTACGAACACCTCATCAATGTTCTTCACGCCAAGATGTTGTGCGGCGCCCACCACTTCCATCATTTGATCGCGTATCAATTGTCGTGTTGACGGGTTCTTCAGCAATAAGTCGGTTTGCGTGTGCAACGCAACGGTCATTCCATTAAACGGCATGTTCCAAACGGCTTTCTTCCACCGCGCCTCTTGGTATTCCACCAATCCAGCCTTTATGCCAGCATGGTTGAATTCATCCACCAGCAATTGCATCTTGCTCTCGTCCTTGCACGAGAAATTGCCGAAATTGATGTGTCCATAACATTGGTGATTCACGCGACCAGGTTCGGTCTTGGCAGAACAGATAAATGCCAATCCAGCAGCTAATGCCACGTTAGGAAACAATGCTTGCACGTCGTCTTCCAATCCGATTCCATTCTGAATCAACACCACGAGCGTATCTTTGTGAAGCAATGGTGGAAGGAACGATTGCAACAAATGATTGTTGGTTGACTTCAAGCACACCAAAACCACATCGCACGGAGGCATTTCACTGGTTTTCGCATACGCATGAACATGGTCGAGATGGAAAGAACCATCACACGAATCCACCTGCAACCCATGTTGTTTCACATACTCAAAATCACGATGCATCAAGAAATGCACTTCCTGACCGTCGTTGGCCAACTTTCCGCCATAATATCCACCTATGGCTCCCGTTCCAATTATTCCGTATTTCATTCCCTTATTCTTAAAATCGGTGCAAAGATACTATTTTTGTTTGACAAACGATACGTTTACGCCCGATAAACATCATATTTACGAATCACAAACGATGTCTTTGCAAACGTTTTCGGATATAATTACAAATAATTTTCATATTTACTTTGATATTTGAAATTATAATGGTAATTTTGCCATTGCTAACCCTACTTGGCAAAACTACGATTTACATTTGTGGCAAACACATGAGTAACAAGATTAAGCATTCTGGCATCATCGAATCGGTTAATGGTGGACACGTGATTGTGCGTATCCTCCAAGCTGCCGCATGTGGTGAGTGCGTCGTTTCAAGCCATTGCCATGCATCGGGTGCAAAGGAAAAACTAATAGACGTTTACGAAACGCCTGCGAGTACACGCAAAAAGGGTGACCAAGTGACGGTGGTAGCTTCCACGAAGACAGGCGCGCGCGCCGTGGCATTGGGATTTGGCGTTCCCTTTCTATTGATGTTAGCCGTATTGTTTACCGCCATGGGACTTACAGGAAGCGAACCCATAGCGGCATTGTCGGCCCTACTCTCTCTTATACCTTATTATATAGGTCTCTATGTATGTAGAAACAAGATAAGCGGAAAGATTTCATTTTGGATAGAATAACTAAAACAAAATACAAAAAATTATGAATTTTATTTCTATTGCGGTTATTGTTCTTGGAAGCATTGCATTGGTATCAGCATTGATATTATATGTAGTATCTAAGAAGTTTGCCGTTCAGGAAGACCCGCGTATTGGCCAAGTGACAGAATTGTTGCCAGGCGCCAATTGTGGTGGTTGCGGTTTCCCAGGTTGTGGCGGTATGGCCGACGCACTGGTTAAGGCAGCCGACAAGGGTTCTCTTGAAGGCTTGAATTGTCCTGTTGGCGGTTCTGCCATCATGGGACAAGTTGCCGACTTGCTTGGAATGGCTGTTGCAAACACCGAAGCGAAGGTTGCCGTGGTGCGTTGCAATGGCACATGTGAACTCCGTCCGCGCATTGCCGAGTACGATGGATTGCGTACATGTAATGCGATGAATGCTTGTAGCACCGGAGAGACGGCTTGTGGGTATGGTTGTCTGGGTTGTGGCGATTGTGTTGCCGCGTGTAACTTTGGTGCCATCACCATCAATTCCGAAACGGGCTTGCCCGTAGTGGATGAAGAACTCTGTACATCGTGTGGCGCATGTGTGAAGGCTTGTCCTCGCCACATCATCGAACTACGCAAGAAGGGTCCTAAAGGCCGTCGCTTGTGGGTAAGTTGCGTTAACAAGGACAAGGGAGCCGTTGCAAAGAAAGCATGTAGCGCTGCTTGTATCGGTTGTGGAAAATGTACGAAGGAATGTAAGTTTGAGGCGATTGCCGTAGAAAACAACGTTGCTTACATCGACTGGCAGAAATGCAAGATTTGTCGTAAGTGCGAGTCTGTTTGTCCTACTGGTGCCATCAAGAGCATTAACTTTCCCGTTCGCAAAGTAGAAACCCCTGCAACACCTACTCCCCCTACAACACCTACCACCCCTAACCCCGAAAAATCATGAAACTACACACATTTAACATAGGCGGCGTTCATCCTGAGGAAAACAAGATTACCGCAGAGATTGCAACCAAGGTTGCAGCGTTGCCGCAACAAGCGATATTTCCATTGTCACAACACATTGGAGCACCTGCGAAACCCGTGGTGAAGAAAGGTGACAAAGTGAAAGTAGGAACACTGATTGCTGAAGCTGGCGGTTTTGTTTCAGCACCTATCTATTCATCTGTTTCAGGAACCGTATTCAAGATTGACGATGCGATTGACGCAACTGGTTATCGCAAGCCTTCCATCATTATCAACGTTGAAGGTGATGAATGGGAAGAATCAATCGACCAATCTGACAAATTAGAGACATTAGCTAACCATCCCGAACTTACTCCCGAGGAAATCGTGGAACGTATCAAGGTGGCTGGTATTACTGGTATGGGAGGCGCAGGATTCCCAACGTTCATCAAATTATGTCCTCCACCAACGGCTAAGGCTGAGTGTATTATCATCAATGGTGTAGAGTGTGAGCCTTATATCACGTCTGACTATCGTCTGATGATGGAACATCCCGATGAGATATTGGTTGGTCTCGACTTATTGATGAAAGCCGCCAAGGTAGAAAAAGGCTACATCGGCATAGAGGAAAACAAGCCCGAAGCCATTCGATTGTTAACGGAAAAGACTGCTAACGACCCACGCGTGGAAGTGGTACCATTGGCACAGAAATATCCACAAGGCGGTGAGAAACAATTAGTTGATGCCGTGATTCAAAGGCAAGTTCCCGCACCTCCTGCCATTCCTGTCAACGTTGGCGCTATCGTTCAAAACGTAGGAACGGCATTTGCCGTTTACCAAGCAGTCATGAAGCGCAAGCCATTGTTTGAACGCTATACCACCGTAACTGGTAAGAAAGTGAAGAACCCAGGTAATTTCCTCGTAAGAATGGGAACGCCAATGCGTGAACTGATTGAAGCTTGCGGCGGAATGCCCGAAGGCGATAACAAAGTACTTGCTGGCGGTCCGATGATGGGTAAAGCTTTGATGTCTATTGACGTTCCAGTTTGTAAGGGAACCAACTCTGTAACGATTCTATCCGATGAAGATGCTTATCGCAAACCCGTACAACCTTGTATTCGTTGTGCAAAATGCGTGAGTGCTTGTCCGATGGGACTTGAGCCTTACTTACTCGCCGTACTTTCCGAAAAGAAGATGTATGAGCGTGCAGAGGCAGAAGAAATCGTATCTTGCATCTCTTGTGGCTCGTGTCAATTCACATGTCCCTCTCACCGTCCTATCCTCGACAACATCTTGCAAGGCAAGGCTGCCGTGATGGGCATTATCAGAGCACGTAATACTAAAAAATAACGCCTAATTAAGAATTAATTAAATAACAATGGGAAAATTAATCGTTTCTCTTTCACCACACGCCCACGGAACCGACAGTGTTGAAAAAAACATGTACGGAGTGCTTATCGCATTGCTCCCTGCCTTGCTCGTATCGTTCTATTTATTCGGGCTGGGTTCTGTAGTGGTTTGTCTGACAAGCGTTCTCGCCTGTATGTTTTTTGAATGGGCGATTACCAAATATATGTTGAAAGCCGAGCCAACCCTATCGGATGGTTCTGCTATCATTACCGGTCTTTTGTTGGGTATGAACTTGCCAAGCAACTTCCCCATTTGGATGATTATCGTCGGAGCACTCGTTGCCATTGGCATCGGTAAGATGACCTTCGGTGGATTGGGATGCAATCCTTTCAATCCCGCATTGGTAGGTCGTTGCTTCCTATTGGTAAGTTTCCCTGCAGCCATGACATCATGGCCTGTTGCTGGACAATTCACAAGTTATGTTGACGCACAAACTGGCGCAACGCCATTGAGCTTGATGAAACTCGCCATTAAGACGGGCGACACGTCGTATCTCGAACAAATGCCATCAGCCATTGACATGCTGTTAGGTAATGTGAGCAATGGCTTAGGTGCAGGAACCATCGGTGAAGTTTGTGCACTTGCCTTGATTATCGGATTGATTTACATGCTCTACAAGAAGATTATCACTTGGCACATTCCAATCTCCATTCTCGCAACGGTATTTGTATTCAGCGGTTTGTTGCATTTGGCTTCGCCCACATACGCCAATCCTTTCCAAGTATTGTTTAGCGGTGGTTTGATGTTAGGTGCGATTTTCATGGCAACTGATTACGTTACCTCTCCAATGACACCTAAAGGACAGTTAATCTATGGTGTTGCCATCGGTTTCCTTACCGTTGTCATCCGTAACTGGGGTAGCTATCCAGAGGGAATGTCATTCGCCATCCTTATCATGAATGCGTTTACGCCGCTCATCAACTCATACATCAAGCCAAAGCGTTTTGGTGAAGTACCAGCTAATAACAAGGAGGACAAGAAATGAAAAAATTAGAATCGTCATTATTAAATATGGTGTTGGTACTTGTCGGTGTGGCACTCATCATGGGTGGAATACTGGCAGGCGTTAACCACATCACCGAAGGTCCTATCGCCGAACAAGCAGAACAAATGCTTGCCAATGGTATCAAGGAAGTTATGGGTGGAGAGAAGTTGACCGTCACTTCTACGGAAACCATCAAACAAGAAATCGACGGAAAGGAAGTTACCTTTACCATTCACCGTACGCAAGACGGAAGAAAACACGACTTGGGTGCTGCCGTGGAAACGAGTGCTTTAGGATTCTCTGATAATATCAAGGTGCTCGTAGGCTTCAGTCCTGAAGGTGAAATATTGGGATATACCATCTTGCAAAGCAGCGAAACTCCTGGATTGGGAGCGAAGGCAGACAAATGGTTCCAAAAGGGACAAAAGGGAGACATCATCGGAAAGAATCCCAAAGACAAGGATCTTACCGTCAAGAAAGATGGTGGAGAGATTGATGCTATCACCGCCTCTACCATTACCTCTCGCGCATTCTTGAAAGCCATCAACCAAGCGTATCACGCATATATAGATAAAGGTGTAGACGCTCATAGTGGCGCAACCAAGCAAGCCGACAAGGTGGCAAAACGTTAACTCTAAACATCAGGAAACATGAATTACATTAAAATATTAAATAATGGTATTGTTAAGGAGAATCCTACATTCGTGCTTCTCCTTGGTATGTGTCCTACGTTGGCAACCACCACGAGTGCCATTAACGGTATGTCGATGGGACTTGCTACGATGGCAGTGCTGATTTGTACCAACTTCGTCATCTCTTGCATCAAGAGCATTACGCCCGATAAGGTTCGCATTCCCGTATTCGTCGTGGTAATTGCGGCTTTTGTTACCGTTTTGCAAATGGTTATCAAGGCTTACTTGCCCGATATAGACAAGAGTTTGGGTATCTTCATTCCCTTGATTGTGGTAAACTGTATCATTCTCGGTCGTGCAGAGGCATTCGCTTGTAAGAACTCACCTATGGCAAGTATCTTCGATGGAATCGGTATCGGAATCGGTTTCGCTATGGCGCTCACATTGCTCGGTGCCGTTCGAGAGATATTCGGCGCTGGTTCTTGCTTCGGTACAACATTGTTGCCAGAAAGCACCAATATCCTACTCTTCGTACTTCCTCCGGGAGCATTCATCTCCTTGGGATTCCTCATTGCCATCATGAATCGATTGAACGGCAAGACAAAATAGAAATGTTGACAAGTGAAATTGTCAATATAATAAACAACAAAATAACAAGACAGAATCATGGAATATATATTGATTTTCATTTCAGCGATATTCGTCAACAACATCGTTTTGTCGCAGTTCTTGGGTATCTGTCCATTCCTTGGCGTTTCCAAGAAAGTTGATACCGCATTAGGTATGGGTGCAGCCGTGGCTTTCGTCATGACTCTTGCCACCATCGTTACCTATCTGGTGCAAATCTACGTGCTCAATCCCAACGGCTTGCAATACTTGCAGACCTTGGCTTTCATTCTCGTGATTGCCTCATTGGTGCAAATGGTGGAGATTATCCTCAAGAAAGTTTCACCCGCCTTGTATCAGGCATTGGGAATCTTCCTTCCCTTGATTACCACCAACTGTGCCGTATTGGGTGTTGCCATCTTGGTTATCCAGAAAGACTACTCGCTGATTGAGAGTGTTGTTTACGCTTTCTCCACCGCATTGGGCTTCGCATTGGCGTTGGTAGTTTTCTCTGGCATTCGCGAACAATTGGAGTTGGTGAAGATACCCAAGGGAATGCAAGGAATGGCCATCGTAATGATAACCGCTGGTTTACTCTCTCTGGCATTTATGGGCTTTAGTGGCGTAGACACTGGCTTGAGGGGATTGTTCGGAGAATAGCCTCCACTCGTTAACTAAACATAAAATCCACGATGGATTCATGGTAAGTTGACGAATTATATATAACTTTGTTCATTGTAATCAATTATTCAAAAAAGAAGATATGAAACAGACCATTCTCGTTACAGGTGGAACAGGATTCATCGGTTCGCATACCACCGTGGAATTGCAACAGGCTGGCTACGACGTAGTGATTGTCGACAACCTCTCTAATTCCAAGATTGAAGTAGTAGATGGAATTGAAAAGATTACAGGCATTCGTCCTGCTTTCGAACAAGTTGACTTGCGTGACTTCGACGCTACGGAAGCCGTTTTCAAGAAATATCCACAGATTACGGGTATCATTCACTTCGCCGCTTCTAAGGCAGTAGGAGAAAGTGTGGAGAAACCATTGCTTTACTATCGCAACAACATCGTTTCTCTCATCAACTTGTTGGAACTGATGCCTAAGTATGACGTTAAGGGTATTATCTTCTCATCCAGTTGTACGGTTTATGGTCAACCAACTGCCGAGAACCTTCCTGTTACCGAGCAGGCTCCTATTCAAAAGGCGCTCTCTCCATATGGAAACACGAAGCAAATCAACGAGGAGATTATCTACGACTATATCCATAGTGGCGCTCCTATCAAGTCGATTGTATTGCGCTACTTCAACCCCATTGGCGCACACCCATCAGCATTGATCGGTGAATTGCCTAATGGCGTTCCCATGAACCTTATTCCATTCGTAACGCAAACGGCTATCGGCATTCGTGGTCAACTGAAGATTTTCGGTAACGACTACAATACGCCAGATGGAACTTGCATTCGCGATTATATCTACGTAGTTGACTTGGCTAAAGCACACGTTGCTGCCATGAAACGCGTACTCGATCAAGAGACTGAGCCTATTGAATATTTCAATATCGGTACAGGCAAGGGATTGAGTACACTCGAAGTTGTAGAAGGATTCGAGAAAGCTACGGGCGTGAAAGTGAATTGGGCGTATGCTCCACGTCGTGAAGGCGACATCGAGAAGGTATGGGGCAACGTAGACAAAGCCAACAAGGAATTAGGTTGGAAAGCCGATACACCTCTCGAAGATGTATTGGCAAGCGCATGGAAATGGCAATTGAAATTGCGCGAAGACGGCATTATGTAAATTCTTATAATAGTAGTATATAAGCCCGTGAGGCCTACGAGCGGGCTATTTTGTGTTTGTGTTGTCGTTATCCCTCGACGTGAGTCGGGGGATAACTTTTTTATGCCCTAAAAACTTTTACGCTTCACAACTTTCAGCTAAATAGTTTTCAATAAAGAGAAAAGTCATTCGTGCGTAATAAACTTATGATTTGTGCGCTATAAAGCATTGATTTGTATGCTATAAACCATTGATTTGTGCGCCACAGATGAATGGTTTATAACAAACAAAGCTATCGTTTACATCATCTAAACCTATCGTTTACGTCGTCTAAATGACCTGTTTATTACCTTCCCACATCTTATTTCAATCTTGCTTTCCCGTTTAGTGTCTTCAATTTCCCCGATTTTTCATTCTTCATTTTAATATTTTTCGCAAGACCTCCCGTTATATAGGTTAATTCATTTGTTGTCAACGATTTAGCATTTTCAAGACCTCATGTAACACCTCCCCTAAGACCTCCCATAGACCTCACATAGACCTCACCTAAGACCTCCCGTTATGTTGCCTTCATCTTCGGTTGTTCATTCTCGTACTCGCTCATTTCAATTGCCATAAACGAATACTTCATCAATCTCTTTTTTGAATATTTATCCATGAGCAACGGGAGGTCTTAGGTGAGGTCTTAGGTGAGGTCTTAGGTGAGGTCTTAGGTGAGGTCTTACATGAGGTCTTGAAAAACACAATTCATTGATAATAAAATGTTTAGTTAAAAAACAGGGGAGGTCATGGCGAAATTACAATAATCGTACTTTAATTGCGAATAAAAATACATAAATGTGAATAATCATAACTATGCTGTCCCTACACTTCGTCGATAAAGAAATCAACGTAACGAGAAAACAGCCCTCTCACATGAAATATTCCTACAAAGGGAGTGTTTATCTCAATTTTTATGCTTACCTTTGCCATGTCGTGGATGATTTTTACTTGTTTTAATTGCAACACTAAGGTGAGTGACAAATCTGACATGGCATAATCCTGAACACCTTTTTGTTGGTCAGGAACATATAAAGAATATTTAATATAGTGTTGCAGAATTTAGGTATATGTCAGAAGCACATCTACTAATAGCAGCCATCATCATCGTTTTAGTGATGTCCTTCATCATCACGATGTTGGTACTGAATGACAGTGCCAAGAAGATTATCTCTACCAATATAAAGTTGTTGGAGAATCAGAACACATTACTCGAAGAGAACAAGATACAGCGTAGTGAACTGGAGGAACAGAGAAGTGAGTTGGAGGAACAGAAGGAGATGATTGAGACGTTACAACGTCAACAAGAAGAATTGGCTGAGCAGTTGAGACTTAGTACTATGGATGAGGTGACATTGTTACGCGAACAAACCCATCAGCACCGTGAAAACATCATACAGACTGCTGACATGTCTGATGAAGTATTAATGGCGTGGATAGACCAGAAAATGGATGAAACACGCCTTTTCACCGATTCCAACTTGACACTGAAAACAATGGCTAAGTCGCTTGGACTGACTCAACGACGACTTGGCGGACTGTTCAAAAGTAACGAAAGATATTCCAGTTTGGGCGATTATCTCAATGAGAAGCGTTTTCTGTTGGCCTGTCGACTATTGCGTGAGGAACCTCATTGGACCATTGAAGCCGTGGGAGCAGAGGCTGGCTTTGGTGGTCGTCGCACTTTTCAGACAGAGGTAAAACGCCGACTCGGTATCACTCCGTTGCAATATCGACAATCGCAGACATTAATTGATAAAAGTGAAAAATGATTGCTCTTCACTTAATGAGAACCCTTCGTTGCACCCAAGCATAGATGACGATGCCACCAATGGGGCATGCTCTTCCATCCAACGCATCTTTACACAAAATCGCATTTTCTGCGCAGAGTGGGCATTCCTGCGCAACAATTCTGAAAGTTTTTGGGCTTATCCTCAGTATTAATTTAAGAAAATTATTAAATTAGCAGAGAATTTCGAAAGACAATAAAAAACTATTCTGATGCAAATGAAAACAAGATTTTTGACAACATTTGTGCTGTGGCTGACAATAGCTGTTACGGGCACGGGGAAAGAAACCCTTTCGCCCCCCGAGGGAAATGCGATAGTCCCAATAGATAGCACAACTATTGAAGTCCCCTCCGAATCCGTGGGGAAAACTACTACTGCACTCAGGGTGCCGAAAAAAGCACCGAGCACTGACTACACCTATTTCTACAAGGGTGTGAAATATACCTACATCACGGTGAACAACTACACGCGTTTCTTCAACATGAGCGTCCACATGCCGAAGGACTATGGCTGGTACCCTAACGAAGACGGTTGGTACGTCAATGCCGAGAAGGCTTATATCACCGCTGCCTCCATCAACGAGGAGACGGTGCCTGACAATGGCGAAGTGGTCATCGTGAACGACTTGGTGGGCTTTTTCACCAGCCACACCCATCTGGGCTGCATCGCCGACCACGGCTTTATAGGTCAGTCGAAGGTGAAGCGCATCTATTTCCAAGACTGCGATGCCGTTGCCTACCAAGCCAATTCGAATCCTTATTTCTTTATCGGCCATCGGGCATTTGCCAATGCCCCACAACTGGAGAAGGTCGATTTGATGCAGTACGTCACCAGTGGCGACAACCATTGGGAAGCGATGCCTCCGACTGCCGTGAAGCGCATCTGGGACAATATGTTCGAGGGGTCGCCCAACGCGCTCGTCCGTGTGTCGAGCTCGAGCTTGAACGACTATAGAAACAGCGGCGTGTGGTCTGCCGTGAAGGACCGTCTCATCAGCTACGAACCGTCGGGCTACGAAATCAATGAGTATGGTGTCCGCTACAAATGTATGCTGGCACAGGACGGAAAGACGTACCTGACCAACGACGACCCTCTGCGCAACGAGGTGATGAAGCAGTTGCGTCTGTGGAACGCGGACTACCAGAGTTTCAATGCGGGCACGCTGCTGGCAGCTTCCGACAACGGTGCGACGGTCTATTATACGAGCGTGGAGGGTTGCGATGCGGACTACCTGAAGAAGAACGATGGTGTGGCTCGCATCTACAACGACGTGGGCTCGTACTACAACTACAAGACCATCGCCATCCGCAGGGGTGCTTTTGCAGGGAGCGAGGACCTGAAGGCGATTGAGTTCTACCAAACCAACGGCCGCAATTCCAACTCGTATAGCGACTTGAAGATTTGCATTGAGAACGGTGCTTTTCGCAACTGTAGCAACCTGAAGGAGCTGCGCCTGTTCTACTACGTGCAGGATGGAGAAAACCACTGGGAGACGCTGGGACCTGACGACGTGGTTCCTGGGAACAACATTTTCGGAATACCCGATGCTGTGGAGACGGCGGGCATGAGCGAGGAGGAGGTGGTTGCCGCAAGACCGACCATCAACCCGGACTTCCACATCATCGTTTCGCCCGACCGCTACACGGAATTCATCAACGACCCCAACTGGCGCATCTATGCTGATTATATCAGGGCAGCAGACTATTCTCCATCGCCGAAATCGGACATCAGCAAGAACGGCTTGGTCTATGGCTTTGCGACGACCTCGTCGGGCATAGGCGATACGGACCAGGTGGTCTATCAAGCGCTGTCGTGGTGGAATGTTCCTCTGATTATTGCGGAAATAGCCATCACGATCTACACGATGGGAGCATACGGTGCTGCAGAGGCGGGGGATGCCGCCCTGATTGTTGAAGCCGCTACCGCAACAGAGAAGGTTTCGGAACTGACCACCCTCGCGCATTCGCTGCAAAGCGCCTCGATCAGTAAACTGCGACAAGTGCTCTTGGGGTTGGCGGGCAAGAGTCTCAAATCCATCACGACTGTCTGTGGCATCAACTTCAGCGACTATGCCGGCGTGGAAGCCATCGATAATGCCATAGGAAACCTGTTAGGAAGTAATTTAATAACCAAAAGTGGAGAGTTGATTTCACAGGCTGCGGTGTATCGCCTCACAGAAAGAAATGTCATCTACATGTCTCAACAACTGTGGTCCGTCTTCTACCATACCGTTACAGCCAAGGACGGACTGGCTGCCTTTGCAAAGAGAATCAACGAGGACTTGACGAAAAACTTCATTCAAAGGTGGATGTACTCCTATTATAAGAAAGCGTTCTATGAGTATATAGAAAAGAATCAAGTGAAGGGAATCATGCGTTCACTCGTCACTCCAGGAATGTTGGCAGGAAGCTACAAAGCCTTCAACGCTATCAGAGGCGACGTGGGAGGCGACAGGTTCAGAGAGGGAATGCGTGCCAATATCCTGTCGAATATCCATCAGGTGGGCATGGTAGGCGGACAACTCCTGACGACGCCAAACAAAAGCCTCGTGTATCACAGCTATCTGAAGGAAGTGAACGACACGGTGCAATATGCGAACATCCTGTGCAGTCCGAACAAGGAAAGCCGCACGGTGGGCATCGCAAAGCGTGCCTTCCAGAACAAGTCGCAGCTGAAGAAGGTGCTCTTCAAGGAGAACGACGGGGTGAACAGCACAGAGATGACGAGCACCGTCATTGCCATCCCTGACTCTGCCTTTGTGGGTTGTACAGCATTGGAAACCATCGACTTGCGACTGAGAACTTCGAGCAACGGTACACGTGCACTGGGTCCTGAAAACTTCATCCTCTGTGGCGACAGCATCTTGGCTGGACTCGACTCCACGAAGGTGAGCATCATCATCCCGAATGAGCGCAAGGAGGATTTCCTGGAGGACATGATGTGGAAGAAGTATCGGCGATTCTTTACCTACGCCAATACGGTGGATTCGGTGAACTACAGCGACTACGGCGTGGACTACAGCTTCGCGTATAAGGGTGCCACTCAGGTGGTGGAGAAGGTAATGGGCCATAAGGTGGAGCACTTGGTGGCGGTGGGTGCCACGCAGGATGAGTTCCTCTCTGATAATGGCGGGCACTTGGCTTTCTTCAACGACATAGGCGTGTGGAACAACTATAAGTTGGACTACGTGAAGAAAAACGCCTTCCGACGCAACAGCTTGGTGAGGGATGTGACGTTCTGGGACGTGAAGGGTTGGGCACCATTTGGCAAGACCTATCTGGACTTCGACATCACGCTGCAGGACTCCTGCTTTGCCAACAACTCTGCGTTGAGAGAGGTGACCCTGCTCTACCTGCGCACGGCTGGACGCGGACAGGCAGAGTTGCTGAACCCAAGCTCATGGGAGTTGGGCGCGAACTACCCCGAACCGCTCAAACCTGAACAGATTAAGCTGGGCAAGGGTGTCTTCGCTGGATGTCCGAACCTGCGACTGAAAATGACTGAAAGACAAATGAAGTGGTTCGAGGCGGACTCGGCATGGGCAAAGTACAAGGACAAGTTCCTGCCATGTCTGTTCTACATCTCCGACAAGGCGGTGAAGTCTGCCCTGAGCGACTTGCGTTACTATGCTACCGCCGCGAAGGTTTCTCCGAAGGACGACGGATGGATAGCAGGTGCCGTGGACTGGATGGCAAGCAGCCTATGGTGGCCTATCTACGATGCCACTCAACTGAAAGCAAAGGGTTTCTCGTGGCTCAACGGACGACTTGCCAACAACGATAAGATTCAGGAGTTCCCTGAGTTCAAAAGCTTCGAGACCGTTGGACTCGACTACATCGGCGGATCGTGGTTCGTGGGCGACACAAACCTGCGCAACATCCAACTGCCTTCGACCATCAAGAACATCAGTGGCTACGCCTTCCAGTATTGCGACCTGCGCGAAATTGAGATTCCTGCCGCTGTCACCAACATCGGAGAATGTGCCTTTGAGAAAAACACAAGACTGAAGGTTGTGCGCTGTTTGGGCACTACCCCTGCGAAGCTGGAGGGAGACAGCAGGACCACCTTCGGATGGTGGGACTCGAGTGGCATAGGCAGCCCACGCACTCAAGTGGCTGAAGGCTTCAGGATTTACGTGCCTGCCACTGCCGTGAACGACTACAAGCAGGCATGGAGCCACTATGCCGACTACATCGTCAGCGACACGGAACTGCCTGTCATCCACCATGTGAAGACAACCGACGTGGGACAGCTCGCTGAGAAGTTAGGTCTTCAGACCATCATGGATGGCAACTACCTGATGGGGCTCGCTGGCAACTACCAGAAGTACGACTCACTGGTGGTGGAGGGTCCGCTCAACGGCATCGACATCGGTGTGTTGCGCTTCATGGCGGGTGCCGACGTGAACAACAGCGACCCAACCAGTGGACGCTTGCGCTACCTGAACCTTTACGGTGCCGAACTGAAGCAGGACAAGGTTCACCCTTACCAGTGTCACGGTCCAAACGACTTCATCGATGCGGACAACCAGACGGGCGACTATATGTTCTATTTCTGCGACCAGCTGGAGACGGTTATCCTGCCAAAGTCGGCAACCTATATTCAAGAGAGCTGCTTCGAGCACGCCACCCACCTGAAGAGGCTCGTTGTGGGCGACAAGACAACGGGCTACGACGACGAGATTACTCGCTATGTCACTGGGCTCGACGAACTCGTATTCCTCACGGAGAAGGGAGCACACAGCGATGCATGGGGCGGACTGATGAACTACGACTCATGGGAGGTGCCTATCAATGCCGTCTATGTGCCTTATTCACAGGTGAGTTACTACATGAACGAGCCTGCATTGACGCAATATGCCAACACGATTACTGCGCCTTTCAAGGACGACGAAGCACTCTATGCCTTCGCCCGCAAGGGGCATTTCTTCCCAAGCGAGTACAGTCAGTTGAAGAATATCAACGGCATTCTCGAGGGAAGCAGCGTGAGGACCTTCGATGAGTTGAGAAACTTCCAAAACATCACCGACCTGGGCTCGGCATTGGCAAACTGCACCAGCCTGCAGCGCGTTTCCCTACCCGATTCGCTGAAGAGCATCGGCTACGATGCCTTCCGCCAGTGTGTCAGTCTCGACAGCATCTACATCTACACCGACAGCATCCCAACTTTGGAGAGCGGTGCCTTCCGCGACTTACCCGCTTCGTTCAAGATATTCGTACCGCGCAAGCTGGCAAAGCTCTATCGCACTAAGTGGGCTGAATATGCTGACCACATCGTGGGCGACATTAGCCATTACTCAGAGGACGTCATCGAAATCACCACTACGAACTATGGACAGGTGGCTGATAAACTCGGACTGACCGTTGAACGCAAGCTCTACAGCGACGGAGAGACCAAGTACGTGAGAGGCGTTTACGGCAACATGAGCCATATCCAAAGACTGAAAATCAATGGTCCTATCTCGGGCGAGGACTTCGCCGTCCTCCGCTTCTTGGCAGGCTATTCGGGTTGGAAAGATGCTCGTAACATCTCAGCTCCGCTGTATGAACTCGACCTCTACGACGCCCAAGTGGTGAAGAGTAATGCCATCATTGCCGAAGACCGTTGGTTCGCCACCGACGACAAGGTGAAGGAGAACGACGTACTGCCACCGTTTGCCCTGCGACGCGCATACAACCTCAAGACATTAATCCTGCCTAAGACACTGAAGAAAATCGACACCCGCTCACTCATGGAGTGTGAGGCATTGGAAACAGTTGTCATTGGCGACGACATTGAGACCATCAACTGGAGCGCCTTCGATGATGATGCCTCTCTCACCCGCATGTATCTGTTGGCAAAGAAAAAACCAAAGATGGATATGGATAACTTCTTGTGGCGGAATCTGTGCAACAACTATAACCCTACTTTCGATGCCTTCTATGTGCTTCCGTCACTATATAAGGAGTACATCCGCGATGATGCCTACGTAGGCTCGTCATGGCAACGTACCAACAACATCTCCACGGGCTTGTTCTCTGACGACGACAACTTCCTCACTTTCGCATCACATGCTGCTGCCACTATCGACGACATGAGGCGAATCACAAGCGTTGACGGATGGTTCAAGGGGAACACCGTCGTCACCGACCTGACACCTCTGCGCTACACGCTCATCAATGCCCTTCGTACCGAAGACATGCAGCCACTCACTCAGCTGGAGCGCATTGCCATGCCGATGACGCTCACCGAAATTGGCGATGAGTCCTTCAGCAAGGCAAAGACACTGCGCTACGTGGATTTACAAGAGAGCAATTCGCCAGAACTGGTCAATAGCCTGAAGAACGGAGGACTGCAGCGCATCGGACTCACAGAGCGCACATTGGTCTATGTGCCTACTGAGTACGGAGAGACCGATGAAGTGAACGTGGCAGTAGGAAACAACATGACAAACTTCAGTGCCAATACCATTCGCCTCTACGATGGCGTGGACTACGTCATGCCTTACGGAATATCAGCCAAGAAGGTGGAGAACACCCGTATGCTGAGCAGAAGCGAAGTGCCTTACACGGTCTGCCTGCCATATCCGCTCGACATTCCTGAAGGAGCTGTCGTCTACCGCTTGAAGAGCCTCCGGTCGAATGAACTGGTATTCACTGAGACCGACAAGACCACCATGGAAGCAGGACAGCCTTATCTGGTGCGCTCTACAGGCGACATCAATCTCAATACTGATAAGCAGACGGAGCTCCAGGCTGACAATAAAATATGGTCTGATCAACAGAGCGTTACCGACTACACATTGCGCGGTACGTTCAAGGTGATCAGAAATAAGGAAGCCAACGAACTGGGTGCCTATGTGCTACAGAGCGACGGCAAATGGCATGCTGTACTTACCGAAACCGATGAGTATCGCAGTGCCCATGTCCCCGCATATCGCTGCTACCTATTGCAGAACCGAACTCCTGGTGCTCGCTCCATCAGCATGCAACTGGATGACAGCACCACAGACATCGACCGCATCCGCACCATCGACTCCAACGGCACCGAGCGCGTTTATGACCTCAACGGCCACATCATCAATAGCAATGCTAAAGGAATCGTCATCAAGAATGGTAAAAAAGTCGTGATTAAGTGAGAGCAAGTTCGCATTTACGAACGGGAACGAGCTCAAGTAAAGCTTAGATAATCAAAAAAAGACAGACAATTATGAAGACAAAACATATATTGATATGCATGTTGGCAGCATTATTGGCGCTGACCAGTTGCTCTGACGATGATAATACCAGCCCCACTCCCGCCAAGGCAGTCCTTGGAGAATGGTTCACCCAAGTGAATACCAATGGTGTGTTAGATGGGATACCATACGATGCGTATGCCCTGCTGGTTACGTTCCAAGAAGACGGACATGGCCTCTTTACGCAGTATTTCTTTAAGGACGGCAAGTTGGTAAATGCCCTCGGCAGCATGACCGACTACACCGTCGATAGTAACGGAAATATCAGCATCGTCGTCAGCGAAGTAAAAGTGCCATTAGGTGAAAATGTCCACATTGCCAGTGACAAACTGATTCTCGACATGTCCCGCTTTAATCTGCGCGGCCTGACACTCGTCCATCCCACAGATACCCACAAGCAAATGATCAAGGAGTGGGACTCCATCGTCGAGGAATGGGGCGGTATAGGAGGCGATGGCAGCACCACTGCAACCGAGGTGACTGACGAAGGAGCCTCTGAACCTGCTCGTGTAAGAAATAGATAATTTATAACAAGGATAATTTTTAACATTTAAATACGAAAAGAAATGAAAAAGGTTTTTTTATTAGCAGTATTAGGGTTGCTGATTGCACTCCCTTCTAATGCACAGGAATGGAACAAATGGGACACACGGAGCACCATCGACGGTGTGCTTAACTTAGGCAAAGCTGTCATCGAGTCGGCAGAGCGAAAAAAAGAGATGGAGATTCTGGCAAGGCAGAAGGTGGAATTCGAGCAGAGTTTTCAGGACGCCATGACAGAAGCGAAGGCTTTCGAGGAAAAGCAAAACTGGGAAGAAGCTCTTGAGAAATACGAAGAGGCCGCCAAGCTGAACTGCAAATACAGTTATTCTGACCAGCGCAACATATCAAATAAGATAACCAGCCTTTATGTCAAGGCTGGGCGTGAAGACGATGGCCCCAGCATCCTCCATAATGCAGAGGTAACGCTTTCCGACTACTCCGCCTACCGCTACATGCGCGAGAATCCCGTATTCGTGAACAAGAAGAATGCCAGTGGCGTGAAGATTCTGCGTGTGGCATGCTCCAACAGCGAAACTCGCGTCGAGATGGAGATGGAAGCTTACTCTGCAAACGTTGCCGTCTATATCAAGGGAGCCACTTACATCAAGGGAAACAAGGGCGGTAAACTGGGGTTAGTCAGTGTGCAGAACGTCACGATGGCACCCGCCAAGACCTTCATCCCCTGGCCTTACCAGAAGCTCCGCTTCGCCCTTATCTTCCCAGCCCTGCCCGAAGAAGCCAAGGAGTTCGATCTCATCGAGCCTTCCACCACCTGGCAGTTCAAGGAGATTAAGTGCAAGTAAACGTTACTATTTATAACTCTATTATTAACATTTAAAATTAAACAAAAGTAAAATGAAAAAGAATTTTTATTGGATGTTTGCTGCCATCCTTTTCTGCAGCGCAATGACAACAGTGTTCACCTCTTGTAGCAAAGACGATGACAACAACAACCTAGAACCTCAAATGGAGCAGATAACGGCCAAGAAAGCCACTGCTTGGTACGCTGTAAGCATGGGTGAAGACATGCTCGATGTGTTCGACGTGGAAGTAACAACCTCAGGTCCCCAAATAGGAAAAGAAACCAAGAAACTCACGAAGACCAAATTTTCCATGGCCGATAATGACGCAAACGTGAACGATGCTGGCTTGGTATTCACCATGAGCGTGAAGATTACGAGAAAGGCAGGTTTCACCCCCGACGCCTCGAAATCGTATAAACTGGGCTTCGGTTCTGCGTTCGCCTACGAAATCATCGGTACCAACGGCAAATCGCTCATTGGCGATGGTGAGAAGTCTGCAATCTTCAGCGGCCTCACTATTCCAGGCGACAAATTGGAGGAGCGCATACAGCGCCTCATTGAAACATGGCAAACCTTGGACCAAAAGCTGGAGGTACACAAGACCTATTACGTGTACAACGGCAGAAAAGAAAGTTATGAATAACGAAGAAGCCCTCGCTTCTGCGTCCAGTATATCCGTTATGTTTGCCAATTGAATTCACGGTAGATAAAAAAACGATTATACTTTATGGCTTTGGGGCATCTAAGAATCCCCAAAGCCATTTTTCTGTTTAGATATACTCCTAATGCCTTGAATGCACTATGATAGAAAACAAATACATTACAGATTTTTTTGCATATAATTCAACTTTTAACTATCTTTGCATCAACCTTTTAAAGCTTAAAGGTTATTGAAGCTCAATGATGATTAAAAGTTGTATGAAAAAACACCTGATGATGCTTGCCGCCATCCTATCCTTCTGCGGCACAATAGTACTGACCTCGTGCAACAACGAAGAGAACTCCAAAGAATCGCAAGAGTTGCGCTCGATGATACAGAACACCCACTGGAAGATGACGGAAATCTTTACGGAACCTGACAGATACAGCAACGAAAAGGAGTGGATATCCGCCAGCAACAGCAGCCATCTGATGATTTACGATCTCTCGTTTGACGACAAGGGCACTTACACATCAAACGACATGCACTACAGTGCCGTCGTGGGCCGCAACAGCGTTAAGCATAGCGGCGAGTATCACGTCGTCGGTTCAAAGATTTATATGCGTGTGCTCAAAAGTAGCTTTGATGCCTACGGCAACTACAATCTCAATATCCGCTACATCAATAACGACGTAATGGAGGCGGAACTAAACTGGATTCCCAACTATACTTACTATGACGACGGTAATGGCAATTATCAGCAGGAAACGGAACTCGACAAGGACAACATGGAATATCTCATCCGTCTGAAACGCTTTTATATTTAACCAAAATCGGTCATTAGGTCTGACTTTGATCCATTTGCCATAAAAATGCTACCTTTGATTATGCATCAAAGATAGCATCTGTATTGTCAAAGTAAAAATACTCAATTTGCCTCCTAATCATCAAAAAAATAATCATCAGAATCCATATTCACGGGCTTAGCACCTGGCATCGGTCCTTCCATGGGCGGACCGTAACAGTCTCTTGAAAAATAGTATTTTCCATTATGTTTTTCCACCCTATTACTTTCATCCTGCCACCAATGACGTTTATTCCTCTTCTTGTATTTTTCGTCTGGTGTGAGAATGGCTGCAATGGTAGCAACCAACAATAATACGAACAAGATAATCAAGAATGTGCTCATGCTAAACATAATTAAAATTATACACCGCAAATCTACTCATTATTTCCCATACATCCAAGGATTTTTCCCTATTTTCGTATGGAGAATCCCCATCATATTTCCTTTAACTTAAGTTTCTGAAGTTATAAGTATGAGTAAAACTGTCTAACAAAATAAGGCACAGAAGTTTCCGTATGTCGCGGAAAATGAGTAACTTTGAGGTGTCTAACAAAAAGGA
>OMWI01000097.1 GCA_900314715.1 uncultured Prevotellaceae bacterium | reverse complement strand
TGGTCCGAGACATGTCCACCAAAGGGGCAAGTGCTCAGTCCAATATACGCTATGTAGTTCAAAATGAGATATATAATAAAAAATTAACTAAGTATTGTTTTTTCAGCTTCCGTTATAAACCCAGGAGTCAACTGATTCAAATATGCTTCTGAAGACGAGTATATCAATTCCCCTATTTTTTTCTGAACCATAGAAGGATTGCCTTTATATTGAGCATATACGTTCTCTCTCTTTGCGATAAAATCCTTCATGTGACGCTCCGCATTAGAAAATCCTCCAGACACATTTTTATTAAGGATCCTTCGGACATCAAGGTTACATTCTTTTTCGGCAACAAGTCTCCAAGCAGACCATTCTTCTTCCCAACTATTATCAATTCTCTTTAGAACATCATCTAAGATACAATTGGGCATAAAATAGCTCTTTGCAGTTTTATTGAAAGAGTCTTTTAGTTTTTTCTTGAAATCGGAAATACCTAATCCATATTTCCCAAAGAACAGGATGGCGTATTCATCTCCAGGTGCCAGTCTTACGTTTGTGTCACCGTCAGAAACAATAAGTATTCTATTTGCTGCAGTGTGACAAACGCCATTCTCCATAAAGGTAATTCCCGTTTCAGTTGGAGTAGCCGTAGGCTTGCAAAAATTTATTAGCCACTGTTTATACGCGTTAGTCCTGGCTTGTAGAGTCTTTGTGCGTCGGTCACTCCAACCTCCGCCAAAATCATCCCATTCCATGTCGCGGGCAATGTTAATTACCATGACATGACTGTCATCTGGAACAAAAGTAGATGAGGGCATCGAATAAGCCTCAATAGGCATTAAAGTAATAAAGTCCATAATTTCTATTTTAATTGTTTAGTTATCTCGGAGGTTCTTCCCAAAATGGGTCTCTATGGTATCTTTGGAAGAATCTGAACATAATTTGTTCTCCTTTCTTCTCGGATTGGATGGAGGTATGCTTAATATTGCCATTTGCATCATAGATGACGACAATATTCTTTGTATAACCGCCAGATTCATATATGGTCGCATTTCTGCCTAGGGCATTGGCCTTCTTACGGTTATCGTGAAGTATGTCATCCATAATAGGCATATCTTTTACACTATCAATTATATTCAGCAGTGTGCATAAAGAATCGTAAGGATCATATACACTATCAAGTACCCCCAATTTTACATGCTCTGCATATTCTGGAGGATATGCTTGCTTCAGGTATTCCACAAGCCGATCTTCATCCGTCTTCCTGCAAGCCCAGACAGTTGATAGTAAGATTAGCAATAGACACAAAAACATAACTCTCCTCATATTTACTTTTTATACTTAGAAACCATCCATAATGGGTCTTCCTGAAATTTCTTCCACGAATCTTGCAGCTGTTTTTTACATGCAATAATCAATTGATGGTTTTCATTCAAATTGTCTTTTTTCTTTTGTATCTTATCAATGTAATCCAATAGATTATAACAAATTGTGTACTGACCTGCAGCAAGAATTGCTTCTGGGATGCTGCAAGAATTGCTTCTGGGACGCCCCTCTCTTTGTCTCTTTCCGTAAACCAAAGCGTAGTTCCCATATTTGCTGCTTTATAACTATTTTCTTGTATGGCTATTGATGGCTTGAGGTAATCTGGTAAGGTGCCATTCTTGAATCTTGAGGCCCATTTCTCCCCAGCCCTGAGTTCATAAATAGTATTGGTTACCAAGCGATTCAGCCAGTCTTTGTCACTATACAGAGTTGCATAAGCCATTCTGCGGATTCTTTTCAAAAAGACTGAGGAACTCATCATGATGACAGACTTTGCACGATTCATTAGCAAAGACTCAATATCGCCAAAAGACAGGTGGTTAATAAATGATGCGTTCTTCCCGATAATCGTATTTGAGACCAATCCCACAATTTTATTGTTGATCCAATTGAGCGCAACATTTACTATGGTTACCATTCCCCAGATAACAGCTATGGCTCCGATCATATAATGGTTGTTGGCAAAGAAAGCGACGATCAGTAATAGCGAAATAACGAATTCGGCAAACAGGGCATATTGCTGCAATTTTGCAATTGTCCATCCTCCGATGCTCTTTGGCAACCTTTGTTGGCAAGGAGAATAACCATTCATGTTCGAACTTGACACATCAGATACGATTACG
>OMWI01000061.1 GCA_900314715.1 uncultured Prevotellaceae bacterium | reverse complement strand
CTTGTGTCTATCGATTCAGTACGACAACGAAGCAACTGTCTACTGTTTCAGCTAATGAAGAGAAAAAGTGTCTAGTGAAATCAGGAAAAGTCAAAACATGTTATTTAGGATGCATAAACCATAGGTTTAGACGATGTAAACTATAGCTTTGTTTACTATATTTTATATAATTATGACTCTTTGTTGTTAACCTTTTACTGTTTTTTATCATAAAGGGTAGAAACAAACATTAATAACAATTTTAAAATTTAATTATGGAGACTTTATTTTTCTTAGTTATTGCAGTATCATTGGCATACGCAGTAGGTTGTTGGGGTAGAACTCGCAAGATTGGTTTTGGATTGGCTTTTGTCCTCGCATTGGTGAATTTGCTTGTAGGCATTATCGCCGTAGCTTGTTCTAAGAAACTTGAAACAAATAATGAGGAGGAAAAGTTATGAAAACGGCAGGGTGGATATTTATTGTGATTGGTGCATTGGCATTCTTGGGTGCTGTATCGAAAGGCAATAGTGTGTTTGGTCCTTTGTTTTGGATTGGGATGGGGTCTGTATTAATCTACTTGAAAAACGAGAAAGGAGAAATCAAAGAGGAAAAGTCAACAACAGGAACAATAGTGCAAAGACAACCAGAGATACCTCTGCAAAATGTGGACAATACTGTGCAAAATAGCGTAGAACAATGTACGTCTGTGTCTTTTGAGCAAAAGGAAGCTGCTCTTTGCTTGATAGCATTTTTCGCTGGATATAATGATGATGTCAATACAAATGATGCAGTATACATGGTTTCCTATCAGTCTGCAATTTTCTTTGGCATTGATAATTACAAAGAGGTTTTAACCGATGCTCTTCCTAAATATCAAGATGCAGATAAACTGATAGACACGATTCTGACCATCAAAGACAGAAACTCAAGGGAATTTGTACTTCTTATTTGTTATGACCTCACAAAGATGTCGGGAAAAACTGAGGCATACGAATTCTTGTATAATATAGCAAATGAAATGGGATATAACAAGGAAAGATTCAATAAGCTAATAGGTCAATACTCTGAACGTCCAGCTTTCAGTTAATAAAAAAGAACGGTAAAATCCGTTCTTTTTTGTTTTTATTGTTAACCTTTTCTTCATTTTGGTCATAAAAGGTAGAAACAAAAAAAGAAAACGATATGAATACTTTGCAGAATCAACTCGACACCCAAAACGTTGAACAGCAGAAAGCGTTCGACTTAGTGGCAAACACTAACACTTGTCTCTTTATCACAGGTAAGGCTGGTACTGGTAAGACCACATTTATCAAGCGTATTCGGCAGGAGATTGATAAGAATTTCTTGGTGTTGGCTCCAACTGGTATTGCTGCTATTGCTGTAGGTGGACAAACAATACATTCGTTCTTTAGATTCCCCATGCAGGCTTTGGGACCTCATACAAAGATATCACTACCAGGTGAGAGTAAAATGATTCTAAAAAATACGGATACAATCATCGTTGATGAGGCATCAATGGTTAGAAGCGATATGGTGGACGGTATGGATAGATGTTTGCGCATGGTGTTCAATACGAATATGCCTTTCGGTGGAAAACAGGTTATCTTCGTTGGTGATTTGTTCCAACTTCCTCCTGTAGTAAAGGAAGGTAGTGCCGATGCAGAGATGCTGCATGACCTTTATGGTACAGGACTTCCTTTCTTCTACAAGGCATTTGTTTTGAAGAGGATGAATCTGCCAAAGATTGAATTCCAAAAGGTATATCGCCAGAGTGATGAGGAATTCCTTGAAATCTTGAATAAGATGCGTAATGGCGAAGTGTCGAATGAGGATCTAACCTTACTTAATATTCATGTTGCAGAGAATACTAATAATGAGGATTATTCTGTGACGCTGACTTCCTTTAACTATATGGCAGAGAAGATTAACGAGGAGAAATTGAATGCCATCGAAAAAGAAGAGTTTTGCTATCAGGCAGAAATTCACGATGACTTTAAGAAGAACGACGCTCCAGTACCTGAGTTTCTCAAATTGAAGGTAGGTGCCCAAGTTATCTTCTGCCGTAACAATCCTTTGGCTGGTTATGTGAATGGAACGATAGGTATGGTATCGAAGCTTGACGAAGAACATATCTATGTAACGCTGGAGAATGGTATGGAAATCAGTGTGGGCAAGGTTACTTGGGAGAATTTACATAGCAAATACAATAGCAATACTCATAAGATGGAGTCGGAGATTATTGGCACATTCACACAATTTCCTTTGAAATTAGCTTGGGCAATTACTATCCATAAATCGCAGGGTATGACATTCGACAAAATGCATTTTGACTTGTCGCGTGGTACATTTCAGGCAGGACAAACTTACGTAGCGATTAGTCGTCTGCGCTCTCTTAACGGTCTGACACTTAGCAACCCTATTCGACCACATCACATCATGCAGAATCCAGAGGTTCGCGCATTTGCAAATTCATATAATGATGTGGACATGATAAACGACGAACTTGCTACGGGTCGACTTATCTACAAGCACCTTTCAAATAAGGACTACGATAGTGCAGCAAAGGCTTGTTTGTCGTTGGTGGTTTCAAAGGCTATGAAGTGTGATTATCGCAATGCAGCTCTTATCGCAAAGAGAATGTTCGACATCATGCTGGATGACAGATGCTTATTGGGAAAGACAAAGAAGACAAAGTTGTTGAAGGATTGTAGCATGACGTGCAATTTCCTAAATGCCGTTATTTGTCTATATGGCAATCGCTATGAGGAAGCAATAGGTTATGTTGATATGGTGCTTAGCAGAAAGCAATGCTTGGAAGCCATGTTTATCAAAGGACGTGCACTTTACGAACTTAAAAGATATGATGAAGCTTACGAGGTGGTGTATCAGATTATCAGCATTTCACAGGAAAGTGAAGAGAAAAAGGCTATTGACAAGAAACTTTTGTTGTTTGAAGCAAGGGTCAATGAGCACATTGGCAATTCTGTAATACCTATTTGTAAGCAGCTAATTTCACTCTGCCCAGAATATATCATCACATACATAATGATGAGAAAAGAGTTACATAAAGCATGTAAAACCGTTGATTTTGACAAAGAGGAAGAGAATACAGAACTGCTTGAGGCTTTTAACGATAGGAACATTTCTCACGAAGATTTCATGAAAATGGTCAAAGAGAATAAAAATGAGAAGAGCCTTAAGATTATTAGACGCGTTCTTTCTAATGTGTAGGGGCATAAAAAAAGGGCTCCGCCGAGCCCAACCTTTTTGTTTAACCTTAAATCTAATACCATGAAAAACTGATGCAAAGTTAGTGATTTTTGTCTTTTTGCATGTTATTTGTATGAAAATAACTCTTTTAAAAGACCACTCTTCTTGACATAAATCAATTTTGAGGTTTGTAAATCACTACTCCCAATTGTTTTTTTCCGTCCATCATAATCTTCAGGGGATGGGGGAAACGTACGTGGCGCACATATTTCGTTTCCTCAACGGTAGGCATTTCATCAAGTAGGTCTTGACGGAAGAATCCTTGGTTGGTATTGGAATCGATGGTGAAATATCCAACGCCAAACGAGGTGAGGTTTTGGAAGAAATGCGTACCTTGACTTGGGTCTACGCGATAGTTCTTCAATGCCACTTCCACGATGATACGGGCTGCACTGATGTTTGGCCATTTCACGGGAATACCCAACCAATAATCGCTGGAACCCCATCTGCCTGGTCCTGCCAAGATATAGTTTTTGCCCTCTGCAAGAAACTTGCGGTTGATGCGTTCAATATCATCGGCAATGGCTGGGTTGTTCATGGCGGTGAAGTTGTCGTCGGTCTTCACATATACCACGTCTACCACGTCTTCGCTGATGCCATGACCAAGCGACATGTTGGAACGCATGATGCATTGTTCGTCGGGAATGGCAGACAAGTCTTCTTCCAACATTTGCTTCGAATCGACGATGGGGCGGATTTGCAATAGATAGAAGTTGCCCGTCTTGTCATCGTTGACATTACATGCAAACTCAATCTCCACGGGTCGTCGCATGGCTTCAGTACCATATTTCATCGCCATTTGAAGAATCTCTGGCAATGGCAAGACGGCTTGTTGGAGAACGCCACTGAACGTGATGACCTTTCTGCCGCCTTCGTAGATACCATCGCGAATCACTTGGTCGTAGGGGTCGAATGTTGAGGCAATGTAATTGAGCGACTTATCCTTGTCGGCTTCCTTCACTTTAAGCTTGAGGATGTTAAAGCCATCATCCACCTTGAAGTCATTGCTCACATGGGTAAGGTCGAGCGCATAGAATTTCGTTTGCGTTTCCTTCAAGGCAATGTCCATCTCACTGGTTTGCAACACCTGTGTGGGATGATAGGGCGACACGCGCAAGGTCTGTCCACCGTCTACGATATATTTACCCAATCCCAATGCCAAGGAAGCAATACCGTCTTCAGCCGTTTCATCGCCAATGGGATAGTAATTCAATGAACGTAATACGCCACTGAAATTGGGATAATATCGGTCGCCGTAGGTTTTGCCTACCACCTCTTGTAATATCACAGCCATCTTCTCTTGGTCGATGACATTGGAAGTAGCTGCCATATAGGTCTTGGAATCTTTGTAGTATACCGATGCGTAAACGCCCTTGATGGCGCAAGCCAACATTTGCAACATGGCGTATTTGTCTTCTACGTAAGGTATCATATAGGTGGAATAGATGCCAGCAAATGGTTGGTAATGAGCATCCTCCAATAATGATGACGAACGAATGGCGATAGGCGAACGAGTGGCTTCAAAGAACGTGAAGAAGTCGGCTATCAACACGTCGGGAAGTTGTGCCCTGAGAAAATGACTGAGTATTTCCTCATCGCTTGCATCGCTCAACGCAATCTGATAGAGATTGTTTTGTTCCATGAATTGGTCGAAGAGGTCCGTACACAATACCACCGTCTTGGGAATCTGAACGGTCATATTGGGATACTGGTTGAATTGCGGATGTCGCTTAACCACATTATCGAGGAAGGCCAATCCTCTTCCTTTTCCTCCCAACGAACCTTCGCCAATACGCGCAAAGTGAGAGAAACGGTCGAACTTACCACGGTCGAACACGGCAACCACACCAATGTTTTTCATGTGTCGATATTGCACGATGGCATCATAGATAATCTTTCGGTGTGCATCGACATCTTGCAACCTATGCCAAGTGATGTCTTTCAAGAAACGGGAAATGGGGAACAAGGCGCGAGCGGTGAGCCAACGACTCATGTGATTGCGCGAGATGTGATAGAGCATGGAATCGTTGGGAATCTTGAAGATGTTGTCTTGCAATTCCTTGAGATTTCTCACTCGTGCCACTTCCTCGCGTGTCTTTGGGTCGCGGAAGATAAAGTCGCCGAATCCCATGTGTTCTTCCATCAAATGGCGCAAGTCGATATTCATCTTCTTCGAGTTCTTATCGACAAATCGGAAACCCTCCGCTTCGGCTTCCGCCCTGTTCTCTGCCTCAGCGCTCTCCATGATGAGCGGTACGTATTCGTCGTTGGCACGAATGGCACGTAGGAGTTTCATTCCCGCATCAGGGTCTTTCTCAATACCTGAGAGTCCTTGACCTGAACGCGAAGGCGTGATGGATGATTGTATGGGAAAACGAGCATCGCAGATGACACCTAACGTATTGTTGGAGTATTTGGAATACAATGCCCATGCTTCCTCATAACTACGAGCGAGTACCACCTTGGGTCTTCCGCGCATACGAAGGGTGGCGGAGTGACGGTTGAGCGCTTCCGTAGAGAAATGTTGACTTTGAACCAAGAGAAAGCTATAGAGATTGGGCAAGATGGAAGAATAGAAACGAATGGAGTCTTCCACCAACAGAATCATCTGAACGCCAGCCTCCTCGATGTCGTGCTCCAAGTTCATGCGGTCTTCTATCAACTTGATGATAGAGAGGATGAGGTTGGTGTTGCCCAACCAACAGAATACGTAATCGAAAATCGACAGGTCTTCGTTTTCCATGCGCTTGGTAATACCATGCGAGAAAGGCGTAAGCACCACGCAATGGATGTCGGGAAACTTGTCCTTGATGGCGCGCGCCACGGTGAAAGCATCGTTGTCGGCATTACCAGGCATACAAATCACCAAGTCGATATTGGTGGTTTCGAGTACGCTCTCGGCTTCTTCCGTCGTACTTACCTGCGTGAACGTGGGCGGATAGCGCAATCCCAGTTCCATGTACTCATTATAGATTTTCTCCTCCACGCGTCCGTCGTCTTCCAACATGAATGCGTCGTAAGGGTTAGCAACGATAAGCACGTTATAGATTCTGCGCATCATCAAGTTGACAAATGTCACGTCTTTCAGCAAGAAATTTGTCCATTGTTGCGGGATATTATTCTCCATGTTAGTTTTTTTTATGGTGCAAATATACTATTTTTCTGAGATAAATTCACTATGTTTTACATATATCTTCTGTTAATATTTTATTTTCTATCATTGGTGAACGTTACAGTCTTGTCAGAATCATCCGCAAAGCATAACACTCGTGGAGCAATGCTTTATGAGCGTAGAGCATTGAGTTGTAAAACTCAGTTAACCATCCCTAAACTTCCATTTAATTTCCATGGAAGTTAAGCATTCGATACCTGAATAATTGAATTATCACCTAATTCTTATCCATGTAGTTGCTGATAAGAGCACCTGCAATATAACCTATAGCCGCGCCGATAGCAGCACCAACAGCCGACTTACCAATGATAGAACCCAAGACAGCACCAACAATTGTGAGACACAATCCAAGTGTCATGAACTTCATTTTATTCATACAGATATATTTTTAATAGGTTTAATTACTTATCATAAACAATAATATATACCTTTATGTTGTAAAAGGCTGATGCAAAGATAGTTAAAAGTTAAATGATATGCAAAATAATCTTGTGTTTTTATGTAATAATTCTTTTTGCATAGTAGTTGAGCAAATGTGAAACGATAGACTATCATTTTATATGGTGTTTGCAATTTGAAAACATGGTATTTACTTGTGCTAAATATGGTGTTTACGATGGCTAAACATGATGTTTGCCACTCATTAAAAGAAAAAATGAGGGTGTTATGTTTTTATCCTACCACTTTTTTTATTACTTTTGCAACAAAATAATATCAATGACTATCAAAATGAAAAAGAATCTCAAGAAATCTACGTTGTGTGTTCATGGTGGATGGGAACCCAAGAATGGTGAGTCTCGTCAACTTCCTATCATTCAAAGTACAACATTTAAATATGACAACTCTGAAGAAATGGCCATGCTCTTCGACTTAAAGAAAGAGGGCTATTTCTATACGCGATTGCAAAACCCCACTAATGACGCTGTGGCAAAGAAGATTGCTGCATTGGAAGGTGGAGTGGGAGCCATGCTCACTTCGTCTGGCCAAGCCGCTAATTTCTATGCCGTATTTAATATATGTGAGGCAGGCGACCATATCGTTTCTTCGAGCGAGATATATGGCGGAACGTTTAATCTCTTCGGTGTGACTATGAAGAAATTGGGTATCGACTGTACGTTTGTATCGCCCGATGCATCGGAAGAGGAAATAGAGGCCGCATTCAAAGATAATACAAAGGCATTGTTTGGCGAAACAATCTCTAATCCTGGATGCAACGTGCTTGACATAGAGAAGTTTGCCCGTATCGCACATCGCAAAGGCGTTCCCTTAATCGTAGACAATACGTTTGCCACACCTATCAATTGCAGACCATTTGAGTGGGGAGCAGACATCGTAACACATTCCACCACGAAATATATGGATGGCCATGCAACGCAAGTGGGCGGAGTAGTTGTGGATAGTGGCAACTTTGATTGGGATGCTTATGCAGATAAATACCCAGGATTGTGTACTCCAGACGAGAGTTATCATGGATTGACCTATACGAAAGCATTCGGAAAGATGGGATATATGACAAAGTTGGTGGCTCAATTGATGCGCGACTTAGGTTCCATTCCTTCACCACAGAATTCTTTCTTGCTCAATTTAGGTTTGGAGAGTTTACATTTGAGAATGGCTCAACATTGCAAGAATGCACAGAAGGTAGCTGAATTCTTGCATCAAGACGAACGTGTGGCTTGGGTTCATTTCAGTGGATTGAAAGATGACCCGAATTATGAGCGTGCTCAAAAGTATTTGCCTGACGGTTCATGTGGCGTGATGGCGTTTGGCTTGAAAGGCGACCGCGAGACAGCCATTCAATTCATGGATTCATTGGAAATGATTAGCATCGTTACTCATGTGGCAGATGCCAAGACATGCGTGTTGCATCCAGCCAGTCACACCCATCGTCAGTTGAGCGACGAACAACTGCGTGAGGCTGGTGTTGCCCCCGACTTAATCCGCTTATCCGTAGGTATAGAAGACGTTGACGACATCTTGGATGATATTCGTCAGGCCTTGGATAAGATTACCAAGTAACGTTGAAACCAACAGATACGCTGGCGTTGGAACTCAATGGAATCATCTCTTTGCTGAACTTACCCATGAGATGATCCATTCCGACAAAGAAATTGAAGCTTTTGGGGTGGATGTTTACAATCCATCCCAAACTTGTTGTATAGCTATTCACGGCAATGCTGGCTCCACCACTCAACCATTTCAATGGCTCAATGTTGCCACTCAATCGCATTTCCGTCCAAGTATGCTTACCTTGCAAACGAGTGGAACTTAATGCGCCAAACTTCAATTGGCGATAGGATGGCAAGATGTATTGACAAGCTAAGTTAATCGTTGCTCCGAGTGTTGTCAACCTACTTCCCTTGTCTCCCATATCCTTGAGATTGTAGAAGTCGCTCACTTGGTCGGAGTACTTGTCTACTTGATGGGTGGCATGATTGTCTTTCGCCTTGATAAAGTCAACATCATGGAAACCGTCGAAAACGAAATCCTTTTCAATATTGGTTGCATACATGTCGTTGCTCCAACTGATAAATCCCAAATCCAGCAACGATGCACTTACTTGCAAGTCGTCTGAAATCTTGTAGCTTCCACCTAAGTCAACGCCAAAGCCAATACCACCGATACCGCTACCGTCGATGTCTACATCATTCACGCGTTTGTAAGAACCTGGACGAGATTCGTATTCCTTGCTTTCGCTTTTATATTTGAAACCTTTCATGGAAACGTGTGCCTGAGCATCGCCATGAATGGTCCATTTATCCTGTGTCATCAAGTCGACAGTTACGTCGTTCATTTCAATGGATGCTTGTGCTACACCAACCAATATCTTTGCTTTTGCGCCCAATCTCAAACGTTCGTTGATTTGACGAGAGTGACCAATGGCTAATTCGGCAAAACTCTGAGCCATGAAAGCAACATCTCCAATTTGATAATTCTTGTTACTGGTATTGGTTGCCAGTTCAAAAAGTTCGTAAGGAATCTTACCGTATGCCATTCCGCGCACGTTCAATTCGATGGTGTTGTATCCACCGAATTTCTTGAAACCAGCAGAAAGGATAGAGACGTGAGCTTGTGCGTTAATTTTATTGTTTCCCTTGCTGAACCCTTTCAATTGATTATCGAGATAAGGGTTCATGAAAGTAGTCAGTTCCTTGGTGCTCAGAGTGGGATAGAGTGGGTTATCGCGAACGACATTCTCATAACCAAAGTTACCCATTGTCTTGGCATTTACGTTGCCAATGGCGGGAATGGAAAAATAGGATTTCTCGTTTTCGAAAGTTGGGTTCATTTCATGACGAAAGAGATAGCCGTCGGTGAAATAACCAGTATGAAAACCTTGTGCCGAAACATGGAGACACAGGGTTGTGAGTATGGCGAGAATGATATATTGTCTTTTCATGTTCATTTGCAGTTGATTAGATTAGTTATAGTCTCCGATAATCTTACCGTGTTTCTTGATTTTGATGTTCTTTAACCGTACCGTTTGCTTATAGGCATTGATGGGAATGCCAACGACGGGATTCTGTCCGTTTTCATCGCAGGCAGAACCAATCATGTGGAATTTTATCTGGTCAAGTATCTTGAATACATCATTGTCTGTTGCCATTCCGACCATAGTCAAGTGGCACTCTGTGGGAGTAACACCATCGAGAGAGGGCGGTACAACCTTATCAACCGTAAACTTCAGGCGTTCGGTACTGATACTATCACCGTTTAAGTCAAGTCCGTTGGCTTTTACCGTGATGTATGCAGGCACCTTGTTTTCTACGTCAGCATCCATCTGAACGTATCCGTCAATCCTGCTTTTCCCGTTTTCGTGTATTTCCTTGAATCGCAAGTCTTTTACCCAATCATGCATCTGTTTCAAGGTGTCGTTGTGAACGAGTTGTGCACCTTCGGCCAATGCGAGATAGTTGTTGAGTTCGTAATGGGATGTTGACGAATATTCATGTCCAAACTTCAACTTTGTCCACCCCGTACTTGCATTGGAAATCTTTACGTCCCACATTTCCACTTTACAAGGTAAGATGTGGATAATGTCAGAGATGGTAGGAATGGCTACCACAACCGTGTCTTCATTAGATTCAGCAGGTATCCTGCGTAAGCTGATGACACCACTTCCTTGGCCTTTCATCTTGAATGGCGGAACGTCCATCGAAGCAAAGTGATTGCCGAATCTGTCTGTAGCAACGAGTTTTCCTGTTACCAATCCGTCGATGGGTAAGTCGTTCGTGAAATTCAGATTTACGTGTGGGTCATATAGGTTAAGCCTTACGTCTGGGTCATCAAGGAAGTAGGGATAACGATTGATAATCAATTTTCCCAACATATCCCTATCGTAATTGATGTCGAATTTACCGATACATCCCGTAATCTTCGTATCACTGAGATTGGCTTTGCAGAGTGCAGAGAAGATATAGGGTTCCTTAAGATAGAATACGTTTACGTCTTCCAATTTCACCGTTCCCGAAATTACTACCTCTCCCTTGGCGTAAAGGCGTTTTCCTTTTTCGAAGATGATGTAATTGTTCGCGTCTTTCTTCTTAACGTCCATTCCCTTGAGGGTGATGTCAAGTTCTGCATATCCTTTGGCTGGAGGTACGATGTCGGTGAGCGTGATGCAATTGTTCGCATCTACGCTGAATGGTTGTCCTTCGAATACGACACTTCCCACGTCTATGAACGTAGGCATGGTGATTTTCACCTCAGCCAATTTCTTCAATACCTGTACAACGTTTTCATTGAATTCAATTCGCATGTGCATGGTCGCTTCCGTATCGAGATAACTGAGTTCATTTATCATCTCGGGAACATTGTCGGTCTCATATTCCAAGGAGGCAATCGTGCGTTCGATGGTCACTTCCTTGCGAACCTTACGAGGACGTGCATTGTTTTCTTTTTCGGAGAAGTCTTTCAAGTTGATGACAATTTCCTTTTCACGTGAGATGGATGAGGAAATGGTGATGGGGTCAATGGAGGTTGACATGATGAAAGGTGCCGAATTAGTACCTGTCAGCGTGTATTTTCCATCCTCTGCTACATGTACGAAACGACTGTTCTCTATGTCGAAAATGTCTTCCAATGGAATTTCATTGGTGGAGTTGTCTCCGAGAAGGGAAAAATCATCGCCGCCAATGCCAATTGTCGAGTCTATTTTGTCTATGTCGTAATGGTTGTCTATACAACTGGAAAACAGGGCAACCCAGACAAATGTCAGTGTGAATTGTACGAATTGCTTGAAAAATCTTTGATGGATGAACTTCGTCATATTGTCTCCTTATTAAAAAGTATAGCGTACATCTTTCTTAAAGAAAGAACATAAAAAACGTTTGCAAAATTAATCAAAAAATGCATAAAACATGAAGTATTTACGAATTTTTGAACATTTTATGCTCTTATCTGTTGCAAAAGTCAATTTTTTTGCATTACTTTGTGACATAAAAGGCATCTTCGAAGGGTGAAGGAATAAGCGCGAACTTGACAAAATGTTTGAGTGAAATGTAAAATTGTTCGATTTTTATTTGGTAGTTACGTAGTAAAAGGCTAATTTTGTGGTGCAATATTGACTATTTGTAAACTCAAAAACCTAATTTAACATTACTATTATGGAAGTCGAGAAAATCATGCAAGACCTGCAGCGTAAGCACCCAGGTGAAACAGAGTACCTTCAGGCAGTCAGAGAAGTTCTTCTTTCAATCAAGGACGTGTATAACCAACACCCGGAATTCGAGAAAGCAAAGCTTATTGAGCGCATTGTAGAACCAGAGAGAATCATCACGTTCCGTGTGCCTTGGACAGATGACAAAGGTGAAGTTCATGTGAACTTGGGATACAGGGTGCAATTCAATAGTGCGATTGGTCCATATAAAGGTGGTATAAGATTCCACTCATCAGTCAACCTTTCGATATTGAAATTCCTTGGATTCGAACAAACGTTCAAGAATGCACTTACCACGTTGCCTATGGGCGGCGGTAAAGGTGGTTCGGATTTCTCCATTCGCGGAAGGAGCGATGCAGAGGTGATGCGTTTCTGCCAAGCATTCATGACGGAGTTGTATCGTCACATCGGACCAGATGAGGATGTGCCTGCCGGTGACATCGGCGTTGGTGGAAGGGAAATTGGTTATCTCTTTGGAATGTACAAGAAGCTCACGCATCAGTTCCAAGGTGTTCTTACGGGTAAAGGACTTGAATATGGAGGTTCTCGCATCCGTCCGGAAGCAACGGGATATGGCGCTATCTACTTTGTCAACCACATGCTGGCCACTCGCAACATTGATATCAAAGGCAAGACGATTGCCTTGAGTGGATTCGGAAACGTGGCCTGGGGAGCAGCTAAGAAAGCAACGGAACTTGGAGCGAAGGTGATTACGATTAGTGGACCTGATGGTTACATCTATGATCCTGCTGGCTTAGACGAAGAGAAGATTGCCTATATGCTTGAATTACGTGCCAGTGGCAATGACGTTTGTCAACCATACGAAGAGGAGTTCGAAGGCGCAACGTTCTATGAGGGAAAGAAACCTTGGGGACAAAAGGCTGATATTTATTTGCCTTGCGCTACGCAGAATGAGTTGAATGGTGTTGATGCCGACATGATTTTGGCTAACAATCCTATCTGTATTGCAGAGGTAAGTAACATGGGATGTACGGCAGAAGCTGCCGAGAAGTTCGTAGCTGCCAAAGCTCTCTTCGCTCCTGGTAAGGCTGTCAATGCAGGTGGTGTGGCTACGTCGGGATTGGAAATGACTCAGAACTCTATGCGCCTGACGTGGAGCAACCAAGAGGTAGACGACAAGTTGCACTACATCATGCACTCCATTCATGAGCAATGCGTGAAATACGGAACGGAGTCAGATGGCTACATCGACTACGTGAAAGGTGCCAATATCGCAGGATTCATGAAGGTGGCAAATGCCATGATGGCACAAGGAATCGTATAAACCAATAACTCAAAATAGTGAATTATCGAAGAGAAGTAATTGTAATAATTATCATGTTTGTTGGCTTTACCGCTCTGTGTGCTCAATCGCAGAGTGGTAAAGCCACTTTTTATGCAAAAAGGGCTACTGGGGCAAGAACTGCCAATGGTGAAAGGCTTCATCATGATAGCATGACGTGTGCTCATCGTACCTTTCCTTTCGGTACTTTGTTGCAAGTGTCAAATCCTAAAAACGGTAAATCCGTAGTAGTTAGGGTAAATGACAGAGGACCTTTTGTGAGAGGGAGAATCATCGACTTATCGTGGGGAGCTGCTAAGGAATTGGGAATCATTGCTCAAGGAGTGGCAATGGTTGAAGTAAAGAAGGTAGGCTCAAAGCATCCTGTTCCCTTTAAGGATGAAGAGGAGAGTCTTTTGCCCGATTTGGAGATTGCCGTTACAAGTCCTCCGTTGTTTGAGGAATGGAAAAGCGAAATGGAGGAAAGTCAGATTGAACCCAGTAAGGCTTTAGTACCAGAAAATGACCATAAACATTTGGTCAAGAAAAAGACGGAAAGCAAGTTTATGGAAGCTTTGGAGAGAATAAAACACTTTGTCGTGAAGTAGGATGTATGAATTACGACGGATGAAGTAGTGTGACAAAGTCACAGGTTTTATGTAATAAAGTATTAAAGTTTTGAAGTTTTATTGTAAGAAGTACTTCTTCCTTCTAACGTTCATATTCGCCGAAAGGCGAAATCCTTCGTAATTCCTAATTCATACTTCATACTTATAAATCGTAAAGATATGGTTTAGCAGGCGCAAACCATATCTTTACGATTCATAAACGATATGTTTATCGAGCGTATATGTTATTTCCTTGTAGGAATGTTGAATTCGCTAACCTTTGAGATGGATTTCGTTCCTTGCAATACCGATACGCAAATGCAAACCTCACCATCTTTCAGACGATTGTCAGCCTTAATCATGGCTGTGTAGCGAATGCCCTTTCCTGGGTCTATACGTTCCACATGCATGTTGGGCGAGATGAAGATGTGCTTGTTGCCAGTCGTCTCAACAACCGTCGGTTGAACATCATAGAGAGGTTCCTTGCCGTGATTGTAAATCTCGAAGATTACCTTGCTGATTTCATTGCGGTTGATAGAACCGTTTTGGTTTTCGTCTACGATGCGAGCATTGCGAATCTCGATGGTAGGAACATATTGCAAGCCATGAGCTAAATCTTCAACACTTGATGACATAGGCATTACGGTATTGGGTTCCTTTGCCGTGTAGCTGCCTGTGTAGTCGCTGCTTTCGAAGTCGTAAAGACGATCATCGCCACCATTGTTTGCGTCAAATCCACTATCAATTGCACCTTGACGCTCATAGTTTACTTGTTCGTTCTTCGACTCCTGGGCCTTTCGTTGCATCACTCCACGATAATGTTCGCGCACTTCTTCCCTGTCTTCTCTATCCTTGGCAGCACCGATGCTTCCGCCGATAACGGCTCCACCAGCCATGCCAACAATCGTACCTATATGTGAACCACGTGGACCGTTGCTGATTCCACCGACGGCAGAACCTAAAATAGAACCTAACGTGGCACCTGCATAGGCACCTGAACCTGTATAGGTCCCGCAGCTGTTAACTAAGAGAGCTGCACTTACAGCCATAATAAAAACCTTTTTCATGTCGAGAGTTTTTTAATTCATGTTGCAAAGATAAGGTAAAAATACAAAATACTAATGGCGATTTCCCTAAATAAAGTTAGGGAATTCCCTATAATTGTAAAGTTTCCTTTTTCTCGATTGAAAATATTGTCTTTTTTAATACTCGATAATCAGCGTTTGACGCGGACGAAGTTTTACGTCTTTGCTGATGTCTACTTGATGTCCAGTAATAATATCTCTTGCAGTCTTAGCCCCGTTCAATACCTCTTGATAACGTGCAACTTCCAATGTACCAGGTGTCTTCCTGCCATTGAGGATAGTCAGGGCAGTCTTTCCGTTGTATTGTCTTGCAATCACATAAACGCCTTTCCATGGAATGAATTGCGTTTGTTTTCCCTTGATAATTACGTCGTTGCCTTGTCGCCAATGCAATAATTTGCTGAGCCAATCAAACATCATGTTTTCGGTTTTAGAACGTCCTTCCTTGGTAAAGCCATTATGCGTATCGCCAGGAAAACCACCAGGGAAGTCTTCCCTAACATGACCGTCGGTAATCTCCTTCGTTCCGTTCATCAGTATTTCCGTACCATAATATAATTGTGGGATACGGTTGATGGTTAATAACAAAGCCAATGCTTGTTTCAATGCAAGCGTATCTTTGCCTTTACCCAAGAAACGGTCGGTGTCGTGGTTCTCGATGAAAGCCATGACGCTTGATGGATTTACGTAAAGATAGTCGTATACCAAAGAATTATATATACGATTGAGTCCGTTCCACCAATCATCCGTCTCTTCGTTCTTGGCTTGACTCAGTTTTTCGAAGAATGAGAAATCCATCACCGTCTTTAGGTATGAGTTGATAGGAGACAACTTGGAGTCTTTTTGCCACGTGGCAGTATAGGCAGGTTCTGTTACCCATGTCTCACCCACCGTGTTGAAGTTGGGATATTCTGTGTCGAGTGTCTTCATCCATTGTGCCATTCCCAATCGGTCTGCGTATGGATAAGTGTCCATGCGAATACCATCAATGCCAACGGTTTCAATCCACCAAATGCTATTTTGGATGAGGTATTTCATCACGTGTGGGTTCTTTTGGTTTAGGTCGGGCATGGTAGGAACGAACCATCCATTCACCGTTTCCTTCAAGTCTACTTTCGAAGCGTATGGGTCGAGCACGGGCGTTAACTTGTATGAAGTCTGTTGGAATCGTGTATTCGTGGGATTGCTTGTTCCCTTTGAGTCCTCTAACCATTCAGGCAAGTTAAACCAACTCTTTTCAGGCATGTCTTTTACCCAAGGGTGCTCAAAGCCGCAATGGTTGAAAATCATGTCCATCACCACTTTCAATCCCTTTGCATGAGCCTCATCAATGAGTCGTTTGTATTCTACATTGGTTCCGAATCGTGGATCTACGCGGTAATAGTCGGTGGTAGCATAACCATGATAAGTGGAGAAACCATTGTCGGTATCGGGTGAGTTGTTTTCCAATACGGGCGTAAACCACAATGCCGTAACACCCAATTCATTGAAATAGTCAAGATGTTGGCGCACGCCTTCCAAGTCGCCTCCATGTCGCAAAGATGGTTTCGTACGGTCTTCTTGATACGTGTTGAATCCCTTCATTGCCTTCACGTGACCTTCTGATTGTGCGAACCTGTCAGGCATGAGCATATACAATACGTCTGCATTCGAAAAACCGATGCGCTTTTCGCCACTCATCTCTCGCTCTTTCAACGTATATAAAACTTTCACTTTCTTTTTACCAACTTGAAACGTGAGAGGCATGTTGCCAGCTTTCGCACCTTTTAAATCCAAGTAAACCAAAAGATAATTAGGAGATTCCAACTGCACCAAACTATCGATTCTTACGCCAGGGTAATCGGTAGATACCGATGCCTCACGAATCCCAGGGCCATAAACCATGAGTTGTAGAGACGCGTCTTTCATTCCCACATACCAATCGGTAGGGTCGATTCTTTGTACTTGAACTTTCGTTGCGGCATTCATAGACATCATATATACTATAAATGATAGGGTAAATAATAATTTCTTCATATCTTTCACGGATTGATTTTTCATGTACAAAGATACACATTTTCATCAATGCTTCAATGTCAATTGTTACTTTTTTTATCGAATAGAGGAATAATTAAAAAAAAATGTGTAAGTTTGCCAATGAAATGAATCATACCATCAATGTTAGAGGACGATTGGTAGCGTTGGATAAGCCACAAGTAATGGGAATCCTCAATGCCACTCCCGATTCCTTTTATGAGGGAAGTCGGAAGCAAACCGAACGTGACATTGCCGAACGCGCACTTCAAATCGTTGACGAAGGCGGTACGATGATTGACGTTGGCGCATTCTCAACTCGTCCTGGAGCCAATGAGGTGAGCGAGGAAGAAGAACTGAATCGCTTGCGTTTTGCCCTTGGAATTGTTAGACGTGAGTTGCCTGATGCTATCGTCAGCGTAGATACATATCGTCCACTTGTGGCTCGCCAATGCGTGGAAGAGTGGGGGGCGGACATGATCAACGATGTTTCTGAAGGTGGATTGACTGGTATCGTGAATACGCCGTTGAAGGAACATTATAATATGTTCCAAACGATAGCCTCCTTACGCGTACCTTATATATTAATGTCGGTAAGGTCGACGTTGCGCGAAATGTTGCTTGCTTTTGCGGAAGAAATACAACAATTGCATGAATTGGGTGTATGTGATGTTATCATAGACCCAGGTTTTGGCTTCGGCAAGACATTGGAGCAAAATTACCAATTGATGAAAGAGTTGGATAAACTGCTGGTATTGGATTTGCCTTTGCTTGTAGGCGTCTCTCGGAAAAGCATGATTTATAAGTTGTTGGATGGAACTCCCTCCACGGCTCTCAATGGGACAACCGTCTTGCATACGGTGGCTTTGCAAAAGGGAGCAAGTATACTTCGAGTGCATGACGTGCGAGAGGCTGTGGAAACCATCAAAATCGTATCACTATTATAATCAATATAGAATATGTTGCCATTTGATTTTGGAATAAAGGATGTAATTGATGTCTTCTTGGTGGCATTGATGCTCTACAATATCTATCGGTTGATGAAGGAGAGTCGTTCGCTCAACGTCTTCTTCGGTATCATGGTGTTTGTGGTGATTTGGTTGTTTGTGAGCCAGATTCTTGAAATGCGCCTGTTGGGTTCCATCATGGATAAGTTGGTAAGCGTGGGTGTGATAGCATTAATCGTGCTTTTCCAAGAGGAAATCCGTAAGTTCCTCTATACATTAGGTGCGCACGAACGGTTTAAGTCTATCTATAAATACTTCTCTTCTTCGCATTCCAAGGACGAAGAAGCGGAGGATAAGGAAACCATCATGCCCATCGTCATGGCTTGTATGAATATGTCGAAGGCGAAAGTGGGAGCGCTGATAGTTATCGAGCGTGGCACACCTTTGGACGATATTATTGATACGGGCGACCGTATTGATGCCAATATCAACCAACGATTGATAGAGAATATCTTTTTCAAAAATTCTCCTTTACATGATGGCGCAATGGTTATCTCGAAAAAGAGAATATTGGCAGCCGCATGTATCTTACCTGTTTCGCACGATTTGAATATTCCAAAGGAGTTAGGACTAAGGCATCGAGCAGCTATGGGCATTTCACAAGACAGTGATGCAATAGCTATCGTAGTGTCTGAAGAAACAGGAAGAATCAGCGTGGCAGTTAAGGGAGAGTTCCGCTTGAGATTGTCAGCAGAAGAATTGGAAGCAGTATTGGCGAAAGAAATGTAATGGCATTTAGTGCGTGATTAATTTTGCAAAAAAATGTATATGATGCGTTTGTTTTGTTAAAACGAGTTAATTGTACGCACTTTTTCCTATAAAAGTTTTGAGGGAAAGGATATATTGCTTAAATTTGCAATGTGTTTTTCATAGTATTAGATTTAAGGTTAACAAGTGGTCGCCAGCGGGCGACCTTTTTTTGTGCCATTTTGCGATTTGTTAATTATTAATCACAACAATATTCGAGAAAGGAGTAATGCCGTAGGCATTGGATAATAGTAGCCAGCTATGCAGAAACGCCTTTAGGTGTTTCGAAATGGCTGGTAATGAAGACACCCATATAATTCCTTGCTGTTATGCAAGGGACATGATGAAGCATGTCGCAAACCTAAAGGCTTGCATTTTTTATATATCCATATCTTACCCAGCCATTTTGCCATACCTATGGGCATGGCTGCATAGCTGGCTACTATCATCTGATGCCTATGGCATCTTCCATGCAAGCTTTGATTATTAACTAAGTTTTTATCCCCTACGAATAATCGACAGGGCCAAAGTAAATGGCTGGAAAGATAGATGGATAGAGAAAGTCTGCCTATGGGTAGGCTATATGTTTGATGATGTCCCTTGCATAACAGCAACACAATAAGTACTATGTTTCAACGGTGAAGGAAGTGAAGGAAGAAATAGTAACTTTCCTTATAGGAAATTATTTACCCCCGACCTAAATGTTTTTTCTTTATACAAAAGTTACTATTCTATCCTTCACATCCTTCACCACCTCGCTTAGAAAGGCTATACTGACTCTTGCAAACGTGGAGTAAAATCGCTGTCCTCGGTCGATTCATTGTCTATCATTGCCAGTGAAGGCTGAATCCCATTGAGGGGATTTTATTTCAGTTTTAAGATTGGAGGTTGCAATTCATTTCTAAAATATGATTATAACAAAGGATAAAATCATTCAATCCTCGTTACCCAAGAAAAAGGCTCAGTCGATTTTTCAATCGTATCAATGTTTATGTGTCGAAAACAGAAAATTTTTTGTAACTTTGCAAACATGTAATGTGCGCATGGCAAATAAAATAAAAATGATTAGCAAAACATATTACAGATACATTTGGCTTCTCGACACGTTGTTGAACAGTTCTCCTCTGACGATTGACGAGATTAATATGCTGTGGGAGGATAGTCCACTTAGCAATGGACCTATACCGTTACGCACTTTCCATGAGCAGAGAAAGGGAATCAAGGAGATGTTCGGTGTGGAGATAGTATGCGACCGTTCACATGGTAATGTATATTATGTCAAGAACCCTGAAGTGCTGGACGAACAGAAGGTAGCTAAGTGGCTGCTACACAAGTACAGCATCCCTCGGGATTTTGCGACATTCAATAGCATGAAGGATAGAATCTTATTGGAAGAAATTCCATTGGGAACATCTTTCCTTGATGACATCATCGAAGCCATGCAGAAGAATATGGAGTTACGTATTGACTATCAGCGATATGAGGGAGAACAGGGCGAAGAACATTTGCAGACATTTCATATTCAGCCATACGCTTTGAAAGTCTTCAATCGACGTTGGTAT